>VGTW01000040.1 GCA_016874555.1 Gammaproteobacteria bacterium | reverse complement strand
TCAACCCCCGTCCGTCACTCACGTAGTAAACCGTTGTGCGCGGCCTTGCTGCCTTGCACCGCGCTTCAGATAAAAGTTTCTCTGCTGACATAGCTAAACTCGGTACCCAGTTCAGTACCCAACTTTAGCGTAGCTTTCGGTGCACTTCCATCAACCGCCGAAAATAAAAAGTACCCAAATAATGCGGTAATTTTAGTGTTTTGTAGATCTTTATGATCGCCGGTGACCTATACTTTGGCGGACTCTCTCTCCGCCAGTCTATTGAGCAACGAGCGCACGATCTGGCGCTCCCACGATTCCAAGGGCTAGCGCGATGGATGTTGAGAATCTCGCCATGTTTCTCGCCTCAAGAGCCAGAGGCTACACCGTGAGAGAAAATCATTGCCTGCGACGAGGGGATTGCTGGTCGCAAGGTGAGCGAACACAGACCATGACAAAGATATCAGTAATCTCAGTGATCGTATTTGCGGTGTTTTTCTCGTGTCAACTGGTGGTAGCACAGCAGACTGATGACGACTTAGTTCGTCGTGCTTTCAACTTCGGATTCCCGGTCTATGAAATGATGCGGGTACGTAGTAACTCGCGTGGTTTACCCAATACGTTGACCTCGCGCACCACTCTCACAGGACCGAAAGATAGGGGTGTGACTGCACCGAACAACGACACCCTGTATGCGAGTGCATGGCTCGATTTGGCTGCGGGACCGGTCCAGCTCGATATGCCCCCGTTACCGAATCGTTATCACAGCGTGCACTTTATGGACCTGTTTACCGACGCATTCGCGATCGCGGGCACACGTGAAGATAGGGGCCGAGGTGCAAGATTCCTAGTTATCGGTCCAGAGTGGAGCGGGAGCACTCCTCCCGGTATGCGTATCTTGCGATCACCGACAAATGACGCCTGGATGCTCGTCAGGGTGTTGGTAGATGGCCCTGAGGATCTCTCGGCCGCAGTCGTGGCGCAGCGCAAATTTTTATTGTCGAACCCGCGGTCCTCGCGCCCCTTCGATCTGCCCACCCCGACCAATCCGACACCAGAGATTTTTTTGAAGACTGTAAATGCAGCGTTAGCTCGGAGCCCTGTGCCACCGACGCATCGTACTCGCCTCGCCGAATTCGGATCCGTCGGCCTCGGTCCTCAAGCTCTGACTTGGGAAGCCCTGCCCGCTGAAACCAAGACGCGCTGGTACCATTTATTTATGTCTGTTCGCGATGAATTGCGAAGTCATCTCGCGGCGGCTGGATCTCAGAAAAATGGCTGGGTTTATCCGCGATCGGGCCTCGGTCGCTTCGGCGAAGACGACGAGTTTCGCGCCGCTGTCGCGCTTGGCGGACTCGGAGCACTACCAGAAGAAGAGGCTTTGTATCTGCATACCTCGATCGACGGTGCCGGTGCGGCTCTCGATGGTCGGAGGAGCTACCGACTGGTCATTCCCAAAGAAACTCCAATCGACGGGTTCTGGTCCCTGACGATGTACGAACCTGACGGCACAGGCCGCTGGTTTCTTTATGAAAACGAGGCCAAGCGGTACTCTATAGGGGATCGCTCAAGGGATATCATTCGTCAACAAGACGGTTCCATCGGGATCGTCATTCAAACCTCCCCGCCCAAAGATCCCACCCTAAATTGGCTACCGGCGCCCCCCGGACTCTTTAAGCTAAGTTTTCGCGCCTATCTGCCGCACGCGAGTTTCCGTGACGGCCGATATGTATTACCTCCCGTAACGTCAGTTGAGCGTCATCCATGATCCGACTTCCCAAATTCTTTGTCATGCTCACTGTCTTGCTGTCGGTCGTAAGCAGAGCAATCGCTGCCGATTTGCAGATCTGTGAGGCAGTGCTGACTGATCCAGACCGTGACGATCGTAACGTTCCTGTGCGTGTACGCCTGCCTGCGGGTGACGCATCCGTTCCGATCGTGATTTTTAGTCATGGACTTGGTGGCAGCCTGGATGCTGGGACGCGTTGGGCAGAGGCGTGGACGCGCGCGGGTATCGCTGTTATTCACATCCAACATGTCGGATCAGATGAATCGCTGTGGCGTGGACGCGCGCGATCAGATATCGGCTCGTCACTCAGGGGCGCGATGTCGGCAGAACAGCTGCTTGCGCGTTTCGCTGACGCAGCCTTCGTTCTCGATCGCGTGGAGCGCCGGGAAACTTTGGGCGGATGCTCGGTGCAGCGACTTGATCGAGAACGGATTGGCGTCGCCGGCCACAGTTTCGGAGCGCACACGGCACTCGGCGTCGCAGGTCAACGTTTCCCGATCGCGGTGCAACCGCGCGGCGCCGCAGACCCCCGAGTGCGCGCCGCGATCGCATTCAGCCCCGCACCACCTGCCTCCGGCAAGGATGCCGACGCCTTTGGCGACATCGTGATACCAGTGCTCTCGATAACCGGCACCGAGGATGGCAGTCCTCCGCTCATCGCATCGGTACGCCCACTGACCCCGGCGGATCGTGAACGACCCTACAAGGCAATGCGCCCGGGCAGCAAGTACCTCCTGGTGCTCGATGGCGCAGACCACATGGTGTTCAGCGGTAATATTCAACGTCGGCGTGCGAGCGACAATGCCGAGCGAGTCAGTAATATTGTGGATGATGTCACCACACGCTTCTGGAGAAGCACGCTCTTCGCGGATATTCCTGTTGTGTTGGAGCGACCGAGGTCTCTTTCAGGTGTAGATCGTTGGGAGGCGAAGTAGCCCAGCTTTTTTGTGGACCAGCACGCCGGTTTAAGTCGCGCGCCGCAAAGTGCGCTACAAGAAGGAACATAGCCTCCGAGTTATGCGCCGGAGAACGGAACTAGCGGGGCCGTAAAGCTGAGAGGGAGAAAACCCTTAAATTTTTTCACCACCAAATTTGAGCGATACCTCGAGGCCATATCGCTTGCCCTCATTGTAGTAGTTGTTGCCGTTAATATTTTGTTGTATCGAAAAAATCTTTTCGGAAAGGTTCTTTCCGTAGGCGCTCAATAGCCACCAGGAACCACGCAACGATGCGCGAGCATCGTACATAGCATAGTTTTCGAGCTTGCGTCCCGTGACGTCGGCGGTGCCACCGGTGGCATTTTCGTTACCGCCTTTTTCCTCTCGGTAGCTACCGCCTACAACGAGATCGATATTGCGGCTTAGCGGATACGCGTAGAAGGCTGACAAGTTCAGGGTCAGATCGCGGGCGCGATTGACTTCGGCGCGGGAGATATCGATCACGCGACCTGTGGTAAAAATCTGCGACCCTGCATCGAAACGACCATCCTGCGTGGCCACACCCAGGTTGTACGTTAAACGACCGGTACCCACCGACCATAATCCGCTCAGCTCAGCCTCCGCACCCCAAAAAGCGGCGCCCGGCAAATTGACCAGCGTGAAGGTAGTGTCGGCGGTGCTCGCGGTGGTCACGACCTGCAGATTATCGTTGTCCGTGTAATACGCCGAAAGCCCAAAACGCATACGCCAGTCAGGGATACGGCCTTTGATGCCGATCTCATAGCCCTTGGCGGACTCGGGGTCGTACTCAAGCAGTGCGAGGTTCGAGACGCCTTGATTGAAGCCACCGGCGCGAAGCCCCGTGGAATATCGAGCGTAAAGATTAATGGTGTCGTTCAACTTGTATTGCAGCGAGGCCCCGGGCAGCGTCTTCCTCCACCCTGGGTTGGACAACTGTACCGGCCCCGTGACCAGATCGATTCTTTGAAAGCGGAACTTTTTATGATCTCTTTGATAACGCACTTCAAGCGCTGAATTAAGCTGCGGGGTGAGGGCGTAATCGAGCGTCGCAAAGGCAGACCAGGAGTTGAGCTTTTCGAGCGCCGAGTCGCGACGAACCGCCTGCGCCCGGAGCGCCGCTGCTGAGGTTGACGGTACCGTCCCGCCGTTGAAGGTCAGTACATCGGACTTTGTACCCTGCCAGTCGCCGCCCACGAGCCACGACAGGCGTTCCTCTGTGCCCGACGCCAAGCGTACCTCGATGCCTTGGCGATCAAAGTTCTCGCTTTGATTAGCGATCATGTCTACACCCGGCAGACCTTCAAGTCCGAGAAAGTGATCGAGATCTTCGTTGAATCGCCGACCTTCACGACTCTTGCGCACATACACGGCAGAAAAATCGCCGATACCCGTCGTACCTTCAATCTCAAAATAGACCGTTTGATCATCAATCTTCACCCGCCCGACACGACTTGCGTTACGGAGGTAAATATCGGGGTCAAAGACGCGACCTGCCGGCAGACCTGTCGCCAAACGTCGTCCGAGCGCCGAGAAGCCGGCCCCTTCGGAGGAGAAGTCCTCGTAGGTCAGCCGTGTCTGCCACAAGTCACTCAGATTCACGCGCAGCTGAGCGCGTGCGCCCTGATAATTTTGCGCATCGAGCTTTTTGCCCGTATTGACATCGGTGATATCACCGCCCCGCTGATCAAGCTCGAAACCGCCGAGGCGCACCGCGATCTTATCCTCGGCGATCACCCCATTGAAGATGCCTTCGACCCGCGTTTTTTCCGCTGAGCCGTACTCTGCCTTCACGCTGCCGCCAGTGCTCATTTGGGGGCGATTACTGATCACATTGACCGCGCCGCCCACCGCGTTACGCCCGTAGAGCGCACCTTGCGGGCCGCGGTAGATATCGACGCTGGCGTTGTCAAAGTAATCAAGTCGGTTGAACGATCGACCGCCGAAACCTCCCCCGGCGACGAAGATGCCATTTCGGTAAATTCCCGTTGCGCTCTCAGAAAACCCGTTACGTCCGCCGCCCTGGCCGCGGATCGCGATGTCGCTCAGGTAGTCCGGGCCGCCTGATACCAAAAGCGTGCCCGGGACTTGCCGTAGATAATCTGCCATCCCGCCAAGCACCAGATTTTGTTGATCGGCTGCGCTCAGTGCAGAAATCGATATCGGCACGTTCTCGAGCGACTCGTTCCGCTTACGCGCAGTGACCACGATTTCTTCGAGGGTGGTACCACTCACATTACCTCCCGCGGAGCTTTGGGAGAGAGCGGTCTTGGCTGTCAAGGGCAAAGACGCGACGAGGAGGATCGTTAACGCACGGCCGCGATGATGGATGTACATAATTTTCTTCCTTTGCAACAGTGGCCGGCGAACGGCGACAAGACATTATATGGGGCCGGCGCCCGCTTGTCTGAACAAAACTCAAACCTGCTTCTTACTGAGATCGGCTATCGGGTAAATAAGTGATTGACCCTAGTAGCAGCCTAATTTCTTCGATCGAGGCGTTCAAGCGCTACTCCAGCATTTGGACCCGCAGGCGTCGGCGACGAGTTTCCTGAGCGCATGGGGCTGGAGTAGGGCAGCAAATGCTTGCGTCATTCATCGATTAGACTACTGGTGGATTTTTCCTCGCCGCGTTATGAGGGCACTAGCGCCCGCTCCAGCGCTGTCCGCGTCTCAGCCGGAATGGGCACAGACTTCCCGCTCGCACGATCGACGAAGGCGTGGGTGAAGGTGCCGAACGCCGCCGGCTCGTCATCCCGCTGCGCAAAGACGGCGACGCCATATTCCACCGAGCTCGTACTGATGCGATTCACGCGGAATGCGGCATCCACTTTTGCGGGATAAGCGATCGGCTTCTTGTAATTGCACGATGAGGCGACGATGAAGCCGATTACGGGTGATGTCGTGATGCGGAGAACACCGGCCTCGATCAAATACTGGTTGGCAACAGTGTCGAAGAAGCTGTAGTACACCGCGTTGTTGATGTGCTGGTACGCATCGTTGTCCATCCAGCGTGTCGTCATGGTCTGGAAATACGCGTATTCGGCGCGAGTCTGTCGGCTCTCGTTCATGGCATTCCTCCAGCGAGTCCTCAGTACGCTCGCTCGTAAAGCACGAGGGCGTCGGCTTCGGTGACGGAGCGCGGATTATTGATGAGCAGCCGTTGCTGCAGCATCGACTCGCGTGCGAGCCTCGGCAGATCGCTGCGAGGAATGTCGAGCTCGCGTAGTCGAGTGGGTAGCCCGAGTTCGCTTGCGAGAGCGAGGCAGTGCGCGGCCAGCCGCTCGGCGGCGGTAGAGGCCTGCGTCGCCGCTGAGCTCTGCGCTGTTCCATCGCTCACGACGATCGGCAGGAGCTCGCGGTACATCGACTCTGCCGCTGGAGCGTTGAAGCGCAGCACATGCGGCAGAACCAAAGAATTACTGAGGCCGTGGGCAATGTGATAGTTACCACCCAGAGGGTAGGCGAGGGCGTGCACGGCTGCGACTGGCGCGTTGGCGAAGGCCTGTCCCGCATACATGGCACCGAGCAACATGGCTCCGCGTGCCTCGACATCCGTGGGCGCGGACACCGCACGCTCGATATGTGTTGCAAGCAGTCGCAGGGCCTCGCGCGCGAGCATGTCGGAGAGCGGATTTTTGAGACGCACGCTGGTATAGGCCTCGATGGCATGCACCATCGCATCGATGCCGGTGGCTGCCGTGACCGCTGCCGGCATCGATAACGTGAGTAGCGGATCAAGGATCACCCGATCCGCCAAAAGCGTCCGACTGGCCACGCCCATTTTCGTAGTGGCGCCGGTAGTGACCACGGCGACCATGGTGACTTCAGATCCCGTGCCTGCGGTGGTCGGAACTTGAATGAGCGCCTTACGACTCGAGCGAACTTTGTCGACGCCGTACATGTCATCGAGCGATTGCTCATTGCAGAGCAGCACAGCAACCAGTTTAGCGGTATCCATGCTGCTACCGCCGCCAAAACCGATCACGCCATCACAACCTGCCCGCGCTCCGAGCGCGGCGGCTTCGAGCACCACCTCGGTTGGCGGATCGGCGACGACCCGCTCGTAAACCGTGACATCGACGCCTGCGACCACAAGACTTGCGCATGCCGCCTGATGCATGCCACGCGCGGCGATGCCGCCGTCGGTCACAAGCAAGGCGTGACGAATCCCGCTGTGCTTCGCTACCGCACCAATCTCGTTGAGGCAGCCGTCACCGAAAACGATGTCGCTGGTCGTGGTGAATTTAACGCTGGTCATGCCGGCTCTGCCTTGCTGAGCTCGATGAGTCGCTGCAGTCTGCCATCCTAAGGAGAATGGCACCATAATCGAACTATGCAAGAACTTGATGTCTTTCGTGCCGACGCTCGACATTGGCTTGAAGCCAACTGCCCGCCCTCGCTGCATGGCGCGGCGGTGTCGATCGGTGATCTCTACACGGGCGGGCGCAATCCCAAGCCCCTGCACCCCGATCAGCCAGCGTGGTGCGCCGCGATGGCCTCGCGTGGCTGGACGGTCCCCGAGTGGCCAGCCGAATATGGCGGCGGGGGATTGTCGCGCGAGCAGTCAGCCGTGCTGCGGGAGGAGATGCGACGCCTCGGCGCACCGTCGCCGCTCTTTAGCTTTGGCATCAGCATGCTCGGGCCTGTGCTTCTCAGGTTCGGTAGCGAGGCGCAAAAGAGAAGATTTTTGCCCGAGATTGTGCGCGGT
The DNA here is from genome assembly GCA_016874555.1 of Gammaproteobacteria bacterium. Taxonomy (GTDB): domain Bacteria; phylum Pseudomonadota; class Gammaproteobacteria; order Steroidobacterales; family Steroidobacteraceae; genus UBA964. Next base: position 9,381 of record VGTW01000040.1, on the reverse strand, counting down.
GAAATTCGCTGGTGTCAGGGCTACTCGGAACCAAACTCGGGTTCGGATTTGGCCAGCCTAATAACGCGCGCTGAAGACCGCGGCGATCACTATCTCGTCAACGGCCAAAAAATATGGACCTCATATGGTGATGAGGCAGACTGGATGTTTTGTCTCGTGCGCACCAATATGAGTGTACCGAAGCACGAGGGGATCAGCTTCGTGCTGTTCGACATGCGCACGTCCGGCGTCACCGCGCGCCCGATTAAGCTGATTAGTGGCGCCTCGCCGTTCTGTGAGGTGTTCTTCGAGAACGTACGCGTCGAGAAGGCACACCGGGTGGGCGAAGAAGGGCAGGGCTGGGCGATCGCCACGTATTTGCTTTCGCACGAGCGCGAGATGATTTCCGGGCTCGGCAGTCAGATAAATGGTAAGGCCTTAGCACAACGCGCGCTCGAAATATTCGGTAGCGACGTCGATGGCAAGTTACGCAATGGTGCACTGCGTCATTCGCTTGCTCGCTTCGAGCTCGACTCGGTAGCGTTTCGGATCACGCTTGCGCAAGCGGCGCGCGCTCGGAACGCGGCCGACTTGGGCGCCATGGCCTCGGCCGTCAAGTACTTCGGAACCGAACTCAACAAGCGACGAAACGAGCTGCATCTCGATATCGAGGGGGCTACGGCTCTGCAGTGGGATGCGCGAGGACCCGCGGGAGAGGCGTGGGCCTCGGACTGGCTACGCTCCAAGGGCAATTCGATCGAGGGCGGCACGTCGGAGATCCAGCTCAATATCATCGCTAAGCGTGCGCTGGGTCTGTGAGATCTCCATGCCGTTGTTATTGACCGAAGAACAGGAAATGCTCAGACGCTCGGCGACCGATTTTCTCGCTGATCGTGCATCGCTTGTACAATTTCGTGTCTGGCGCGAGCGCACCCACGAGCAGGCTTTCGATCCCGAACTTTGGCGCGAGATCGTCGGCATGGGCTGGCCCGGCATTGCCATGAGCGAATCGCAGGGCGGTGCCGGTTTGGGCTTCGCGGGGCTCGGTATCGTCCTCGAACAATTAGGGCGACACCTAAGTATCACGCCCATGAATTCGACGGTGCTGAGCGCAGCCACGACAATTCAATTACTGGGTAGTGCGCAAGAGCAGGCTACGCTATTGCCGCAGATCATCGAGGGCTCACTGACATTTTCTTTGGCGTGGGATGAGCGGTCGCATTTTGATCCTTTCCGCGTGGCGACCGCCGCCCGATCGACGGCGGGTGGCTGGCTGCTAAACGGCTGCAAACGCGGAATCGCTGATTTATCTTCGGTCGATCAGTTTTTGGTGGTATGTCGGCTCACCGGCGAGGCCGGCGATCGCGAGGGACTTGGCGTGTTCATCGTGGCGCGCCATGCAGCTCGATTGCGTATCGAGGTCACGCCCATGGTCGATGGCCGCAATTGCGGCGAGATCGTACTCGATGGTGTTGAGCTTAGCGCGGAGGCTTTGCTCGGCGGCGGGGTTGCGTCCGCCGCCGTGCTTGAGCGGCTCGCGGACATCATCAACGCGGGGTTGGCGGCTGAACTCCTTGGAATCAGCGAAGAGACGTTTTCGCGTACGCTGCGCTACCTCAAAGAGCGCTCGCAGTTCGGAAAACTGATTGGTAGCTACCAGGCGCTGCAACATCGAGCGGCGAACTGGTTCGTCGAGCTGCAGCTCGCGCGATCGCTGGTCCAAGAGGCCCTGCTCGCGCTCGATGCCGAGCCGGGCTCGCCGCTCGCGAAACAGCGATCAGCGCTTGCGAGCATGGCAAAGGCGAAGGCTTCGCAGGTGGCTGAGCTTGCGACCAACGAGGCGATCCAGATGCACGGCGGTATCGGTATGACCGATGCCCACGACATCGGGCTCTACATCAAGCGCGCACGCACGCTGGAGCAGGCCTTCGGCGATCAGAGCTACCACCTCGACCGGTTGGCGAGCTTGGCAGGCTATTAGCTTCCCTGCCAAACGTTGGCGGCGTCCTGCGCCCTCGAGGTGCTGTGGTAGAGTTTGTGTGTTTAATCGGGGAATGCGCCCGTAGCTCAGTTGGATAGAGCGCATGGCTACGAACCATGAGGTCGGGAGTTCGAATCTCTCCGGGCGCGCCAGTCGTGAACCGTAGTTGATACTGAAGTGATATCATAATAATATCGACGCCTTCGGGTCCGGTGCGGTCCCGTTTCAAGTTTGGGAGCGTCGACCATGTCAATGATCTCAGTGGCTGCTTCCCGCGCTGCCAGTCGTGAGCGCGAAATTTCTGTAGGTAATGGTTGGCTTGCGTTGCCGATCGTTCTCGCCTTGCTGGCGGGAGGTGTCGCCGGAATGGTTTATGCGGCCATCACCGGCGAGGGTTCAGCGGCCGCGATCGGTATCGCCTTGCTAACCCTGTTTTTCATTTCATTGTCCGGCTTTTTCTCGCTGCAGCCGAATGAGGCGCGGGTGATCGTGCTCTTTGGTGACTACAAGGGTACGGTGCGCAAGGGCGGCTTCCATTTCGGCAATCCGTTCTATTCAAACGGCAGTAGCACACAGATGCCTCTCGGCAAAGACGGGGCTAGCGTCACGATCAAGAAAAACCCGCGCAACAAGATCTCGCTGCGCTCACGTAACTTGAATGGCGAGCGCCTGAAGGTCAACGACAAGCAAGGCAACCCGATCGAGATTGCGGCGGTGGTCGTGTGGTGCGTGCGGGACACCGCCCAAGCCATGTTCGATGTCGATGACTACGAGGAGTATGTGCGGATCCAGTCGGAGTCGGCGGTCCGTCACCTCGGCAGCCAGTACGCCTACGATCACGGCGAGGCGCACGAAATCACGCTGCGCAGCGGTGTCGATGAAGTCTCACTAGCGCTGCAGGCTGAATTGCAGGTGCGACTCGCGCCAGCGGGCGTAGTGGTCGAAGAGGCTCGACTGACGCATCTCGCTTACGCGCCGGAAGTGGCGCAGGCCATGCTGCGCCGCCAGCAGGCCGAAGCGGTGCTCGCCGCAAGGCAGAAAATCGTGCAAGGCGCCGTCAGTATGGTGGAGACCGCGCTCGCCGCGCTCGCGGAGCGCAATGTGGTCGAACTCGACGCCGAGCGCAAGGCCGCGATGGTCAGCAACCTCATGGTCGTGCTCTGTGGCGAGGCGGAGGCGAAGCCCGTGATCAACACCGGAACGCTCTACGGCTGATCGCGATCAGCGTTCGCGGGATATACCGTGGCTGAGCGGAAGTCGTTTTTGATGCGGATCGACCCAGTGCTCTGGCGGGAGCTGGAGCGCTGGGCGAGTGACGAATTACGTAGTGTCAATGGCCAGATCGAATACATCTTGCGTGACGCTCTCAAAAAAAAGCGCAGTGTCATCGTGCTGCCTACCGAGGCGGCTACGGCTGATCAGTTGGTCAGTGTCAAAGATTTACCTACGTCAGGAGATGAACGTTGACTGGCGCGCCATCGCAACAGGGGGTGAGGGCGGCGATCGGATGGTTCGCAGTGGGGGTATTACTAGCCGCTTATGCGTTGTCGTTTCTCGATCGTCAGCTGATCACGCTACTCGTGCAGCCGATCAAGCTAGATCTCGGTATTACCGATACTCAAATGGGCCTGCTGCAGGGCCCGGCTTTCGGGCTCTTCTACGCGACGATGGGTCTGCCGCTCGGCTGGCTTGCAGATCGTGTTCACCGCGTGCACTTGATAGCGGTCGCCATCGTCCTCTGGTCGCTGATGACGTTTCTATCGGGCTACGCTAGCGAATATTGGATGTTACTGCTCTGCCGCTTCGGCGTCGGCTTCGGCGAGGCCGCGTTGGTGCCCGCGGCGATTTCCCTGCTCGCTGATTTGTTCGAGCCGCGGCTACGCGCCTTGCCAGTTAGCGTCTTCACCGCAGGACTCGCAGTCGGTTCGGGTTTGAGCTTAATCGTAGGCGGGGCACTGATTTCTTTTGCGAGCACTGGGGCTAGCACGCTCCCGTTTATCGGCTCGTGGTTTCAAGACCGCGAGTCTTGGCAGGTCGTATTCATGTTGTCTGGGCTTGTTGGCTTGCCGATTTCTTTATTGACTTTGGCGGTGGTCGAGCCGCGGACTGCGAAGGCGGGTCGAGTCAAGACACAGATTGCGCACACCGATGAGGAATGGAGGGCGCTGGGCGTGGCTTGGCAGCATCTTCTGCGCGAGCGCGATTTTTTTTGGCCGATGCTGACCTCGATGGCGGCGCTCTTCGTGATCAGCACGTCGGTCGTGGCGTGGTTACCCTCGGTGTTCATTCGCGACCATGGTTGGACACCGGCCGAGGTCGGTGCGCAGCTGGGGCCAGTGATTCTCGGGTGCGCTCTTGTCGGCAACTTGATCGCAGGATGCGTTTCGCGTGCAATGGTCGCACGCGGGATCGAAGATGCGACGCTGCGGACCATTCAGGGCGGCGCGATTGCCATGGTCCCGTTTGCTGTGATTACCGGGTTTCTTGACACAGCGCTCTGGGCGCTCGCCTTTGCAGGCGCACTCTTTTGCGCAACCTCGGTGACCTTTAGCATCGCTTCGCTGTCATTCGTCGAGGTCACGCCGCCACGTATGCGTGGACAGGTGGTCGCCCTTTACCTGCTGCTCGCCAATTTCTTTGGTCTGGCACTAGGCCCGCCAGGCGTCGGGTTACTCACCGACTCCGGAGTGTCGTTCTTTGGCCCGGTCGGTGCGGCGCTCGGTGTAATTTGTCTGCTCGCTGGGATTCCAGGGCTCTGGTGGCTGGCGAGAGCGCGGCGGGCCTTTGTGCCGTTAACCAAGCGCCTCGAGGTGGCTGGTTTCGAGCTTGCTGATAATCCCGCAGATTTCATGGCGGATAGTCATAAAGATCCTGCTTCGAAGTAGTACCAAAGTTTGGACGACCGGCCGCACTAATCGCGCGGCCCACCGGTTGCTACCCGTATTTACGCCAGCGTGTGGAACACGCTTTGCACGTCATCGTCCTGTTCGAGTTTGTCGATCAGCTCTAATACTTCGGCGGCGTCAGTTTCGCCAAGTTCGGTGGGGACGCTTGGGATGTATTCGTGCTCGGCCTTGATTGGTGAGATCTTCCGCGTTTCGAGCGCTTCCTGAACCTTGCCGAAATCTTCAAACGCGCAGCGTACAACTAGTTGCGTTTCACCTTTCTCACCGGCGCTCTCGCCCATTTCCTCAAGCCCGTGATCAATCAAGTACAGCTCGAGATCATCTTGGTCGATACCAGTAAGATCCAGGCGAAAGACACCCATTTTCTTAAACATAAAGCCGACGCTGCCGCTGGTGCCGAGATTGCCACCGTACTTCTGGAATGCGTTACGTACGGTGGCGACGGTGCGGGTGGGATTATCGGTCGCGGTTTCGATCAGTAGCGCGACGCCGTGCGGCGCATAGCCCTCGTAAATCACGGTTTCGTAATTCGTGGCGTCGCGGCCAGATGCACGTTTAATAGCAGCCTCGACCTTGTCCTTCGGCATGTTGACAGCACGCGCGTTCTGCAAAATACGCCGTAACTGCGGATTTGATTGCGGGTCGGGACCGCCCGATTTGACCGACATGTTGATGTCTTTGGCGATGCGGGCGAACTGCTTTGCCATGCGGTTCCACCGCGCGAACATGGCGTGCTTTCGAACTTCGAATATGCGACCCACAGCGCGTATGGTAAACGTCGGCACGGCGCGGGCGCTATGGTTATTGCATTATTTATAATGCAAAAAAAATCGGGCGTGCTCGATCGACTATCTGGTGACCTTCTATAACCTGAGGGATCATCGGGAACGCGGGACTTTTCGCGGGATCGATGATGTCGAGTTCAATCTTGAGTAGACCTCCCTTGCGCGGTCCGACCAGCAAATCGAACACCCGCTTGACTAGCTCGATGTGGGCGTCGCAGTTGTAGCACGGCGGCTTGATAAGACCGATCGTCCTTACCAACGAAGCTTTGACGATATCGAAATGATTGTCGGCGATAAAGCCGCCGAGTGCGCCGCCGAGGATGACGACATAGTCGGAGGGTTGCCGCAACAAGAGGTGATTGAGAGACCACCTTCCACTATCAGGCAGCTGACGATCACAGACCCTAGAGCAACGATCAAAGCTATAAGCGTAATAATGGCAATAGTCATACACTAGAGTCGAGACTTGTGTGCAGCGTCGTCGCGATTAAAACTGCGGCGTACATTCACCGATTGAGCACCCTCGGGGGGTTAACTCATGTTCCAATTGTTTGAGTATCTTCAGGCGTTACCATGGATGGTGGGCCTAGCGGCCCTCGGCTGGCTGGTTTCTTTGCCTCGGCGTAATGTCGATGTGGTCGACTCTCTTTGGTCACTGATGTTTTTGGTGTCGATTCTGGTCTACGCTGGTTTCCCAGCGGATACGGTTCGCGGGCGGCTGCTCTTTGTGCTGGTGGCCCTGTGGGCGATTCGGCTCTCGGTGTACATCACGGCCCGTAATTGGGGCCATGAAGAGGATCGGCGCTACCAGGCAATCCGCCAGCGCAATGAACCGGGTTTTGCTGTCAGTAGCCTGTATCGCGTGTTCGCCTTGCAGGCCGTTTTGGCCTGGGTGATCTCGCTACCGCTGCATGGCGCCATCGGAAGCGAGGCGCCGCTCGGTGTGCTCGACTACCTCGGACTTGCGCTGTGGCTGCTGGGCTTTGCCTTCGAGGCCGGCGGCGACTGGCAGCTCGCCCACTTCAAGCGCGACCCCGCCAACGCGGGCAAAGTCATGGATCGCGGTTTTTGGCGCTACACGCGGCACCCTAATTACTTTGGTGACTGCGCGCAGTGGTGGGCTTTTTACCTGATTGCTCTGTCGGGCGGCGCCTGGTGGAGCGTTCTCGGCCCGGTGCTCATGACGCTGCTGCTGCTACGAGTGTCCGGGGTGACGCTGCTCGAGCGCGATATTGGTCAGCGCCGTCCCGAGTATGCCGATTACATTCGCCGCACCAACGCCTTCATACCCGGGCCACGTAAAAATATCGACGGGCAGTAAATCCGTTGGCGACTTAGCGAGCGGGCCGCGCCCACTTCAACCGACGGCGACCTCGGCGTCACGCGCAGCGCGCTTGCGCTCGTGCTCTTTGAGGAAGCGCTTGCGCAGGCGGATCGATTGCGGCGTTACTTCGACGAGCTCGTCTTCATTGATGAATTCGACCGCATACTCGAGCGTGAGTGCGACGGGCGGGGTAAGCAGCAAGGCGTCGTCTTTGCCGGCAGCACGAATGTTGGTGAGCTTTTTTTCCTTGATCGGATTGACGACGAGATCGTTATCGCGACTGTGGATACCGATGATCATGCCCTCATAGACCTTCGAGCCATGCTCCACGAATAGCCGACCGCGCTCCTGCAGCGTGAACAAAGAATAAGCGACAGCCTCGCCGTTTTCATTACTGATCAGCACGCCGTTGTGGCGCTCGGGAATCTCGCCCTTGACCACGTCGTAGCCATCAAAGATATGGCTCATGAGTCCGGTACCGCGGGTCATGGTCATGAACTCGCCTTGAAAGCCGATCAGGCCACGCGCCGGGATGCGATATTCGAGCCGCACGCGGCCACCGCCGCGACCGGTCGGATCGCCCTCGACCGTCATGTCGAGCAACTCGCCGCGTCGTGTACCCAGCTCGGACATGACCGAACCCTGATAGCCCTCGTCGATATCGATGGTGAGCGCTTCGAAAGGCTCTTGTCCAACGCCATCGACCACGCGCTTTAAGACCTGTGGTTTGCCGACGGCGAGTTCGTAGCCCTCGCGCCGCATGTTCTCGACGAGTATGGTCAGGTGCAGTTCGCCGCGACCTGAGACCCGGAACACGTCGGCGTCAACCGACTCTTCGACCCGCAGTGCCACGTTGCTCTGTAGTTCACGGGCCAGGCGCTCGCGAATCTGTCGGCTGGTGACGAACTTGCCTTCGCGACCGGCGAGGGGCGAAGTGTTGACCTGAAAGGTCATCGAGAGCGTGGGCTCGTCAACTTTGATGGGCGGCAGTGCGTCGGCCTGTTCGGGGTCGCAGAGCGTGACGCCAATGTTCACTGCATCGATACCGGTGATGGCGACGATGTCACCGGCGGTGGCGCTCTCCACAGCAAAGCGCTCGAGCCCGCGGAAGCTCAAAATTTGGCCGATCTTGCCGGTACCGCGATCCTCATCACCCCAGCGTACAGCGACGTTACGACCGGCCAGCAGCGTGCCGCGACGAACCCGGCCAATGCCGATGCGACCCACATAGGGGTTGTAGTCGAGCTGCGAGATTTGCAGCTGCAGCGGCGCATCGACTTCGGTCGGCGGCGCTGGCGCGTGCGCCAAAATCGCGTCAAAGAGAGCGGTCATGTCGCTTGTCGGACGCGCGAGGTCGGTGGTGGCCCAGCCCTGCAGCGCCGAAGTGTAGACGATCGGAAAGTCAAGCTGCGCGTCACTCGCACCGAGTTTGTCGAACAGCTCAAAAGTACGATCGATCACCCAGTTCGGGCGCGAGCCCGGCCGATCGACTTTATTGATGACGACGATCGCTTTGTGGCCGAGCGCAAGCGCTTTACGGGTGACGAAGCGCGTCTGTGGCATCGGACCTTCAACGGCATCGACTAGCAGCAGTACCGCATCGACCATCGATAGCACCCGCTCGACTTCACCACCGAAGTCGGCGTGCCCCGGCGTATCGACGATATTGATACGCGTACCGTGATATTCGATTGCGCAGTTCTTGGCGAGAATGGTGATGCCGCGCTCGCGCTCGAGATCATTGGAATCCATCACACGCTCACCGACGCGTTCATGCGCGGCAAACGTGCCCGATTGCTTTAGCAGACAATCGACCAGCGTGGTCTTCCCGTGATCGACGTGAGCGATGATCGCGATATTGCGAATGGGGCGGACAGTGGTCATTTAAGCTTCCAGGACGATCCCTGCTGGGGGAAAAAGGCCGCGGAGCGTAGCAGAGCCTGCGCTTGCTTGCGACCTGCTATCGCCTTCGGCATACAATCTGCGTTGATTTTGTCTTTTACGATGCGTCCACTTTAGGAGTGACCAATGTTCCAAATTTGCAAATTGCCTCTCGTTGCCCTGGCCGCGAGTCTTGCCGCTGCGATAACTTTAGTGCCGAGCGCCAGCGCGCAGGATGCGCGAGCCGCGCAACAGGTAAAGCTGCGCCAGTCAGCATATACCGTACTCGGTGCTCAAATGGGTCTGATGGGCGCGATGGCTGCGGGTCGAGCACCTTACGACACCAACGCGTTTCGTACCGCGGCGGAGCGCGCGGCCGCCATGGGCAACTATGTCCCAGAGTTGTTTCCGGCGGGCTCGATTACCCCAAGTAGCAAGGCGAAACCCGAGTTGTGGCAACAGCAAGCCGAGTTCCAACGCTTGATGAAAGACATGCAAGGCAAGGTGACTGCGCTCGCGACTATT
>VGTW01000039.1 GCA_016874555.1 Gammaproteobacteria bacterium | reverse complement strand
AAGCGGCTCGCCACCCGTGACACACACATGGCTGACCTCGAGCTCACGAACCCGCGCCAGGATGTCGGTCAGACTCCACCAAGCACCACCATGAAAAGCGTAGGCGGTATCGCAGTAGTGGCAGCGCAGCGGGCAGCCTGTTAGCCGAATGAACGCCGTGGGGATACCCACCGAGTCCGCTTCGCCCTGCAGCGAACGAAAAGTCTCAGTGAGCTTGAGTCGACTCTCGCTCGACATGGTCTCAACGCATGCGCGCGAGTTGCTCACGCGCGGAGCGTGCCGCATCGTTCTGCGGGAAGCGCCGCACCACCTCATCGAGCGTCGCTCGCGCGTTGGTGCTGCGCCCCAACTCGAATTCACCGATGCCTTTTTTGAGCAGCGCATCGGGCACACGAGTCGAGTCGGGCGAACGCGCGATGAATCCCGCAAAGGCCTCGATGGCCTGGGCGTAATCACGCGTCACGTAGTGTGTCTGCGCCAACCAGTACTGCGCATTATCGGCTAGCGGATGCGCCGGGTGCTTGAGCAAAAAATCGCGCATGCCAGTGATGGCCTCGGGGAATTTCGATGCTTTGAGCGCATCGAAGGCGCGCCCGTAGAGCACCTCGGGGCGCTCGGCAGCCGCCGGCGATTCGGCGGCCGTTGCGGTCGGCTTGGCGGTTGCCGAAGGCGCGGTCGATGTCGCAGGCGCAGCAACAGGCGGCAGCGGCGCGCTCTCACCCACGGCGAGCGACTCGGTGGCCGGTCGCGTCGCCCCGCTCAGCTGCGGAGGTGCGGGCGGGGCTGCCTGCAAAGCGGTCAGTTTGCTCTCGAGCTCGGCGATCCGTCGCTCGAAATCTTTGGCCAGATCTTGCTGACGCTTGCGCAAATCCTCATTATCTTTTTGCAGTACTTCGAGATCACCGCGCAGAGCGCGCAAATCCGTCTCAAGGGTGTCTAGCCGCTGCGACATTTCGACCAAGGCCTGTCCGCGCAGCGTCTCTTCGGTCTGTCGCATGCGCAACTCGAGGTCATCGAGTCGGGCCCGGGTCGACTGTGCGAACGCCGGCGATGCCGCCGCGGCGGCGAGCAGCATGAAACCGGCGACGACCGCGAGGCGTCGCACTCGCTCAGCCTCCGGGGTAGACGAGTTCGACGCGACGGTTACGGGAGTAGGCGTCTTCGTTCTCGCCGCTCGCCGCAGGCCGCTCTTCGCCATAGCTCACCGTTGCGACGCGCGAGTCGGCAACGCCCTGCAGACCCAAGGCGCGGCGCACAGCCTGCGCGCGTCGCTCGCCAAGACCGATGTTGTACTCCGGAGAACCTCGCTCGTCGGTGTGACCCTCGAGACGCAGGCGCACACCGGCTTTACCGGACATGAAGCGTGCATGTGCCGCGACCAATTCCTGATCTTCGGCGCTGATGCTGTCGCTGTCGAATGCGAAATAAATCACCGTGCGCCCCTGAAGCTCAGGCGGCAGCACGATCGTGCTTTCAGCATCGTTGCCCACCCCGCCCGCCGATACCGTGCCCGCCGAATCATCCGGCTGCGCGATCGCCGAGGCATCGGCTCGCGGCGCAAGTTCACCCGGATTATCGCTCGCCAGCGGTGGCGCGGATTTGCAGGCAGCAAGCAGGCCGAGAATCAGCAGGATGGCAGCAATATGTCTCATGTCTCGTGGTCTCCCAAAGAAAGGTGAATTATCGCATGACGGCAATATCATGGCAGAAACGGTCCCCAAGTCGGCTCGCGAACCTCGCCGCGATCGGCCTTGAGGCGCTGCAGGATCAGGCCGTCAGCGCCGACCGTCCCGAGCACGCGCTGGCCGCGCTCACGGGCCGCATAGATCAGCGTGCCGCCATCGGGCGAGAACGCCGGCGACTCATCTTGCTGGCCCTTCGACAGCACTCGCACCACACCGTTCCCGAGATCCTGCAGCGCAATCCGATACGCCCCGCCCTCGCGTGTGACAAACGCGAGTTGCTTACCATCCGGACTCACTCGCGGCCGCGCATTGTAGTTACCAACAAAAGTGATGCGCTGCGGTTGCGCGTCGGCAATCGACTCGGTCCTATAAACCTGCGGCCCGCCGGCGCGATCGGAGGTGAAATAGATTTGGCTGCCATCGACCGACCACACGGGCTCGGTATCGATGGCCGGGTGATCGGTAATACGCGTGAGCACTCCGGTGTCGAGCTCAAGCACGTGCACATCGAGATTGCCGCTGCCCGACGACAGCGTGAGCGCGAGCTTACGCCCATCGGGCGACCAAGCCGGCGCGTTGTTGACCCCAGCCCGACCCGAGACCCGACGTCGCTCGGCGGTACGAACTTTTTGTATGTAGATGGCTGCCGCCCGCGTCTCGAACGAGACATAGGCGATGGATTCACCATCAGGCGACCAGGTGGGCGACATCAACGGCAAGCGCGACTGCAAGACCACGCGCGCATTCTCGCCATCGGCGTCTGCCACAATCACCTGGTAGCGCTGACTCGGCGGCTGGCCGTCGACCGACACGTAAGCGATACGCGTGGCAAACGCACTGCGCACGCCAATGATTTTTTGATAGATTCGATCACTGATACGATGCGCGGCATTACGCCACGCGGCGGGCGGGCTTGTCACCCGCTCGACCAACAATCTCTGACCGTTCAGCAAATTGAGTAACTCGAAATCGATCGTGGTCCGACCACCGACTCCGGCGCTCGCCCGACCCGTCACCAGATAGTCGGCGGTGGTACGCGGTCCGACGATAAAGCGCCCGCTGCGCGCGAGATCTTGCCGAATCACTTCGGAAGAGGCCTGCGGATCGGTGGCGAAATCTTCGATCGCAAGCGGAATGGGTGCCGAGACGCCCGAGGTAATATCGACCTGCAGTTGCGCCTCAGCGCCACGCGAGCCAAGAACAAAGAACACAAGCAACGCGCAGCGCAGCGGCGATCGCCACCAAGCTCGAATCGAATCAATCATTGGGCCTGAACCTCAAGTCGATATTGCGTTCGAAAAGTGCTGGATCGGGCGGCGGCGGCAGCGGTGAGGCGCGAAATACCGCCGCCTCGATCGACTGCCGAATTGTCTCGTCGCCGTTGCAACTGCGCACCTCGGCGCTCACCACCGTACCGCCCGGCGCCTGGGTCACCATGATGCGGCAATCAAGCCCCGCGACGGCCGAAGCCGGACGAATCCATGCTCGCTGCACCCGCGCCTGAATCGCTGCCGCCCATTGTGCCGAGAGCGAGGCCTTGCGCGCAGCCGCCGTGCGTGCCGCCGAGGCCGCCTCTGCGGCTTCCACCTCGGCAGCCAAGTCCCGCTGTAGTGCGGCTTCGCGCTCGGCACGCACTCGAACATCCTCCAGACGACGCTTTTCTTCGGCTGCGACTTCGTCGGCGAAGCGCTTGGCGTCCGCCGCCGCTCGGGCCTCATTGGCTTTGCGCGTGGCCTCGTCCGCAGCGCGCGCCTCGCTCGCTTTGCGCACAGCCTCGCGATCCGCGGCAAGCTCTGCCGCCGTCGGCTTGGGCGGCGCCTCGGGTTTCCGCTCGGCCGGCTTTGGCTTGGCGATGATCTTTGGCGGCTCGATGGCCTTTGGCGGCTCGATCTGCGGCGCGGGAACTTCCGGTAATTCAGGCTCCGGAATCGGTTGGGGCGCGGGCTTTACGGGACGAGCCGCGCGCGCGAGGCGCGCGAGCTCTTCGCCGGTGACTGGCACGGCCTCGATCGCCACGGCCTGTGGTGGCGTGACCTCATCTTGCCAAAGATTTTTCCAGGCATCGAGGCTGAGCACGAAGATGACGAGCAGCAGCGCCACATGTACCGCGATCGACAACAAATAGGGTCGCCAGCGCTCGGTCACGCTGGGCATGACGACCTCAACGCGCCCCCCGGATGTTGACCGGATCAGTCAAAAATCCGACTTTTTGCGCTCCTGCACCCTGCAGTAACACCATCGCCTCGACTACGCGACCATAGGGTACGTCGCGATCACCTTTGACGAATACCGGTAGACCAGGCGCATTGCGTAGCACGGCGGCCACGCGCGCTTCGATCATCGAATCTTCGAGCGGCTCTTCGAGTCGCTCACCCTGATTGAGGTAGAGCCGACCCTGACGATCGACCGAGAGGACAAGCGGCGGCCGGTTCTGCAACTCGGCCGGATCAATGGCCGGTGCATGGGCATCGGGTAAATCAACTTTCACACCTTGGGTAAGTAACGGCGCAGTCACCATGAAGATGATCAGCAGCACGAGCATCACATCGATGTATGGGACGACGTTGATCTCGCTCATCGGCTTACGACCGCGCCCTGTAAGTGCCATCGGCTCGGACCTCAGTGACCGCTGCGCGTCGCGTGACGCTGCAGAATGGTCGAGAATTCTTCCATGAACGCGCCGTAGCGCGCCTCGAGACGCCAAACTTGATCGGCGAAGCGATTGTAGGCGACCACCGCCGGAATCGCCGCAAAGAGGCCAATGGCAGTCGCGATCAGCGCTTCGGCGATGCCGGGCGCCACGGTCGCAAGCGTCGCCTGCTGCACGGAGCCGAGACCCACGAAGGCGTGCATGATGCCCCACACAGTACCAAAGAGACCGACGTAGGGACTCGTCGAGCCCACAGTCGCCAAATTCGAAAGGCCTTTCTCGAGGAATTCAATTTCTTTGATTTGCTGCGCTTTCATGGCGCGTCGCGCACCCTCGAGCAGCACCTCAACGGCCTCGACGCCCTGCTGGCTCAGGCGCGCGAATTCACTAAAACCCGCCTGAAAAATACTGTCGATACCGATGGCGTTACCGCGAAACTCGATGGTCTTGTAGAGCGTGGCAAGATCGCCACCCGACCAAAAATCGCGGTCGAAGCGTTCGAGATCTGCCTTAGCACGCCCGAGCGCTGCGCGCTTACGAAAAACGATGCTCCAGGAATACACCGAAGCGCCGACCAGCATCAGCATCACGAGCTGTACGACGATGGTGGCCTCGACGATCAGGCGCAAAATAGACAAATCATTCACTGGATGTACTCCCCAATGCGCTGCGGTCTCAGCGTCCTCACATCCACGCACACCACACGGACCCGCGCCTCGACCAAAAGTTCGCGCTCGTCCGCTGCACCTGGCGCGTACACGGCGTCTGATTCGCCGGCTACGCGCCATATCCTTTGCTGAAAGATGGCCGTGGTGCGCCCCTCGGGCTCAACTTCGCAGCTCACCTCGAGAAGATCATCGAGGTACGCAGGGGCTTTGTACTCGATGTTCACGGCAAGCACCATGAACTGCACCCTGCGCGTCTCTACCAAAGTCTGCTGCGAGATGCCCTTGCTGCGCAACCAGTCGGTGCGACACCGCTCAAGGAAGCGCAAATAGTTTGCGTAATAGACGACACCGCCCGCGTCCGTGTCTTCCCAATAGACTCGAACCGCCACCCGAAAAGTGCTCACGCACCCTCCTCGAAAAGCGGCATCGCACCCCCCGGATGTTGCGGCGGTGTAAACCCGAAGTGCAAATACGCGGTACGCATCGCCATGCGTCCGCGCGCCGTACGCATCAAAAATCCTTGCTGAATCAAAAATGGTTCGATGACATCTTCGAGCGTACCGCGCTCTTCGCCGATCGCTGCCGCGAGGCTGTCGATGCCCACCGGCCCGCCATCAAACTTTTCGATGATGGTGGAGAGCAGCTTCCTATCGAGCATGTCGAGGCCGACCGGGTCGACTTCGAGCAGATCGAGCGCGGCCACGGCAAGGCGGGCCGTGATCGTGCCATCGCCTTTGACCTGCGCGTAGTCGCGGGCGCGGCGAAGCAGACGATTGACAATACGCGGCGTACCGCGCGAGCGTTCGGCGATTCGTATTGCTCCTTCGGACTCAAGCGGCACCTCGAGAATACCGGCGGAGCGTTGCACGATACTGGTGAGATCGGCAACGTCATAAAATTCAAGGCGCTGTACGATGCCAAAGCGATCGCGCAGCGGCGAAGTCAAAAGTCCTGCGCGGGTCGTGGCTCCCACCAACGTGAACGGCGGTAGCGACAACTTGATTGAACGCGCCGCCGGACCTTCACCGATCATGATATCGAGCTGGTAGTCCTCCATCGCCGGATAGAGCACTTCCTCGACAACTGGTGCCAGACGATGAATTTCATCGACAAAGAGCACGTCACGCGGCTGCAAATTGGTGAGGATCGCTGCGAGATCGCCCGGTCGCTCGAGCACCGGGCCCGAGGTCTGGCGCAAACTGACGCCGAGCTCAGCAGCCAAAATATTGGCCAACGTAGTCTTACCAAGGCCCGGCGGGCCAAAGATCAAAACGTGATCAAGTGCCTCTTCGCGCGCACGTGCGGCACCCACAAAGATTTCGAGTTGCTCTTTGACGGGACGCTGACCTACATAGTCGACGAGCCGATTCGGCCGGATAGCCCGGTCGATCGCCCCATCCTCGCGCCCACCCTCTGCACTCACCAGCCGTTCATTCATCGCAAGGCTCCTTGCAGCGCACGACGAATGAGATCTTCGGTAGTGTTGAGACCGCCCTCGCCCGCGGCGGCGACCTTGATAAGCCGGGTCGCCTCGGTAGGCTTATACCCTAATGCGACCAACGCCGAGAACGCCTCGCCCTCGGCGCCGGCAGCTGCGAGCTCGGGCGCAGTAATCGCTACCGCCTTGGCATCAACTAAGCGATCGCGCATCTCGACCACGAGCCGCTCGGCAGTCTTACGACCGACACCGGGAATCCGTGTGAGCGCGCTGACATCGTTGGTGGTCACGCAGGAGGCGAAGCCTTCAACCGTGGTGCCTGACAAAATACCGAGTGCAAGCTTTGGGCCGACGCCCGATACTTTGAGCAAATTGCGAAAGAGTTGACGCTCGGCCTGCGTCGCGAACCCATAAAGAATATGCGCATCTTCGCGGATCACGAGATGCGTCAGCAGACGCACCTCCTCGCCCACCGCCGGCAGTCCATAAAAGGTCGACATCGGCGCTTCGAGTTCGTAGCCCACGCCACTCACGTCGAGCAGCAGTTGCGGCGGCGCCTTGACTGCAATACGGCCGCTTAGCGAGCCGATCATCCTTCGGCTCCGGTGCCGTGCACAGTGTTCGCGAAGCGATCCGAAATAAGCCCCACCAGGCGCCGATGCTGCGCATGACAGAGCGCCACGGCGAGCGCATCAGCGGCGTCGGCGGTGAGTCGCCCCTCCACCTTGAGCACTGCGCGCATCATGTGCGCAATCTGCATTTTATCGGCGCCACCAAAGCCGACGGTGGCGAGCTTGATGGCCCGGGGCGCGTATTCGGCGATCTCGAGACCGTCGAGCGCCGCTAGTGCGGCCCCTCTCGCCTGCCCGAGTTTAAGCGCACTGTCGACGTTGCGGCTGACGAATACTTTTTCGATGGCAATCTCCTGCGGTGCATGCTGCGCGACCAGATCCCTGACCCCCGCGTGCAGCCGCGCCAATCGCGTGGCCATAGGCAGACCGTCGACTTGGATGCACCCGTGGGTAACGCAGTGGGTGTCGGCGCCCACCACTTCGATGACCCCGAATCCGAGACGACGCGAGCCAGGATCGATGCCGAGGATGCGACAGTTGAGGCTGGCGGGCGGCGGCGCCGACTCGACCGCCCCGGGAGCTTCCGGTCGGTAGTTTCGCCATGACTTGGACCGATAACGCGCCATGCGCTCGCGACCCCGGAAATACGCCGAAAAATGACGCGCGTATGATAGCTGGAAACACCGAGTGCCGGCAGTCGACGCGGCAACCGTATCATGCAAATCGCAGAGTCTATGTCCGACGCAATGCAGCGCGCTCTTGCGCGCGCGACGAGCACCTTGCACGCCGCGGACTTCAGCGCCGAGCGTCTCGCCAAAGCCGTGCCCGCGGCCCGACTTATCGGTGCTCTGACTGACGACATCACGCTCGCCGCAGGGGTCTTGTTGCATGAGGCCGCAGCAGGCAAGCCGCCCGATAAAACCCCTCGCGGGCTTTGAACCTGCGGCCTGTGTTACAGCTCAAGATCTCACCCACCTCGGCGACTTTGGCGGGCAAGCACCGTGGTACGACGGCGAACGGCTTGAGGACGCGCAGGCCGAAGTCTTGCGCAAGATGCTGCTCGCCATCGTCGCTGACCCGCAACTTCTGGTGGCCCGTATCGGCGTTCAACTTGCGCGTCTGCGTGCCGCCAAAACCCTACCCGAAGCAGTGAGTCGACGACTCTTGGGCGAAGCGCGCGCAGTGTTCGGGCCCCTCGCCAATCGGCTCGGCGTCCGGCAGATCAAGTGGGAGCTCGAAGATCTCGCCCTTCGATATCTCAAACCCGAGCAGTACAAGACCATCGCGAGTGCCCTCGCCGAGCGACGGGTCGATCGCGAGTGTTACATCGCCGATCTGCGCACCGAGATCAATGATTTACTCGCTCGGGCGGGTATCAGTGCCAAGGTCTATGGCCGACCGAAAAACATCTTCAGCATCCATCGCAAGACACGATATAAGGGCCTCTTCTTCGAGCAGCTATTTGACGCGCGTAACGTGCGCATCGTCCGCGCGAGCGTGCCCGATAGCTACGCCGCACTTGGCGTCGTGCACGGGCGCTGGAGGTATATACCGGGTGAGTTTGACGACTATATCGCCACGTCCAAAGATGATTTCTATCGCTCGATTCATACCACCATGATCGGTCCTGGCGGGAAGTCGGTAGAAATCCAGATCCGCACGCAAGAGATGAACAAACAGACGGAACTCGGAGTGGCGGCGCGCTGGCGTTACAAGGAAGACGGTCCGCTTAACGCGAGCTATGAGCGTAAGATCCAGTGGGTGTGCTAACTGCTCGAGCCCACCAAGCCCAGCGCTACTGCCAACGACGCTGATTTCATTGATTGCCTTCGTTTCGAGCTTTATGAGGATCGCGTCTACGCACTCACGCCCCTCGGCGAAGTGATCGACCTGCCATGCAGCGCGACCCCGCTTGATTTCGCCTATCAGGTACACACCAGCCTCGGCCATCGCTGTCGCGGCGCTAAAGTGAACAGCCGCATCGTGCAGTTGACGTAACCGCAAGAGAACGGACAAGTCATAGAAATCATCACGGGTAAACACGAATCACCGAGTCGCGATTGGTTGATTCAGGAGGACTTTCTCGCCTCGCCGCGCAGTAGCGCCAAGCTGCGCAGCTGGTTCAGGCGAGTCGATACCAGCGAAAACGAGGCGGCCGGTCATGCCCTGGTAGAGCACGAGTTATCGCGACTCGGCATCACCCTCGAGTACGTCCCCACGCTCGTCAACGAACTGAAGACCAATGATTCGGCGCAGCTTTTTCGCTAACTGGTTGAAGGCGAGATCTCGGGGACGCAGCTGCTGCAAGCGGCAACGCTGCTCGCGTCGGGCCCGCACGTACGCCGACCGATGCGCTGCACACTCGGCCGTCAGCACCCGCCAAAACCCGACGACCGCGTAAGGCTTCGAGCACCGCTCAAGTACGGAGTCCGGTCGAGATTGAGGGCGTCAGCGGTCTGACGATGACCTTTGCCAAATGCTGCGCACCGGTGCCGCCAGAGGTGGTGCTTGGCTATTTGACCTTGAATCGCGGCGTTACGGTGCATGCCGCACGCTGCGCGGGCTTGCTGCGCATGCGCGCCACCCATCCGGAGCGTTGCCTGCACGTCAACTGAAGCGAGGATAAGTCAGCGACGATCCCTGTGGAGCTGTCAATCGTGGCCTGAGATCGCCGCGGGCTAGTGCGCGATCCTTCGGATTTAGCCGCCGCCGCCAATCTCAGCTTAGAGAGCCTACAGACGACCACCGATCGGGCGCGCGGCACGGCAACCACGATACTGCGCACCCGCACGCGCGATTTCATACAACTGGCTGATCTCTCGCGTCGCCTGGCCGCGGTCGACAACGTGATCTCGGTCAGGCGCGGCGCCTGAACGACGATCAGCGGTTCGGCATATCAATCGCACGTTTATCCGCGGCGAGCGCGGCTTCGTGTAAGGCCTCGGACAGCGTAGGATGTGCGTGGATAGTGCGCTGCAAATCTTCGGCGCTGGCTGAGTACTCCATCGCGAGTACGGCTTCCGCGATCAACTCGCCCGCCATCGGCCCGATAATGTGCACGCCCAAAATTTGATCGTCGTCTTTCGCGACGATGACCTTGGCAAAACCCTGCCCTGACTCCATGGCTCGCGCTCGACCGCTCGCCAGAAACGGAAAGCTGCCCACTTTGTATTCGCGGCCGCTTGCTTTCACCTGTTCTTCGGTCGCACCGACCCAGGCGATCTCCGGCGCGGTATAGACCACCGACGGTATGGCGTCATAGTTCACGTGCGCATAGAGCCCAGCGATACGATCGGCCACTGCAA
Source organism: Gammaproteobacteria bacterium (assembly GCA_016874555.1). Taxonomy (GTDB): domain Bacteria; phylum Pseudomonadota; class Gammaproteobacteria; order Steroidobacterales; family Steroidobacteraceae; genus UBA964. Next base: position 6,884 of record VGTW01000039.1, on the reverse strand, counting down.
CTCCCTCTTCTTTCCCCTTATGCGCGAGCATCGGGCCACGCACACAGTCACCGACCGCCCAGATATTTTCGGCGCCGGTGCGGCAATAATCATCCACTTGGATGAAACCGCGATCATCGACGGCGACACCCGTGTCGGCACCTAGCAAATTATCGGTGTAGGGACGACGACCAATGCAGACGATCAGTCGGTCGACCGTCAAAGATTGCACTGCGCCCGCTGCATCAGTGTAGCTGACCTCAACGGCATCGCCTTTCACGGCTGCCGCAGTGACTTTGGCGCCGAGTCGCATATCGAGACCCTGTTTCTTGAAATGCTTAAGCGCTTCTTTAGCGAGCTGCTGATCCGCCATCGCCAGAAAAGTGGGCATCGCCTCGAGAACCACCACGTCGGCACCGAGCCGTCGCCAAACGCTGCCGAGCTCGAGCCCAATCACCCCCGCACCAATCACGCCAAGACGTTTCGGCACGCTCGCGAACTCGAGCGCACCCCAGCTATCGACGATGTACTTGCAGTCGAATGGCGCCGTCTTAAGCGGCATGGGCTGTGAACCACTCGCCAGCACCACATACTTGGCGGTAAAAACTTTGACGCTGCCATCGTGCGCCGTGAACTCGACCTGCCGCCCCGCGAGCAACTTGCCGTGTCCTTGCAGCGCCGTCACGCCCGCTGCGTTGAGCAGTTGCACGATACCGCTGGTCATGGTCTTGACGATACCGGACTTTCGCTTTTGCATAGCCTCGATATCGATTGCCACCGACCCGGTACTGATGCCGTGTGTCGCGAACTCGGACTGCGCCCGATGAAAGAGCTCGGAAGACTCGAGCAGCGCCTTCGAGGGAATGCAGCCCGCATTGAGACAGGTACCACCGAAAGCCGTGCTGCCGTCGTAGTTCCTCCATTCGTCGATGCAGGCGACCCGCAAGCCATTTTGCCCAGCGCGGATGGCGGTCGGATATCCGGCGGGGCCGCCGCCAATAACAATAACGTCAAAACCACTCATCGGATTCAAAGTCCGAGCAGCATACGACCCGGATCCTCGAGGCTATCTTTGATCGCCACCAGAAACTGCACGGCCTCGCGACCATCGATGATGCGATGGTCATAGCTGACGGCAAGATACATCATGGGTCTCACGACGACCTGTCCGCTTACCACCACTGGGCGATCCTGGATCTTGTGCATGCCGAGGATGGCGCTCTGCGGTGCATTGACGATCGGCGTCGACAGCAATGAACCGAACACTCCGCCATTAGTGATCGTAAAAGTGCCGCCCTGTAAATCTTCGAGCGCAAGTCCACCCAACCGCGCTCGATTACCGTAGTCGACGATCTGGCGCTCGATCTCGGCAAAGCCCATGGTCTCTGCGTTGCGCAGCACCGGAACCACGAGCCCGCGATCTGTCGAAACTGCCACACCGACGTCGTAGTACTCATGATAAATGATGTCGTCGCCGTCGACGGCAGCATTCATCACCGGAAACTTGCGCAGCGCCTCGATACTCGCCTTGACGAAGAACGACATGAAGCCGAGCTTCACCCCGTACTGCTTTTCGAAACGATCCTTGTGACGCGCCCGCAATTCATTGACAGCCATCAGATCGATTTCATTGAACGTGGTAAGCAGCGCCGCCGTATGCTGCGCCTGCACCAGGCGCTCGGCAATGCGCTGTCTTAGCCGCGTCATGGGCACGCGCTGTTCTGCACGCGGTCCCGGGGACGCGGCGCTCACGGCTATGGGCTGGGGCTTCGGGGCTGCAGCCACGGCCGCGGGTACTGCCGCCTGCTTAGCAGCATGCGCCACGACATCGCGCTTGGTCACCCGACCATCGCGACCCGTACCACTGACGGCCGCCGGGTCGACACCGGTTTCTTCGACCACGCGCCGCGCGGCAGGACCGAGTTTATCCCCTGAGGCCTTGGCGGCCGGCGCAGACGCGACGACCACACTCGGCGCCGCCTTCGCAGCAGACGCCGCCGTAGCCGCGACGCCAACCTCGAAAATTGCGAGCAGATCGCCGCTCTTGACCGTCGCGCCCGACTGAATCTTTATTTCTTTGACAACGCCTGCAGCGGGCGCCGGAACTTCAAGCACGACCTTGTCGGTTTCGAGGTCGGCAAGATTCTCGTCGCGACCAACGGGTTCACCGGGCTGCTTGCGCCAGGCAACAAGCGTCGCATCGGCAACGGATTCAGGAAGCTGAGGAACGCGAATTTCCATGGTGTTGCTCAAAGTTTTCGTGATCAACGCTTGCGACGAGCGCCGGCGGCGACACGTGCAGGCTCGGAGGCCTCTTCGGATAGACGCTTGGTGATGCGGGTGTCGTCTTCGCGGGCAATCGAGGTCAATGCGGCGCTCACGAGATTCGCCTGCTCGATGTCGTGCAGCTTACCGATGCCGGTCGCTGGCGCTGCGGCGGGCGGGCGTCCTGCATAGAGCAGCGATCGCTTGCCCGCGAGCGTACGTTCGAGTCGATGACGAATCGGGTACCAGGCACCCTGATTCTGCGGCTCCTCCTGACACCAGACGACTTCGCGGGCGTTGGGATAGCGATTGATCACGGCTGCATAATCTTCGACCGGAAACGGATAAATCTGCTCCAGACGAACCAGCGCGACGTCGGTTTGTCCCGCGGCGCGCCGCATCTTCAGCAGATCAAAATAAACCTTGCCGCTAGAGAATACGATGCGTCGCACCTGACTCGGCTCGAGCTCGTCGACCTCATCGATGACATGGCGGAACGAACCCGTCTCGAGATCGGCCAGCGTCGAGACCGACATCTCGTGACGCAGCAGACTCTTCGGCGTCATCACTACCAAGGGCTTACGGAATTGACGCAGCATCTGCCGGCGCAGCATGTGAAACATCTGCGCGGGTGTCGACGGTACGCACACCGACATGTTGGCCTCGGCACAAAGTTGCAAAAAGCGCTCGAGCCGCGCGGAAGAATGCTCCGGCCCCTGCCCCTCGTAGCCGTGAGGCAGGAACAACGTCAGCCCGCAGAAGCGACTCCACTTCGATTCGCCGGAGCTTATGAACTGATCAATTATCACCTGGGCACCGTTCGCAAAATCACCGAACTGCGCTTCCCAGATCACGAGTACTTCCGGGTCGGTCTGCGAATAGCCGTACTCGAATGCGAGCACAGCCTCCTCCGAGAGCACCGAATCGATCACCGTGAATCGACGCTGGCGCTCGGCGACGTGCTCGAGCGGCACATAGGTCGCACCCGTCTGTTGATCATGCAGCACGGCGTGACGATGGAAGAAGGTGCCGCGCCCGGAGTCCTGACCCGAGATGCGAATCCCGTAACCATCCTCGAGCAGCGCCGCGTAGGCGAGTGACTCCGCACACCCCCAGTCGAGCGGCAACTGACCCGCCACCATCTTTACGCGATTGTTGATAACCTGTTGGACACGCGGATGTAGCACATGACCCTCGGGCACCGCGACCAGTCGCGCACCGAGCGCCTGCAAACGCTTCTTCTCGACACCGGAACGAACTGGTGCCGCCCAGTCGACGTTGCGCATGTACGCACTCCAGTCGACGGTGTGCTGATTGCCGATCATCCCGAGCGAGGCTTTAGCCTGCGGCCGGCCCCCATCGAGACCCGCGCGGTACTGCTCGATCAACCCATCCGCCTCGAATTGCGTCAGCACGCCATCGGCAATCAAGCGATCCGCGTAGAGCTTGCGCGTGGTTGGATGCTTGCGAATCACGGTATACATCACGGGCTGCGTCGCCGCTGGCTCATCGGCCTCGTTGTGGCCGAGCCGCCGATAACACACGAGATCGATGACTACATCTTTGCGGAAACGCTGCCGATACCGCATCGCCAGCCGCGCCACGAACACCACCGCCTCCGGGTCATCACCGTTGACATGGAAAATCGGCGCCTCAAGCATCTTGGCAACGTCCGAGCAATACATCGTCGACCGCATGTCCTGCGGGTTCGACGTCGTGAAGCCCACCTGATTATTTACGACGATATGCATGGTGCCGCCGGTGTAATACCCGCGCGCCTGCGACAACTGCATTGTCTCCATGACGACACCCTGACCGCCAAAGGCCGAGTCACCGTGAATCAGGCAGGGCACCACGCGCTCACCGAGCACATCGTTGCGACGCTCCTGACGAGCGCGTACCGACCCTTCCACAACAGGGTTCACCACTTCGAGATGCGAAGGATTGAACGCGAGACCCACGTGGACGTTACCGCCCGGCGTATGCAGGTCAGCCGAGTAGCCCTTGTGGTACTTCACGTCGCCGGATCCTTTGATCTGGGCGATGTCGTACTTGCCTTCGAACTCGCTAAAGAGCGCCGACGGCGCCTTACCAAGCACATTGACGAGCACGTTAAGTCGTCCGCGATGCGCCATACCGATCACGAATTCTTCGACGCCGACACTGCCCGCCGATTGAATGAGCTCATCGAGCAAAGGGATAAGCGCATCGCCACCCTCGAGCGAGAAGCGCTTTTGACCTACATATTTGGTGTGTAGGTAACGCTCGAGTCCCTCGGCTGCAGTCAACTCCCAAAGAATATTCTTACGCTCATCGGCCGTGAACCGGTGATGCATGCGGCCGGCCTGAAACTCGTCCTGCAACCACAGACGCTCTTCGGTGTTCGACACGTGCGCGAACTCGGCACCGACCGAACCGCAATAAGTATGCTCGAGCGTAGCGATGATCTCGCGCAGAGAAGCGCGGGCAGGTACCTTGTCTGAACGACTGCCCGTGAAATACTGCGTATCGAGATCGGCTTCGGTGAGCCCAAAATAATCGAGGTCGAGCACGCGCGGGCGCTCGCGACGAGCGAGGCCAAGCGGATCGAGTTTGGCCACGAGGTGCCCGCGGTTGGCATAAATCTGCACGAGGCGCGAGACCGCGCCCTGCTTGGCGCTGGCGTCGCCGTCGAGCGAAGCGGCCACCGCACGACCCGCTTGGTGCGCCACCTGCGCGCGGGCCGCGATAGCGTCCTGAATGGAGCGGTGCGAAGGCTCGGGCGCCACCGGCCGCGGCAGCTTGGCAAAATATTCACGCCACGCCGGGGACAGCCCCGCAGGGTCGTTCAGATACTGCTCATAGAGTGACTCGACGTAATCGGCATTACTGCCGTAGAGCGGAGAAGTAGAAAGCTGCTCGCTGCGCGTTGCGCCCATGTAAATCCAAACCCCCGACTACCCGTCGAAAGCCCGATATTCTACCCGAAGGACTTTGCGGCCGTGCCGCGAGTGGGTAAGGGCGAGGTGTGGCGCCTAGGCTAGATATGGCGCCCCCGGCCGGAGTTGAACCGACGACCTACCGCTTAGGAGGCGGTCGCTCTATCCACTGAGCTACGGGGGCGAGGTATGCCGGCAGCGAACGTGGGCTAGTTTACGCCGGAACGCCCTCGCGCGAATGCGTCGCCGTGCCACCGGCAATCGTCGTTAAACCGCGATGATCGTCCTCGAAACCAACTTACTCTGCGTGCTGCTGCAGCCCGAACTCGATTAGGATGGTGGAGCGGAGGAGGATCGAACTCCCGACCTTCGCATTGCGAACGCGACGCTCTCCCAGCTGAGCTACCGCCCCACACGAGCACCGTGATACTAACATCCGGGGTCCGGGGTCGAAAGGGACATCTCTTGCCCTATCATTACGATCTATGAACCCGATTATCTACGCCATTCCGGTCTTCATGATCACGATTCTGCTCGAGGCATGGGTCGCGCGCCGGCGCGGTCTGCAGGTTTATAACCTGCCTGATGCCATCACCAGCCTCAACTTCGGCACGCTGAGTCAGGTGTCTGGCGTCTTTGTGCGCGTATTCACCTTTGGCATTTATGTTTACGTATTCGAAAATCTGCGTCTCTACACCCTCCCGCAAGATCAACTCTGGGTGTGGGTCGCAGCGCTCATCATCTATGACTTCACCTATTACTGGGTGCATCGCTGCGGCCATGAACTGAATGCAATGTGGGCCGCGCATCAGGTACACCACTCCTCCGAATGGTTCAACTTGTCGACGGCATTGCGCCAAACCTCCACGGGCGCATTTTTAGGGTTTCCGTTCTATCTGCCGATGGCAATCGTCGGCGTGCCGCCGATCGTGTTCGGCATGGTGGCGCTTATCGATCTGCTGTATCAGTACTGGGTACACACCGAGCTCGTACGTAAACTCGGCTGGATCGATCGGGTATTTGTCACGCCTTCAAACCATCGCGTGCATCACGGCCAGAACGATTACTGCATCGATCGTAATTACGGCGGCATTTTCATCATCTGGGATCGCCTCTTCGGCAGCTACGCCGAGGAGCGTGACGATGAGCCCGTGGTGTATGGCATCCGCAAGCCGCTCGCGAGCTATAACGTGGTGTGGGGCAATCTGAACATCTATGCAGATTTGCTGCGTAAATCACTCACGGTAACGACCTTTGGCACCGCACTGCGCACGTGGATCGATCCGCCTTCGGGGCGTGGCGCCACCCTCGCCCACCTCGACCCCGCGACTGTTCAACGCTACTCGCCGACACCGAGCTCCACGATCAAAAATTATGTGCTGCTGCAGTACGTACTTCTCTCTTTCGCAACGCTCTATTTTTTAGCTAATCACGGTAACTTCGCGATGACCGCCAAGGTGCTCTTTGCGGCCGCCATCGCGGCCACAGCCATGAGTCTGGGCTGGCTGCTCGAGGGGCGCTCGTTTTCAAGGCACTTCGAAACAGCGCGGCTGCTGACGATCGGCGCAGCGGCACCTCTGCTGATTTAGCTGAAGGGCGCTTCAAGATAGCGGGCGCGCGGTCCTGACGTATTTCAGTGGGCGGCCGACCGAGGTGCTCGCGAAACGTGAAGTAAATTTCGCGGGCGTCGAGAAGTCGGAAAATCTCTGATCACTGCTCGTC
>VGTW01000038.1 GCA_016874555.1 Gammaproteobacteria bacterium | reverse complement strand
CTACCAGCGCCCCGAGGCGCCACCGCCACCGAAGCCGCCGCCACCACCACCAAAGCCACCGCCCCCAACACCGCCACCACCGCTACTGAAGCCACCGCCCCAGCCGCCATCCCAAGGATTACGCCCACGATGACTGCGGCGTGACCCGCCACTCGCGAAGACGCCGGGAGCGAATCCGCCGAGCAGACCGACGATCAAGCTGACCACCGAGGCCACGATGGCAAACACCAGACCGCTCAATAAAAAGCCGACAAGGCCGGCGAGATTGGCCGTCGCCAAAGCGCCGAAGACTCGACCAAAGATTTTGCGTAGTACGGCCGAGACGACCACGGCGACCAGAAAAATGAGACCAAGTAGATCGCCAATCGCTGGACGACCGCCCGACTCGCCCTCGCCCCATTTTTCTTCGGGGGGCGGTAAGGGCTCACCGTCGGCCACACTGATCAGGCGATCGACGCCAGCGGCGATGCCGCCCGCATAGTCGCCGGCTCGGAACAACGGCTTGATGGTTTCATCGATGATACGGTTCGAGACGAGATCGGTCAGCGCGCCTTCGAGACCGCGACCGACTTCGATGCGTAATCGGCGATCCTGGACGGCGACGATGAGCAACGCACCGTCATCAACACCTTTGCGACCCAGCTTCCAAGCGTCAACCACGCGGATCGAGTATTGCTCGATTTCTTCGGGCGCGGTGGTCGCCACAGTCAGCACCGCGATCTGCGTTCCCTTGCGCGCTGCGAAGGCCGCGAGTTTTTCTTCGAGCGCAGCCTCTTCGGCCGGCGGCAAAACCGCTGCCGCGTCGGTCACCCGGCGCTCGAGCGCCGGAATACCCTGCAAATCCTGCCCGCTCGCCACCGCCCATGGCGCCAGGGCAAGCAGCAGGACTAACACGGCGGAGCGCAGTCGAGTCAATTGCGCGACCGAACTTAATTGGCAGGCGTTGCCGGCGCGCCGAACTCGACTGTCGGCGCTTGCGAAATCGCAGCCTCGTTTTCGACCGTGAAGTTGGGCTTCACCTCGTAACTGAATACCATGGCCGTCAGGTTCGAGGGGAACTTGCGGATCGTGCCGTTGTACGCTTGTACGGCCGCAATGTAGCGATTGCGCGCTACGGTGATGCGGTTTTCGGTACCCTCGAGCTGCGCCTGCAGATCACGAAAATTTTGATCCGATTTCAGCTGCGGATAATTTTCGGTGACCATCAGCAAGCTTTTGAGCGCCTGCGTCAGTTCACCTTGCGCCGACTGATATTTTTGCAGTGCAGCTGGGTTGTTGACGAGCTCGGGCGTCACCTGAATAGAAGTGGCGCGGGCGCGTGCCTCGGTTACCCCGACGAGCACCCGCTCTTCTTGCGCGGCAAATGCCTTGACCGTGTTGACGAGGTTCGGGATTAGATCAGCGCGGCGCTGATACTGGTTCACCACCTCGGACCACGACGCCTTCACGGCCTCGTCCTGAGTCTGGATGGTGTTGTAGCCGCAGCCGCTCAAGCTGAGCGACAGCAACAAGATGATCGCAGTTAAGATGCTTTTAAAAGTATTCATCGAGCCGATCCTCTTCACCCGTGATTACCAAATTTTTACTCGTTCCGTCGGCTCCCGGTACATCCGATCGCCAGGTTTGACACCAAACGCGTCATAAAATTCAATCATGTTGGTGACGACGCCGTTACAACGATACTCGCTTGGGCTGTGCGAGTCGGTCACGAGGCGCACACGCAGCTCGTCATCGCGATATTTTCGGCGCCAGATCTGCGCCCAGCCGAGGAAAAACCGCTGCGGCCCGGTGAAGCCATCAATCAGCGGTGCCGGCTTGTCCGCCAGCGAAATCATGTAGGCGCGATAGGCAACCGCCAGTCCCGACAGGTCACCGATGTTTTCGCCCATGGTGAGATCGCCGTTGATCGAACGACCATCGATCGGCTTGTAGCCGGTGTACTGCGCGCCGAGCCGCCCGGCCCGCTCGCGAAACCGTAGGTTGTCGTCGAAGGTCCACCAGTCGCGCAGGTTACCCTCACCATCGTAACGGCGACCGGAGTCATCAAAACCGTGACTGATTTCGTGGCCGATGACACCACCGATACCGCCATAGTTGACGGCATCATCGGCACTCGGATCAAAGAATGGCGGTCGCAAAATGGCCGCCGGGAACACGATCTCATTCATCGGTGGGCTGTAATATGCGTTGACGGTCTGCGGCGTCATGCCCCACTCGGTGCGATTGACCGGCTTGCCGAGTCGATTCATCTGTCGCAGGAACTCGAATTCATTGACACGGCGCAAGTTACCGAGCAGATCATCTGCACTTACCTGCAAGCTTGTGTAATCGCGCCACTGGTCGGGATAACCAACTTTCACCGAAAACGCGGCCAGCTTGCGCTTGGCCTCGGTCTTGGTCTCGGGACTCATCCACTCGAGCGTATCGATCGACTGCGCAAACGCCGCGCGCAGGTTGGCCACCAACTCCTGGATCCGGATGCGCGCCTCAGGCGGGAAAGTCTTTTCAACGTAGGCGCGTCCGGCGATCTCACCGATCGAGCGATCAATCAAATTCAGACCACGGCGCCAACGCGGTTGCTGCTCCTGCACGCCGCGCAGCGCACGCTCGCGGAACTCGAAGCGCGCTGTATCATAAGCCTGCGGCAGGAATGCAGCGTTCGCGTCCAGCGCGCGGAAACGGAAATATTCACGCCAGCGCGCCACCGGCGTCGCCCGTACGAGCTCGCCGAGTTGGCGTACATAGGTCGGTTGCCGGATGTCGAACTCGACAACGCCCGCGGCCTCGGGTCCCATGCCGCTGATGAAGGCGCGCCATTCGAACGCCGGCATCGCAGTTGCGGCCTCGCCCAGTGACATACGGTTATAGGTCTTCACCGGATCACGATTTTCAACGCGCGTCCAATGCAGCTTCGCGATGGCGGTTTCGAGCACCAGGATGCGCGTCGCTGCCGCGGCCGCATCCGCGGTGCCTGCGAGCGACAGCAATTTCTCGGCGTAAATGGCGAAGTCGGTCCGCGCTTTGGCGCTACGCGCGTCATCGGCCAGGTAGTACTCGCGATCGGGCATGGTGAGCCCGCTCTGCGAGAGCCCGGGGATATAGCGGGTCGACTGTTTACGATCTTGCCCCACGTAGGCGTTAACCGGCGCGCCAAGACCCACGCGCTGTGCACGACCAAAATAAACGAACACATCCTCGGTCTTGGCGATCTGTTCGATACGCCCGAACTCTGCGGTCAGAGGCGCGAGGCCGCGCTTCTCAATGAGCTCAACATTACTGAACGCAGTGTAGAAATCACCGAGCTTTTGCGCATCGGAACCTGGCGTACGCTTGCTGTCGGCCGCCACAGCTTCGATTAGCTCGCGCAGCGCGGCGAGTGCATCGTCTTCGAGCTTGCTGAACGTACCGAAGTTTGAGCGATCGGCGGGGATCTCGGTTTTGGCCAACCAAGTGCCGCCCGCAAAGCGATAAAGATCGTCCTGCGGTCGCACGCTGCGGTCAAAGCCGTCGAGATCGAGGCCCGACCGTAAGGTCTTCGCGGCGATCGCGACGTAAGCCTCGGATGTGGTCGCTGCCCGAGCGGCGTTCGACGCAGTGCCGGCGAACACCGCAATGGCTACGGCAACGATGATTGACAGACAATAACGTCGCGACATTTCCGACTCGTCCTTTGTTGCAGAGATTGCTCGATCAAATAGGGCCCAACAGTGTAGGGGATTTGGCGCTCAGAGACTAAGCTGCCACCGTCATGCCCCGCTATCGCCCCCCCGCTACGCCCGGTTCCAAGTTCATCACGCCGGACGGACACGCCCGACTGACTGATGAATTAAATCAACTCTGGCGCGTGGAACGGCCGCGGCTGACGCTCGCCGTCAGCGAAGCAGCCGCGCAAGGCGATCGCTCGGAAAACGCCGAGTACACCTATGGCAAGCGCCGCCTGGGTGAAATAGACCGCCGCATTCGCTTTCTGCGCAAGCGACTCGACGGCATGGTGGTCGTCGACAAGGCACCGGCTGACCGGCAACGTGTTTTCTTTGGTGCGTGGGTCACGCTAGAGGACAACGCCGGGGTCACGGTCCGCCATCGCATCGTCGGTCCCGACGAGTTTGATCTCGCTCCCGGCTACATCAGCATGGATGCACCGCTCGCGCGCTCACTGCTCAGTAAGCGGCTCGATGACGAGGTCAGCGTGCTTACGCCGAAAGGCGAACGGACCTGGGTGATCACCGAGGTCTGCTACGACACGCCTTAGCTCAGACCACGCGTATATTTTTGAACTGCCACGGATCCGAATGATCGAGATCTTCTTTGAAGAGACCCTCGCGCCCGGTGAGCGGATTCCAGTCGGTGTACTCGCCCACTACTGGACCCAAGTAAGGCATGCAGATTTCGAGGTTACGACGGAAATCCATTTCGTCAGGCTCGATCACGCCGCGGTGCGGATTTTCCATGGCCCAGATCACACCCGACAAAACTGCCACGGTGACCTGCAAGCTGGTCGCATTATTGTTTGGGCAAAGTTGCCGTGCCTGGTCGATGGAAAGCTGCGAGCCGTACCAGTAGGCATTCTTTGCATGTCCGGCAAGAAGCACGCCGAGCTCGTCGATGCCTCCTGAGGAAATCTCGTCCATGAGAATGCGCTGCTTGTACTGCATTATGAAATTGCGGCCACAAAATTCGTGCACCGATAACACCGCATCGTCGCAAGGGTGATAGGCGTAGTGCACCGTCGGCCGGTAGACCACCGCCTCGTTTTTCTTGACTGTGAGGTAATCGGCAATCGAGATCGACTCGCCGTGTGTGATCGCAAAACCGTGGAAATGCCCCGCTTTGGGTGTCCATGTACGAACCCGTGTGTTGGCGCCTGGACGCGACAAAAAAATCGCTGACTTGCGCCCGAAATCATAGGCATTACCATCAGCCGGAAAGTGTTTCTCGTGGGTACCCCAACCGAGCTCACAGGGCTGCGAACCCTCGCTGACAAAACCATCGCAGGACCAGGTGTTTACGAATTCGCCAGGTCGCTTACGCACTGGCGATACTTGCGTATCGCGCTCGGCGATGTGGATCACCTTAATGCCGAGGGTGTGAGCGAGTTTCGCCCAGGCCTCGCGCGACTGCGGGTTGTCGGCGGCGACCCCGGCGTCGGCGGCGATATTGAGCATCGCCTGCTTGACGAAGTGCGAGACCAGGCCGGGGTTGGCGCCATGGGTCAGTACCGCAGTCGGTGCCGTTTCGCGACCCGCACGCAAGGCGAGCGCACGCTCGCGCAATGCATAGTTGGTGCGCTGTGCTGCGGGCTTCGATGTGTCGGTATAGCCGCCCGGCCACGGTTCGATGCAGGTATCGAGATACATGGCACCGCGCGCCTGACAAAGCTCGATCAGCGCGATCGAGGACACGTCGACCGAGACATTAATTAAAAAATCACCCTGGCTGACCAAAGGTATGAGCCGACTCTCGAGATTACCGGGCAAGATCGGGTCGACGACGAACTTCACGCCGTAGTGCGTGGCTACCTCGGCGCCGCGCTCGTCGGCCGAGACGATGGTGATGCGCTCGGCGCTGGTGCCGACGTGCCGAAATATCAAGGGTAAAACGCCCTGACCGATACTGCCGAAGCCGACGAAAATGATTCGTCCCGAAAACTGCACGTGAACCTTGTGGGCGTTCATGATTCTCTTCGTCTCGCCTCCCTGTGATGTCTTATTTTTTCAGTCCAGCCGCCAGTGCGGCGGAAAAGTACGATCGTACCCCGGCAACGCCTCGATTCGCGCAAGCCAGCGTCCTAGCGCCGGGTAGTTGACCTCGATCGGCAAAAAGCGACGTGCAAGATCCTCGGCTCCCGGGCGACCCAGCGCCCGTCGTAACAACTGGATCGCCGGGAAAATCACCATGTCGATAGCGCTATAGTCACCGCCTACGATCCAATCAAAACGCGATACTCGCATTTCTATGGTGCGCGCCTCCCGCGCCACCACGTGCATCGCATCGGTCAACGCATCGGCGTCGAGCGGCGGTTCCTCGAGGGGATTCGTACTGCCGAGCAAGCTGCGGGAAATCCCCATAATGTGCGGCTCGGTATAAGCCTGAAATTCTTCGATCACGCGCACGATCACGGCCGCCTCCTCAGGTGTATGCCCGAAAATCGGTGGCTCCGGATACTTGCGGTCGAGGTAGTAGAGAATCGCCACCGACTCGAACACCACGTACTCGTCGTGCTTGAGCACGGGCACGCGCCCACGCGGATTCATCGCCAACATGTGCGGCGCCTTGTGCTCCTGGAAAGAGAGCTGCACGGAGTGGCTGTCATAAGGCAGCCGCTTGTGCTCCAGCGCCAGCATTACCCGCCAGGAGTAGGGACTGCCGCTAGCCCACCAGAGGTCGATAGCCATCGCAAAGGATTGTAACGGTAACGTCCGCACCGGAGAATTCGCGTTGGTCCCATCCGGAGCGCCGATGTCCGCTACCACGAGTTATCACCACTCGATAATCGAAGCCGCCACGCTGGCCGCCCACGTGTCAGCGCCCGACTGGGTGACGCTCGATTGCCGTTTCGAACTTGGCAAACCCGCGGCGGGCGAAGCTGCCTACGCTTCCGGGCACATTCCGGATGCGCGCTACGCGCACCTTGATCGCGATCTGGCGGGTCCGGTGGGCCCGATCACGGGCCGGCACCCACTGCCCGAGCCGCAGGCACTCGCTCGGCGGCTGGCCGAGTGGGGTGTCGACCGCCGAACCCAGGTCGTGGTCTACGACCAGGGCAATAGTTTTTTTGCCGCGCGCGCCTGGTGGCTGCTCCGTTGGCTTGGCCATCCGCGGGTCGCTGTGCTCAATGGCGGACTTGCGGCTTGGCTCGCCGCGGGTCAGGCGCTCGAGACTGCGTTGCCCAAGGTGACGCCGCGGACCTTCGTCGCTCACAACCTTGCCGCCATGGCCGTGAGCGCGGCCGAGGTACTGCAGTGGCTGCACAGCGATACGGTCCGTCTCGTCGATGCGCGCGGCGCTGATCGCTTCGCCGGTGAAAACGAAACCATCGATCCGGTGGGTGGACACGTGCCCGGCGCGCTGAACCATCACTACGCCCGTAACTACAACGCCGACGGCTGCCTCAAAGATGCCGCCACGCTACGCACGGAGTGGTTGGAAACTTTACACGGCCGTCCGCCTACCGCCCTCATCGCCATGTGTGGCTCCGGCGTAAGTGCCTGCGTGAATCTGCTTGCACTTGAGCACGCAGGGCTGCAAGGTGCGCGTCTTTATCCGGGCTCGTGGAGTGAATGGATCCGCGACCCCGCTCGCCCGGTGACAAGAGGGCCAGATTGATGAGCACGATGCTGAACGAGACCATGCTGAAAGCGGTCGACGTCAACGTTAGCGCAGCAGCGCCAGCGAACGCGCGACGCAGCCCTGCGTGGAGCGTGACCGATTCGCGTGAGCTCTACCACGTGCAGGCCTGGGGACAGGGCTACTTCGGCGTCAACGAGCAAGGCCACGTCGTGGTGCGTCCCGAGCAACGCGCCGATCGCGAGATCGATCTTTTCGAAGTAGTACAGGGCCTCAAGGAGCGCGAACTCACAACGCCCGTCGTGGTGCGTTTCTCGGGAATTTTAGCGCATCGCCTGCGCCAGCTGAACGACGCCTTTGCGCGGGCGATGGCCGAGAACGACTATCGCAATCGATACGCCGCCGTTTATCCGATCAAGGTGAACCAGCAGCGCCTCGTCGTCGAAGAGGTCTACCGCTACGGCGCCGAATTCGGCTTCGGTCTCGAGACCGGCAGCAAACCCGAATTGCTCGCCGTGATGGCGATGAGTGAAAACTCGCCGGATCGACTGATCGTCTGCAACGGGTTTAAAGACGACAGCTACATCGAGGCTGCAATGCTCGCCACCAAACTCGGTCGGCGAATCGTCCCTGTCGTCGAAAATTTTTCGGAGCTCGGATTGATCGTAAAACACGCGCAGCGTCTTGGCGTGAGGCCGCAGATCGGCGTCCGCGTAAAACTCGCGAGCGAGGGCTCGGGTCGCTGGCGCGACTCGGCCGGCGAGAAATCGAAGTTTGGTCTGTTCATAACCGAGATCCTCGACGCCGTGGAGGTGCTGCGTGCCCACGACATGCTCGAATGTCTCAAGCTCGTGCACTGCCATCCTGGCAGCCAGCTGCAGGACATCCGTCGCATCAAGGAAGCGATCAACGAACTCGCCCACGTCTATGCCGAACTCAAGCTGCTCGGTGCGGGTCTCGAATATATTGATGTCGGCGGGGGACTCGGTGTCGATTACGATGGTTCAGGTACCAACTATTCCTCGTCAATGAATTACACCATTGAGGAATATGCCAACGATGTCGTGTACCGTGTTGCGAGCGTCTGCAATGCGCGCGGTATCGCGCACCCCATGATCGTCAGCGAATCGGGTCGCGCCATCGCTGCGCATCACAGCGTGCTTATCTTCAACACACTCGGCTCCTCCGCCCTCGACAAATTCCACGTGACGGGTCGCGAGGACGAGGACTACGCGGGCCGGGTGCTGCCGCAGCCGGTACAGGATCTGCTTGGCGCCTATCGCGAAGTAAGCGAACGGCGGCTCGTCGAGTGCTGGCACGATGCATTGACCGCCCGCGAGCAATGCCTGCAGATGTTCAATCTCGGGCTATTGTCGCTGGAATGCCGCGGCCTGGCCGAGCGGCTCTACTGGGCGACTTGCGCCAAAATTCGCGACTACTGTCGCAAGCTCGAAGAGGTTCCCGAAGAGCTTGAAGGTATCGAGAGCATTCTCTCGGACATCTACTTCTGTAACATGTCGGTGTTCCAGTCACTGCCTGACAGTTGGGCCATCGATCATCTTTTTCCGATCATGCCGATCCATCGACTCGACGAATGCCCGACGCGACGCGCCGTGCTCGCCGATATCACCTGCGACTCGGACGGTAAGATTGATCGCTTCGTCAGTCACCGCGAAATCAAACGTACTCTCGAGTTACACGGTCTTACCGAAGGCGAGGAGTACTACCTGGCCGTATTTTTGGTAGGCGCTTATCAAGAAACGCTTGGTGATCTTCACAATCTCTTTGGTGATACGCACGTCGTACACATCCGTCTCGAAGAGGATGGTAAGTGGTGGATCGACGAAGTGGTTAAGGGCGATACCGCGAATCGCGTGCTAGAGTATATGGAGTATGACGTTGCCGAGCTTTACCCGGCGCTAGCGCGCGACTGCGAGCGGGCCATTCGCGAAGGTCGCATGACGGTTGCTGAAAGCCAGACCCTCAAGCGCTTCTACGAAGGCGAACTCAACGGCTACGCCTATCTCGAATGAATCTCGGATGAACGCACAGCTCGATATTCTCGACAGCGG
This sequence comes from Gammaproteobacteria bacterium, assembly GCA_016874555.1. Lineage (GTDB taxonomy): Bacteria > Pseudomonadota > Gammaproteobacteria > Steroidobacterales > Steroidobacteraceae > UBA964. The sequence continues at coordinate 7,867 of VGTW01000038.1, read as the reverse complement.
TAATGATAAAGAGCCGCTAGCGGTGCACGAGAGCCGCGACTTTCGCAGCTACCATGCGTTGTTACGCGCCGCGCGCAACTACATGGAAGGCCCACTCGTCTGTCAGCTTTACGACCGCTACGACCGCGCACACGCCATACCGCCGGCAGACTGGCGCGCTGCAGAGGCCGTGCTCGATGAGCTCAACGAATTCCAGTTTTATTGTTGGGCGTATCGCAATCTGCAGCGCTTCAAGTATCACCGTCCAACGCTCGGAATCTTTGCTACGCTCGAGCGCGAGCGGGCTCGTCTCGAACAAGCGCTCGATGCCGCGGCCGCTGCAACTATGGCGAGCGACCCGGCCGCGCTGCGACTGAATCCTGCGCTGCTACTGCCCGACTACTTTCGTTACGTGCCCTTCCATCAGCACACCGGCGGAGTCACGGGCGATTCATTAGCCGGTCTCGCCTATGAAATCGGCCGCCGTACTACAGTTCCGGCGCATGCCGACCCGAATGGCATCTATCGCATCCTCTTCGAGGCATTGCCGCAGCGCGCTTACGCGCGCGTTCTCGACTGGGGTGTGGGCCACGGCGCAGCGCTCATGACCTGGCAACAACGTCAACCGCAATCCGAGTGCCACGGTGTCGACTTGTCGGCCCCCTGCCTCAAGGTAACCAATCTGCGCGCCCGCGAACGGGGTATGCGGTTTTTGTTGTCGCAGCAAGATCTCGAGCATCTCGACTATCCGGACGCACATTTCGACCTCGTGTTCTTCAATTTTATGCTGCACGAGCTGCCGCCTGCACACACGCCGGCGCTGCTCGCCGAGGCTGCGCGCATTTTGAAACCGGGTGGCCTATTCGCGGGCCATGAATTTCATCTGCGACCGGGCGATGCGTTTCAAAACGTACTGCAACGCACCCATGCGTGGACCAACAACGAAACTTACTCAACACCCTGGTACGACACGCCGATTGGCGATTGGGCGCGTGCCGCGGGCTTTGCGAAGGTAAGTATCACGCCCTTCGAGCGCCTGAATCGCTCAGTGAGACGGCCCGGCAAAGCGCCGATCAATGCCAATCATTGGAACCTGTACGTATTCGAAAAATGAGCGAACTGCCGACATCGCGCGAGGTGCCCGTGGAATCGTGCAGCGACGCGCGCACGAGCTTACGCCCTGACCCGCTCGTCGACCCGGTTACGGGCAAACGTTTCAACGCGGCGCTACAGGGGCCGATCACCCACCACGAACCGGACTTCTTGCACCAGCTGCCCATGGACAACGCCGTTGGCGCAATCGTGGCGCTCACTGCCGAGGTGTGGATGCTGCGCGAACGGCTCGCTGCACTTGAGGCCGAGCTCGAATCGCACAAAGTGCTGCCCGCTGGTGCCGTCGAAAATCATCAGGATACGGCGGACGTTGCCGAAACCCGAGCCGCTGATCTAGCGGCTTACACTGCGCGGGTGATGAGCGAGCTCACACGCAACCGCGAGCCGGTGTCACACATTGACCCGTCCGTGCAAAAATTCCTGTGAACTATTTGATCCACAGCTTGTTAGCGCACTCGAGGAGACTCTGATGTCACGACCGCTGATTTCACTGGCCTGCGCTGCCTTTGCGGCCTGTGCTTTGCTGATCACGCCCGACGCACTTGCGCAGAGCGGTAAAACCAAGCGTATCGACCTCAATACTGCGGAAGGCGCGACTCTGGCGGGAAGACGCATCCAATGTGGATCAATCGACAATACGCCGACGATCTACTACTTCCTCGGTGAGGGATTCGCACGAGTACCCGGCGAGCGCGACCGCAAACTTTTTGACGTCGAGGGCTACAACGTACGGCAGTGCGTCACGGTGACCGACCCGGTTCGCGGCACCGGTTGGCGACTGGTCTCGCGCGAGTTGCTGCTCTACGTCGATCCGGCGACCGGGGAGTTGCTCCAGGAGTGGAAAAATCCTTGGACCGGTCAGACCGTCAAAGTCGTGCAGACCGCCAATGATCCGGTCAACCAGCGACCGGTGTTCCCGATCGACGGTAACGGCAAGCTCGTAACCTGGCCCGGCACCATCAACGGCAACGTCTGGTGGAACACCATCACGGTGCCGCTTTTCTACGTGAATCCGCTCGGCGGCGAGTTCCAAAAAAATGTCGGTGGTTACTACCATGCCACCGAGATGTTCAATTTCTCCGGTGACATCAACGTCCTGACCGACCCCAAGATTGCGAACCCGGCAGTCGAGGTCGGCTGGGTGCGCATGGCCGACTGGCTGCCCTGGATGGAAATGAGCGGCCGTGCCGGTCTGATCTACATCCATGCCGCGGGTCGCAAACTCGATAGTGCCGATCAGCTCTCACCGGTTCTCAAAAAAGCCCTCGAGACGGGCTACCCCGAATATCGGAGTCCACCCGCTGGCGATGACAACCGCGAGAACGAGACCAGCTGGACCTACTTCAAGAAAAAGATTGCGCCGACGACCCCCGTCAAAAAGTAGTCGTTCGCGCCCGGTTGTTCTGCCGTCGACTCCGGTAGTAGCATCAGGCCGCTCGTCAGGGGAAACCGTGGCGAGCGGTCGATTATACTGGTCAAAAATTAGAGAGACGGTCGTATGACGACGATCTACGTGGGCAACCTGCCCTTCTCAAGCCAACGAGGCCGACGTTCGAGTGCTCTTCGAGCGCTACGGCCAGGTCGACACCGTCAAGCTCATCAACGATCGCGAGACGGGTCGCCAGCGCGGTTTCGGTTTTGTGGATATGCCTTCGGCAGAGGCCCAAGCGGTAATCGCGGCGCTTAATCACTATGATATGGACGGCGGCAACCCGCGCATCGACGAAGCGCTGGAACGTGCACCGCGGCCACCGCGCTCGGGCGGCCGCCGTGGCTGAATCACGTCACCGAAGTAGCGCAACCGGAAGCTTCAAAGAAAGCGGCGCTGGGCAAGTCCGGCGCCGTGCCAGAGCGCCATTTCCCCAAAGAGTCTCACCATGATCCGCCGCTATCGCGCCCAGCCGCCAAGCAAAATCGCCTTGAAACTGCCGACTCCACGGCGCGCTCGATTTGCCTCCGATCTTGCTAAATATTTTGCCGTCTGCAAAGATAAGATCGGCTTTGTGCCGAACGTACTCGAGGTATACCGATTTAACGAGACGAAGCTGCGTGCCTTCATCGCCATGTACAACGATCTGATGCTCGGCGACTCGCAGCTCACCGCGCTGGAGCGCGAAATGATCGCCGTCGTCGTCTCATCAGCCAATCGTTGCTACTACTGTTTAACGGCCCACGGCGAAGCTTTGCGGGCGCTGTCGGGCGACCCCTCGCTGGGCGAAACACTGGTGATGAATTTTCGGGTGGCCAAGATCAGCAAAAAGCAGCGCGTCATGCTCGACTACGCACATAAGCTCACCGTGACGCCGGCCGAAACCGGCGAGTCTGATCGACGCGCCCTGCGACGGGCAGGCTTCAAAGATAGAGAGATCTGGGACATCGTTGCGATCACCGGTTTTTTTAACATGACGAATCGCGTCGCCGCGGCCACCGACATGATGCCGAACGAGGAATACCTCGCGCGCTCACGCTGAACTGTCAGCAAGCTTGCCGTTCGGCGACGGCGCTCCTCAGCGAAGGGTAATCTCGCCGACCCGATCGCCGTGCAGCATGCGCTGCCCCATCGGCCCCTCGAGAAGCGTACGCGGATAACCCAAGTCGATCTGGCTTGCGGCCTCGAGCGCAGCCATGGCCTCGGCATCGAGGCTGAACTGCGTCGCGGTCAGCAAATCCCGCAGTTGCGCATCGTTACGCGCCCCCAGAATGGGGATGACATCGCGCTCCATCAACCAGCGAATCGCGATGCTCGCTGAACTTTGACCGAGTCGTTCTGCCTGTACACGGACCGTCTCTGCAATCGCGAAGTTGCGGTCACGCAAAAAAAGATCGCCCCAGCCCGTGCTTGTGAGCCGCCCTTCCTGACCGGTCCGCGCCGCCGGATCGACCGGGTATTTGCCTGACAACACACCACCCGCGAGCGGACTCCAGGCCGTGACCGTCATGCCGAGCGCAGCCGCGCAGGGCAGCAACTCCCGCTCGACGTTGCGCTCGACCAGGCTGTAATGCAGCTGCAGGGCCACCAAAGACGACCAATCGCGGCTCTCGGCAAGCGTCTGCGCGCGCGCTACAATCCACGCGGGGGCGTTCGAAAATCCCGGGTACAAAACTTTCCCGGCACAGACCAGATCATCGAGACCACGCAGGGTTTCTTCGAGCGGGGTCAACGCATCCCAGGCATGTACCCACAAGAGATCAATGTAATCGGTACCGAGTCGCGACAGACTACCCTCGATCGCCTCGCGTAACGCCTTGCGCGAGTTGCCACCCGCATTGGGATTTTTCAAATCCGTATTCATCGCGTACTTGGTGGCGATCACGAGCGGGCTGCGGCGACCCGCGATGAAGCGCCCGAGCATACGTTCACTGGTGCCAAACGTGTAGATATTGGCCGTATCAATGAAATTACCGCCCGCCTCGAGATAGGTGTCGAACACACGCCGACACTCGTCCTCCTCGGAACCGATCGCGGTCTCGGTGCCAAAAGTCATCGTACCAAGAGAAAGTTCGGACACCTTCAAGCCAGACTTGCCAAGCAGGCGCATTTTCATGAATCGACCCCGCAGAGCATGCTGCGAAAAGCCTAGACTACCCCCCATGCTTAACGATGCCGAAGCTTCATCGATACTGCTGTCCACGCGCGAAGTTTTCCGCGGTCGCGTCACCCGTCTCACGATCGATACCGTCCGCCTGCCAAACGGGCACACCGCAGACCTCGAAGTCCTGCACCATCCCGGCGGCGCCGCCACAGTTGCGCTCGACCACGACGGTCGCGTTTGTTTGTTGCATCAGTTGCGCCACGCCGTGGGTGGTCGAATTTGGGAATTACCCGCCGGCCGGCTCGAGCCCGGGGAACCGCCGCTCGACACCGCCCGCCGCGAGCTCATCGAAGAAGCCGGCGTACACGCCGCGCAGCTGCAATCACTCGGCGTGTCGGTGAGTTCCCTCGGGGTACTCACCGAACGTATATACCTCTACCTTGCGACCGATCTCACGCCGGTCGCCGCCGCTCCCGAAGCCGCCGAGGTTTTTGCAGTGCACTGGATCCCGCTGGTTGAGGCGGTGCGCCGCTGCTTTGAAGGTGAGATCAACGACTCGAAAACCGTCGTCGGACTGCTGCGCGCCCAGCATCATCTCGAGACGGGTAGACTCGGCGCGTGAAGCTGTCGCGCTATCAATGGGTCGTGTTTGCAGCCGCCTGGCTCGGCTGGGGCTTTGATGTTTTTGACGCGATGCTCTTCAACTTTGTTGCCTCGAACTGCATCCCTACCCTGCTGGCACTGCCGATCGGTAGCCCCGAGGCGCGTGCCGCCACGGTCTATTGGACCGGCATTCTGTCAGCCGTGCTGCTCGTCGGCTGGGCCGCAGGTGGCGTGATCTTTGGCTGGGTTGCTGACCGTTATGGTCGCCGGCTCGGTCTCATGCTCACCATCCTCGTGTACGCGCTCGGGACAACGCTCTGCGCGTTTGCTACCAGCATCGAACAACTCGCGCTGTTTCGGGCGCTGACCAGTCTCGGTATCGGCGGTGAATGGGCGGTCGGTGCTGCACTCGTCGCCGAGTCCGTGCCCGAAGAATACCGCGTCGAAGCCGGTGCGCTGCTGCAAACGGCCTCGCCGCTTGGCATCATGCTCGCAAGTCTCGTCAACTATCAGATTGCCGGCGTATGGCTGGCCGACGATCCTGCTCATTCCTGGCGCTATGTTTTTCTGTGCGGCCTGGCGCCGGTATTTCTCGCTCTGGCAGTACGTATCTTTGTCAAAGAAAGTGGTCGTTGGCAGGCTAGTGCCGCGAGCGGCCAAGCCGCACATGTACTGCAGCTCACTCGTTTGTTCGATGTCGATCTGCGTGATGCCACGCGCGCAGCGCTGCTTGTTTCTTTGACCGCTCTGCTCACGTGGTGGGCAGTCAACGCATTCGTGCCCCTGCTCGGAAGCCTGCTCGCCAGCGATGCTGCTACTGCGGCGGGCTTACCGGCCGACGAAGCCCAACAGATGTCCGAGGCCTGGAAGGCACGAGCCTCCAACGCGTTCAATACCGGCGGATTGATCGGTGCTCTACTCGCGATCCCGCTCGCTAAGCGTCTCGGCCGCAAGCCTGCATTTATCGGTTATTTTCTTTGGTCAGCGGGCAGTATCCTGCTCACTTTTGGCTTGCCACTCGGTCCCGAACTGCGTCTTGCTATGCTGCTCGTGGTGGGCCTTGGCGTGTACGGCGTATTCAGCGCGCTCGTGTTTTATCTCCCCGAACTCTTCCCAACGCGACTGCGTGGTCTCGCCTCCGGCTTTTGCTTCAACATCGGCCGCATCCTCGCCGCCTTCGGGCCCTTTGTCGTCGGCGCAGTCACCGCGGGCGCAGGCGGTTCCTCTGCAGCGATCACCGACACGCTGATCTGGGTCGCCCTGGTCCCGTTCTTTGCGGCCCTGCTCGCCCGCGGCTGGGTCATCGAGACCCGCAGCCGCGTATTGCCTGACTAGTTTTGAAACTCGCCGCCTGACCCTCGGAGATCATCACGTGAAAGCCCTGTTGAGCGAAGCCCCAGGCTCACCCGACACCCTGATACTGCGCGAGATCACCGAGCCGGTCCCGGGTCGCGGACAAGTGCGCATCGCTGTGCGCTATTGCGGCATCAACTATCCCGACGTACTGGTTATCGAAGACAAATACCAGTTCAAGCCGCCGCGGCCCTTTGCACCCGGCTCGGAAATGTCCGGGGTGATCGAGGCGGTCGGCGAAGGCGTCACGGAGTTCAAGGTAGGCGATGCGGTGATCGCTGCGGCGACCTCCGGCGGCTTGGCCGAAAAAGCGGTCACGGCGGCAAACGCCTGCGTGCGGATGCCTGAGGGCATGCCCTTCGATGTCGCAGCTGGTCTGATTTTCACTTACGGTACTTCTTATCATGCGCTCGTCAACCGCGGCGAATTGCGAGCCGGCGAAACCTTGCTGGTGCTCGGCGCAGCGGGTGGCGTGGGTCTCGCGGCAGTCGAGATCGGCAAGGCTATCGGCGCGCGAGTTGTCGCCGCAGTTTCCAGCGAATCCAAAGCGGCCGCAGCGCGCGAGCACGGTGCCGAGGTGACCGTGATCTATCCGCGCGAGGGCATCGACTCACGGGCGCTCGCCGCCCAGTTCAAAGACGCCTGCGGCCCTAAGGGCGCCGATGTCATCTATGATCCGGTGGGCGGCGACTACGCGGAGCCCGCCTTACGGACTGCGGCCTGGAAGGGCCGCTACCTCGTGATCGGCTTTCCGGCCGGTATCCCAAAGATTCCGCTCAACCTCACCTTGCTCAAGGGCTGCGATATCCGCGGCGTGTTCTGGGGGGCCTTCAGACAGCAAGAGCCGGTGCAAGATGCCGTTAACGTGTACGCCCTGCTTGATCTGTACCGGGCCGGCAAGATCAAACCAAAGATTTCGGCTATCCTACCATTGCCACAGGGCGGTGAGGCGATCAAAAAATTATTGCAGCGCGAGGCGGTCGGCAAGATCTTGGTGGCGTGTACAGCCTGATGTTTCTCGGCTTCGCGATCGCCCAGACGGCCCTGTTCGTCTGGGCGGTCCGTCTGTGGCGCGAAACTCGCGCCAAGGCCATCGCAGTTATTTTGATTCCGCTCTTTTTTCTGATCTGGGATAACCTGCGCGTCGCGGCCGGCATCGTCATCGGCTTCGGCGAGCCGCTCTACTGGCTGACTTGGCCGGTGTTTTGGGCGCATTGGCTGTCAGGCTGTTGGCTGATCATCGCCAGTGGCTCCATTCTGCGTCTGGCCGGTTTCGAGTTCGCCAG
>VGTW01000037.1 GCA_016874555.1 Gammaproteobacteria bacterium | reverse complement strand
ATATCTTTGACTTCGGCCGAATTCTGCACGCCGGGCAGTTGCACGGCGATGCGATCGATACCCTGCCGCTGCACCACGGGCTCGGACACGCCAAGCTCGTTGACACGATTACGGAGGGTGATGAGGTTTTGCGAAATGGCGTAGTCCTGACGCTCCTTGAGCTGAGTGGCTGTCAGCAGCGCCTGCAGGATCGGCCCAACCCCGCCCCGCTGCGCCGAGGTCGTCACATCCGGCAATACGCGGCGGACGGACTCGCGCGCCGGCGCTGGGTCAGCGCCTGCCGGCAGCAACACGCGCAGGCCGTTCGGCTTAACCGTGCCCTCGGCAACCTGCACCACATCGACGAATTGCACATTGTCCTGGCTCAGCGCCCGACGCAGATCTTGCTCGTATACCTCGAGCACCTGCGCGACCGCACCATCGACATCGACCTGATAGAGCAGGTAAAGGCCACCGCGCAGGTCAAGACCGAGCGGCATCGGGCGCAAGCCGATCTTGCGCAACCAATCCGGCGCGCGCGAAGCGAAGGACAGCGCCGTGACGTAGTCGCGGGTAAAGTTTTCATTGACGAGATCGCGGGCCTTCAACTGCTCGGGCACGGCGGCGAAATGCAGCATCAGACGCCCGTCGTCGATGTAGTTGCGCGAGAACGTCACGCCCTTGCCGCGCAGGAAGTCCGCCACTGCGCGTTGCCCGTCGGTTTCGATTGCGCCGCGGTCCTTGCGGACGACTTGCAAGGCAGCATCCTCGCCAAAGACATTGGGCAGCGCGAAGATCGTCGCCAGCACCAAAACGGCGGCGACGAGGATGTACTTCCAGCGGGCAAACTCGAGCATGCATCAGCCCTTCAGAGTGCCCTTGGGAACCAGTGAGCTGACTTGAAACTTCTGCACCTTAACTCGGACCTCGGCGGCGATTTCAAGGGTAACGAAACCCTCGTCGACCGCGGTCACCTTGCCGACGATCCCCCCGGCGGTGACCACCTCATCGCCTGCAGTCAGCTTGCCGAGCATGGCCGCGTGTTCTTTGGCCTTTTTCTGCTGCGGGCGAATAAGCAGAAAATAGAAAATGACGATGAACAGCACCATCATCAAAAGCGGTGCGAGCTGGCCGCCGGGCACAGCGCCGTCGGCCTGGGCATAGGCCGCGGGGATCAGTCCGTTCATGGGATCGGGTCCTCGGGTGGGAGACGGGTCGAAAAAGGCCGCGAATTATGCCACAGCCCCCCGACGGGCAAGGAAATCACGGGCAAACTCCTGCACCCGGCCGGCCTCGATGGCCGCCCGCAGCTGCCGCATAAGTTCGAGGTAGAAATGCAGGTTGTGAATGGTGTTGAGCCGGGAGCCCAGGATCTCGTTGCAGCGATCGAGGTGCCGCAGGTAGGCCCGTGAATAATTGCGACAGGTATAACAACCACAGTCCGGGTCGATCGGTCCCGGGTCGCGCTGGTGCACGGCATTGCGGATATTGATGACACCAGTACCGGTAAAAAGGTGACCGTTACGCGCATGTCGTGTCGGCATCACACAATCGAACATGTCGATCCCGCGCAGCACCGCTGCGACGATATCCTCAGGTCGGCCGACGCCCATGAGATAGCGAGGTCGATCGATTGGCATGTGTGGCAACAATCCCTCTAGCACGCGCAAGCGCTCGGGCTCGGGCTCGCCCACCGCGAGGCCGCCCACCGCAAGACCCGGCAGATCGAGCTCGAGCAGCGCACTCAAAGATTCGCGCCGCAGATCCTCGTACATGCCGCCTTGCACGATACCGAAGAGATCGCCCGGTGCCGCATCACGATCGCCCTCGCGGTAGTAACAGGTGACGCAGCGCTTCGCCCAGCGCATCGATCGCTCCATCGAAGCGCGCGCCTGCTCGTACGTCGCCGGCCATGCGGTGCAGTCGTCAAACATCATGGCGATGTCGGAGCCGAGTGCACGCTGCATATCCATCGAATCTTCTGGCGTGAGACGCACCTCGCTGCCATCGATCGGCGAGCGAAAGCGCACGCCCTCCTCGGTGATCTTGCGTAATTTGGCTAGACTGAAAACTTGGAAGCCGCCCGAGTCTGATAGGATCGGTCGCGACCAGTGCATGAACCGATGCAATCCGCCGAGCTCGGCAATCACTTGATGCCCCGGTCGCAGCATCAAATGAAACGTGTTACCCAAAATAATCTCGGCGCCCAGCCCCTTGAGTTCCTCTGGAGTCATGGCCTTGACCGTGCCATAGGTACCGACCGGCATGAAGGTCGGTGTTTCAATACTGCCGTGCCGCGCCTGCAGTCGGCCGCGCCGAGCTGCGCCATCGGTCGCGAGCAGTTGGTAACGCAAGCTCACGGCGCTCTCGAAGTAATGAGCATGGCGTCACCGTAACTGAAAAATCGATAACGCCGGGCAACGGCATGCGCATAGGCTGCGAGTGTGAACTCGCGACCCGCGAATGCGCTGACCAACATGATCAGTGTCGAGCGCGGTAAATGAAAATTGGTGAGTAGTGCATCAACTGCGCGATAGCGAAATCCCGGCGTAATAAAGATTTGCGTCTCGCCGGTCCAGGGCGCGAGCACTCCGGATGCGGCCTCGTCTGCGGCGAATTCCGCTGCCGCGAGCGCCGCGGACTCGAGCGCGCGAACCACTGTGGTGCCGATCGCTACCACGCGTCCGCCTGCGGCGCGCGTTGCGGCAATCGCTGCGCAGGCGGTCGCGGGCACCTCGGCCCACTCGGCATGCATGATGTGATCCTCGATGCGCTCGCTGCGCAGCGGCTGAAAAGTCCCCGCACCCACACGCAAGGTGAGCGTTGTATAGCGAATGCCGCGCGCGGCCAAGGCCTCGAGCAGCGCGGCATCAAAATGCAGACTGGCCGTCGGCGCAGCGACCGCCCCGGGCACGCGCGCGAGCACGCTTTGATAACGCTCGAGGTCGGCGGCCTCGGGCCTGCGTTCGATGTAAGGCGGCAGCGGCACTTCGCCGTGTGCACTGAAAAACCCGATCGCCGGCGCCGGCAATCGCACGCGGAAAAGATCTTCCTCGCGACCCTCGACCACGAGGTCGCCGCCCGCCGAATGCAGGATCTGTCCCGGGCGAAGCGGCTTGCTGGCGCGCATGTGCAGCAACGCCAGGGTTCCGGCGAGTGGGCGTTCGAGCAGCATCTCGACGGCACCGCCACTCGGCTTGTGGCCGCGCAACCGTGCCGGAATGACGCGAGTGTCGTTGAACACCAGCAAATCGCGGGGCTCAAGTAACTCGAGGAGATCACGAATGCCGGCATCGGCGATGGCCGGCCCGCTGCGCGGGTTCAAAACCAGCAGCCGCGAAGCAGTCCGCTGCGGCAGCGGCCGTTGCGCAATCAGTTCCTGAGGTAGTTCGAAATCGAAGTCAGCGGCGTGCACGGCGCGCATGGTAGGCAAGTCTGCGTGGGGTTTCACGTATACTACGGTCCGTTCCCGGAGCCGGGATGGCGGAACTGGTAGACGCGCCGGACTCAAAATCCGGTTCTGGCGACAGAGTGTGGGTTCGATTCCCTCTCCCGGCACCAACGCTCAACGAATGAACTACTGCAGCAATTGTGGCACCGCCGTCGTGGTGCGCGTCCCCGAAGGCGAACACCTACCGCGCCACGTCTGCCCGTCCTGTCGTACGGTGCACTACCAGAACCCGAAGCTGGTGGTTGGCTGCGTTCCCGAAGACCCTTCCGGAAAAATCCTGCTGTGCCGACGCGCCATCGAACCGCGTCTCGGCTACTGGACCTTTCCTGCGGGCTTCATGGAAAACAACGAGACGCTGCAGCAGGCAGCTGCGCGCGAGTCCTCCGAGGAAGCGCTAGCCGATGTTGAGATCGGTTCTTTGCTGGCCGTCGTGCACATCCTGCATGCGCAGCAAGTGCATGTGTTTTTCCGCGCGCGTTTGCGGACATCGGACTTTGGCGTTGGGGTCGAAAGCCTCGAATCGAAGCTGGTCGAGGAGCGGGATATTCCGTGGAGTGACATCGCTTTTCCGAGCACGGAATTCGCCCTACGCCGTTACTTCGAGGATCGTACGCGTGGCATCGAGCAACACTACTTCACGGAGTTCGACCGCCGCACCACGGCGGCTGGGCGGTCAACAGCCGAGCTGACTCTGGCAGAGCCCGTGGTGCCGAGATAAAGTTCGCGACAACGTTTTTTCGGGGAAGACCATGACTTTCGTCGTCACAGAAAACTGCATCAAGTGTAAATACATGGACTGCGTCGAGGTCTGCCCGGTCGACTGCTTTCACGAAGGCCCCAATTTTCTGGTAATCGATCCGGATGAGTGCATCGACTGCACGCTGTGTGAGCCCGAGTGCCCGGTCGAAGCCATTTACTCCGAGGACGAAGTCCCTGCCGAACAGCAGCAGTTTAAGGCACTGAACGCCGAGCTGGCGCGTAAGTGGCCCGTGATCACCGAGAAAGGCGATGCGCCGGCCGACGCCAAAGAATGGGAAGGCAAGCCGGATAAATTCAAACTGCTCGAGCGCTGACCGCGCCCAGTAGTCGCTGTCAGCTTTTTTCTTCGAGACGTTTGACGAGCATATCGGGCGGCACATAGCCAGGCAGTAGCTCGCCGCTCGCGGTGATTATCGCCGGCGTCCCGCGCAAGCCGACTTCTTGACCTAGCTCGTAATCTTTGGCCACCGTATTTGAAGCGCACTTCGGCTTGCCAATCTTCTCACCTTTCTTGGCGCGAGTCAGCGCGTCGTTGCGATTGGCGGAACACCAAACGGCGATCGCTTTGTCCCATGACTCGGAGTGCGGGCCCTCGCGCGGATAAAAGAGATAACGCACACGTATGCCCAGCTGGTTGTAGCGCGCGATCTCTGCGTGCAGTTTGCGGCAGTAACCACAATCGACATCGGTGAACACGGTGACGGTGTGCTTGGCCTCGCGCGGTCCGAAAATTACCATCTGGTTTTCAGGTACCTTGGCGATCAGCGCAAGACGCGCCTCGCGGCGACGCTTTTCACTGAGGTTGGTTTCGCTGGCGATCTCGTACATGTCGCCGGCAAGGGCAAATTTGCCGTCCGCGCTAATGTAGAGGATGTCGGCACCGCGCGCGTATTCATAGACTTCGGGTAACGGCGAGCGGCGGAAATCTTCGAGCTTGCTGCCGGGCAAGCGTTTGACGAGTTCGGTGCGCGGGTCGGCAGCAGCCGCACCCCGTGGCGCCGAGGCACTCGCTTGTGCGGCGTTGCCTTGCGGCGCGGAGCTGCCCTGCTGCGCGGAGCCCGCGAGCGGCAAAGCCAGCATCACCATCAAGGCAGAAAAGACTGCGGTTTTCACGTACTGCATTTTAGCAGAGGACGCGCTCAGCACGCGGCAAGCGCATGGCAGCGTAATCCAGCGCGCTTTGTACGCCCTCAACCGCGCGGATGATGCGCGGCGTGCAGGCTTTTCATGCGCTCGCGGGCAACATGAGTGTAGATCTGCGTGGTCGACAGATCGCTGTGACCAAGCAACATCTGCACCACGCGCAGGTCGGCGCCGTGGTTCAGAAGATGGGTCGCAAAAGCATGCCGCAGCGTGTGTGGCGAGAGCGGTTTGCTGATGCCTGCAGCGCGGGCATGGCGCTTGATGAGACTCCAGAACGCCTGTCGCGTCATGCGCGTCCCGCGCCGTGTGGGGAATAGAAAATCGGTCTGCTGCGAGCCGAGGATTTCGCTGCGTGCATCGGCCGCAAAGCGCTGCAGCCAGTCGATGGCCTCGGCCCCTAAGGGCACCAGACGCTCGCGATTACCCTTGCCAGTGACACGCAGTACGCCCTGATTTAGATTGACCTGGGCGTGCCGTAGGTTGACGAGCTCGGAGACGCGCAGCCCCGTCGCGTACAGCACTTCGAGCATGGTGCGATCACGAAACCCCAAAGGGTCTCCGACGGGCAGCGCCGCGAGTAAAGTTTCCACGTCTTGTTCACTCAATGATTTCGGTAGGGTGCGACCCGTGCGTGGCATCGCCACTTCGGCCGTCGGGTCTTCCTGACGCGCGCCGTCACGAACTTGTTGACGAAAAAATCGGCGGAACGCCGAGAGCTGCCGCGCGGTCGATCGCGATCTCGCGCCGGCGCTGACCCGCGCGGCAACGTAGTCGAGCAAGTGGGTACGGTTCGCTGCCGCAAGCGTGCTGCCACGAATCTCGAGCCACTGCTGCAGCGCGAGCAAATCGGCTCGGTAGGCGGCAAGGGTGTTGGCTGCAAGGCCGCGCTCCATCCAGATCACATCGAGAAAACGCAGCAGCGCGGGATCGGGCACCACGGAGGTAATCGGCGGACTGCGTTGACTTTCGCGCACGGCAAACACAAGGATACCTCGCCGCCAACTTTGCACCCACCCATGCTACCGCCCACCACCGCAACCGCCACCGCCCGCGAACATCCGGCAGCCCTCCTGGCGCGCGTGATCTTTGGCAGCTATGCGTGGTTGGTGTTTATCGTGATCGCGCTCGTGCTGTTGCTGTTGCTGCTGGTGGTGCCGGCGATGTACCGACGTCGACACCTCGCGGGCGTCGCCTCAAGGCTCATTCTACGCCTGACCTTCACGCGACTAGTCGTCACCGGCGCCGAACACCTGCCCGCCGGACAATGCGTGGTCGCTGCCAATCACGCGAGTTACATCGACGCGATCGTCATCAAGGCGGTGCTACCCGAAAACTATGCGTATGTCGTCAAGCGCGAGATGGCCAACGTGCCACTCGCTGGGCTGCTGCTGCGCCGCATCGGCACGGAATTCGTCGAGCGCTTCAACCGTCACAAAGGCTCACTCGATGCGCGCCGGGTACTTCGTACGGCGAATGCAGGACAGTCGCTGCTGTTCTTTCCCGAGGGTACCTTCGAGGGTGAGCCGGGGCTACTGAAATTCCATAGCGGCGCCTTCAAAAGCGCGGCCTACGCGCGTTGCCCGGTCGTGCCCTGCGTGATCCGCGGCACGCGCGCCATCCTGCAAAGCCCGAGATTCTTTCCCCGCCCGGGCCTCATCGAAGTGGAACTACTGCCGCCGATCCTACCGGCCGCGGATCTGGGGTCGGAGGTCGTGGCGCGACAGCTGCGCGAGCAAACGCGGGCCGCCATCCTCGAGCGCCTAGGCGAACCCGACCGAGGGGGGGTTTTCGCATAAACTATCGGACTTCCCAGCTTGCTTCGGCCCAGGGTCCGCATGACCGATTCGATCGTTTTCCTCTCCGCCCGTCGCACGCCGATCGGTGCCTTCCACGGGGTACTCGCCCCGGTCACCGCGCCCCAACTCGGCGGCGCAGCACTCGCGGCAGCCGTGCAATCGGCAGGTGTCGCGGCCGGCGATCTTCAGGAAGTGCTCATGGGTTGCGTGCTGCCCGCCGGGCTAGGCCAAGCTCCAGCGCGCCAAGCCGCACTGCAAGCGGGTATCCCGCACTCGGTGCCGACGACCACGATCAATAAAATGTGCGGCTCGGGCATGAAAGCCATCATGATGGCGATCGATCAATTGCGCGCGGGTAATGCCGAGGTCATCGCAGCGGGCGGACTCGAATCGATGAGCAACGCGCCGTACCTGCTGCCAAAGGCTCGCGCCGGCTATCGGATGGGGCACGGCGAAGTGCTCGATCACATGTTCACCGACGGACTGCAAAGCCCCTGGGATGGGCAGATGATGGGTGCGTTCGCCGAGAACACAGCGACACGCTACAACTTTTCGCGCGCCGATCAAGATGCCTTTGCGACGATCTCGGTAACGCGCGCCTTAGCGGCGGTCGAAAACGGCGCCTTTGCCAACGAGCTCACGCCGGTCACGGTCAAAGGTCGCAAGGGCGAAACTGTCATCGATCGCGACGAAACGCCTTTCACTTGTGATCTCGTAAAGATTCCGCAGCTGAAACCTGCGTTCTGCAAAGACGGTACAGTCACCGCAGCGAGTTCCTCATCCATCTCGGACGGCGCCGCCGCAGCAATCCTCGCCACGTCGAAGTTTGCGTCGGCGCGCGGCCTCACGCCACTGGCTCTTGTCGTAGCCCAAGCGAGCTTCGCGCTGGAGCCCGAGTGGTTCACGGTCGCGCCCGTCGGTGCCATCCAAAAAGTTTTGCAACGCGCGGGCTGGCGTGCCGAGGACGTCGATCTGTTCGAGGTCAATGAGGCTTTCGCGGCGGTGGCCATGGCGGCGCAAAAAGACATCGGCATCGCCGCCGATAAACTCAACGTGAATGGCGGCGCCTGCGCGCTCGGTCACCCGATTGGCGCCACTGGCGCGCGCATTGTTGCCACGCTCGCCCATGCCCTTGCGCAACGCGGGCTGCGGCGCGGCGTCGCTGCACTTTGCATCGGTGGCGGTGAAGCCACTGCTATCGCTATCGAGAGGGGTTGAAGATGTCCGAGCAAATTGAACGCGACGTCATGGAATATGACGTACTCATCGTTGGTGGCGGCCCGGCGGGCCTCGCTTGCGCGGTGCGCCTCAAGCAACTGACCGCGGATCTCACGGTTTGCGTGCTCGAGAAGGCCTCGGCGATCGGCGCGCAGGCACTCTCGGGTGCGGTGCTCGAGCCGGGTCCCCTCGATGCTCTGTTGCCAGGCTGGCGCGACCATCCGCCCGCCTTGTGTGTACCTGCCAAGCGCGACGAATTCTCGCTACTCACGCGTACGAGCCGCATCCGGCTGCCTGTGCCGCCGCAACAGCATAATGAGGGTAACTTCATCGTCTCGCTCGGCTTGCTCACGCCCATTCTCGCGGCCAAAGCTGAGGAATTCGGCGTCGACGTGTTCCCGGGCTTCGCTGCGGCCAAGCCGCTATTTAATGAGGATGGTAGCGTCGCCGGCGTGCAGATCGGAGATATGGGCATCGAAAAATCAGGCGAGGCGGGACCGAACTTTACGCCGGGCCCCGAGGTGCGCGCCAAGATCACGGTACTGGCCGAGGGCTGCCGCGGCAGCGTCAGCAAGCAACTGATTGCGCGCTACCAACTCGATGCTGACTGCGATCCGCAAACCTACGGTCTCGGTTTCAAAGAATTATGGCAATTGCCAGAGGGTCGAGTTGAGCCCGGCCTCATCCAGCACTCGGTGGGTTGGCCGCTTGACAACCGCACCTATGGCGGCAGTTTTCTTTATCACCTGAACAATAATCGCGTGTACGTCGGCTATGTGGTGGGCCTCGATTATCGCGACCCGCGACTGAAACCCTTCGAAGCATTTCAGCAGTTCAAGCATCATCCGAGCATCCGTGTCTTGCTCGAAGGCGGCGAGATCGTCGCCGCCGGCGCGCGCGCGATCGCCGCAGGTGGCTGGCAATCGCTGCCGAAACTCGAGATGTCGGGCGCGATGCTGATAGGCGATGCCGCGGGCACGCTCAATGTCGCCAAAATCAAGGGTATTCATCAGGCGATCCGCTGCGGCATGCTGGCTGCCGAGCATTTGGCAGAGAACGCCTGCTCGCCCGCGGGCTTCGATGCGCGCTTTCGCGCCTCCGCAGGCGGTCGCGAGCTCAAGTCGGTGCGTAACATCAAGCCCGGCTTCAAGCGCGGCTTGTGGTTTGCGATGGCCAATGGCGCGCTCGAGACGGTGACCGGAGGTCGCACACCATGGACGCTGCGAAATACCGCCGCCTACGCCGAAACCCAGCAGCTCAATGAATTTGAATCGCCTGATCGCGGCTGGACCGATCGCTCGCTACCTCCCCGCGATCGTCTTGCTGCGGTGTTCTTCGCCAATAACTCGCACGAAGAAAACCAGCCGATCCACCTCAAGGTTCGCGATCCTGATATTTGCGTGACCCGCTGCGCCGCAGAGTTCGGCAATCCTTGCCAGAACTTCTGTCCAGCTAATGTCTACGAAATGGTGGATGACGGAGCGGGTGGCAAGCGACTGCAGATCAATGCTTCGAACTGCGTGCACTGCAAGGCCTGCGACATCAAAGACCCGTATCAAATCATTGATTGGACGACGCCTGAAGGCGGCTCCGGCCCAATCTACCAGTCGCTCTGAGTAACTGCCGTTGTCGATATGAGCGAGGCGCGGCCATTGTGGACGCCGAGCACGGAGCGCAGGCAGAGCAGTAATCTGCAGCGCTTTATAAACTGCGTCGCTGCGCGCCGTGATCTGCATTTTGCCGACTACGCTGCACTGCATCGCTGGTCGGTCGAGGACTCGCCCGCCTTCTGGTTCGAGCTCGCGCATTTTACTGACGTGAAGGCCGACTGGGCAGCGGCCCCAGTGCTCGAGGACGGCGCGCGGATGCCCGGAGCACGGTGGTTTCCGGGCGCTCAGCTCAATTTCGCCGAGAATTTGCTGCACTTTCGCGACGATCATCCGGCACTCGTATTCCACAATGAGCGCGGTGCACGGCGGACTTTGTCTTATCGTCAACTCACGGCCGAAGTCGGTCGTGTGGCGGCAGGCCTGCGTGCTGCGGGGGTTGTGCCCGAAGATCGGGTAGCGGGCTTCATGCCGAACCTTCCCGAAACGATCATCGCAATGCTGGCCACCACCAGCATTGGCGCGATCTGGTCTTCGTGCTCGCCCGACTTCGGTATAGTCGGCGTGCTCGATCGCTTCGGGCAAATCGCACCGAAGGTCATCGTCACCGCCGATGGTTATTTTTACGGTGGCAAGACACTAGATTCTTTGACGCTGATCGCCGACGTACTAGCGCAACTACACTCGGTAAGCACCGTGATCGTGGTGCCTTATGTCGACGATGCGCCCAATCTCGAGCGCTTATCCGCTAACGCCACGCGTCAGGTGCAACTCTGGAATCGCTGCGGCACGCCAGGTGCGAACCCCGTTTTCACGCCTCTGCCCTTCGATCACCCGCTCTTCGTGATGTATTCATCAGGCACGACCGGTAAACCGAAGTGCATTGTCCATGGCGCCGGCGGCACGCTGCTGCAGCATTTGAAGGAACATCACCTGCACGTTGATCTACGCCGCACCGATCGTCTGTTCTTCTTCACCACCTGCGGCTGGATGATGTGGAACTGGCTGGCGAGCGGTCTCGCCGTTGGCGCTACGCTGGTGCTCTACGATGGCTCGCCATTTTACCCTGATGAAGGCGTGCTCTGGCGCATGGCCGAAGCCGAACACATCAGTATCTTAGGTACCAGTCCAAAATATTTGTCTGCTCTCGAAAAGGTCGGATATCAGCCGTGCACACGCGTTCAGTTGCCCGCGCTGCGCACCGTCTTGTCGACGGGCTCGCCGCTTGCGCCTGAGCAATTCGATTTCGTCTACCGCGACATCAAAAACGACGTGCAGCTGTCATCGATTTCCGGCGGGACCGACATCATCTCGAGCTTCTGCATCGCCAATCCGCTCGGGTCCGTGTATCGCGGCGAACTGCAGTGTGCGGGCCTCGGCATGGATGTAGATGTAGTCGATGAGTCCTGCCGCTCGCTACCCGCCGGCGAGAAGGGCGAACTTGTCTGTCGACGCAGCTTTCCGTCGATGCCGATCGGTTTTTGGGGTGATGCCGATGGCGCGCGATATCGCAAGGCTTACTTCGAGCGCTTTGCGGGCATCTGGCATCATGGTGATTACGCCATGCGTACCAAGCGTGGCGGCTTCATGATTCTCGGTCGCTCCGATGCCGTGTTGAACCCGGGCGGTATCCGCATCGGTACTGCCGAAATCTATCGGCAGGTCGAAATCTTGCCCGAGGTTCTGGAATCGCTTTGTATCGGTCAAGAGTGGCAGAGCGATGTGCGCGTAGTGCTCTTCGTGCGCCTGCGAGAGGGCATCACTCTCAATGACGCTCTGCAAGAACGCATCCGCAACACCATACGCGCCAACACCACCCCGCGCCACGTGCCAGCACGTATCGTTGCAGTGCCCGAGATTCCGCGCACCGTCAGCGGCAAGATCGTCGAGCTCGCCGTGCGCAATATCGTGCACGGCCTGCCGGTCACCAACACCGACGCCCTCGCTAACCCCGCCGCACTGGACTATTTCCGCGATCGACCGGAGCTCCGCACTTGAGTGCAGGGCAGCCGAGCGCGCTCGCCTATCGCTACGCCTCGGCGCTTGCCCGCAGCGGCTTCAGCGCCGACCCCGCGCAGCGCGCTGCCATCGACGAGCTCGAGCGCCTGCACAGGGAACTCATCGCGACCAAAAAACCTTCGCTACTCACGCGCTTCCGGCGATACTTCTCCGCGCCATTAGATCATGCTGGCGCCGTGCGCGGCGTTTATCTTTGGGGTGCTGTCGGTCGCGGTAAAACCTGGTTGATGGATTTGTTCTTCGAGGGTCTGCCGCTCACCAGAAAACGCCGTAGTCATTTCCATCGCTTCATGCAAAGCGTGCACGAAGGACTACGACAACATCGCGATGAGGTTGACCCGCTGATCGCCGTCGCCACGGATATCGCCCGCGATACCCGAGTACTTTGCCTCGATGAGCTTTTCGTCAGCGATATCGCCGACGCCATGCTGCTCGGCGGGCTGTTCGCTCATCTCGTCGATCGCAGCGTGACGCTGGTATGCACGTCCAACGTACCGCCCGCGGGGCTCTATCGCAGTGGCTTGCAGAGGCGGCGCTTTTTGCCGGCGATCACCTTATTGGAGCGTCACTGCGCACTCGTCAGTGTCGATGGCGGTACCGATTATCGGTTGCGCCAACTCACGCGCATGCCGATTTATCTGCAAAGCGACTCGAAGCGGACCGCCAGCGCCTTGACCGAGATATTCGAGGATCTTGCTGACGGACTCGGCAAGACGGGCGGCAGTATCGATGTTGAGGGGCGCGAGATAGAAGTATTACGGGTCTGCGACAACGTGGTGTGGTTCGACTTCCGTGCGCTCTGCGAGGGACCGCGCAGCCAAAACGACTATGTCAGCATCGCCCGCGAGTTCCAGACCGTGCTGCTCTCGAACGTGCCCGTCTTCGCCGCGGCGAGCGAAGATGCTGCGCGACGCTTCATCGCCGCGGTCGACGAATTCTATGACCGCCGCGTGAATCTCGTGATCTCGGCGGCCGCTGCGCCGATGCAGCTCTATCAGAGCGAGCGCTTGCGCTTCGAATTCGAGCGCACGGCAAGTCGCCTCATCGAGATGCAGAGCGAGGAGTACCTCACGAGCGCACACCGAAGCTGACGCGATGCCGTCAGTTGAGCGTGGTCGAACTCGGCACCTGATCGACCGCGGCACCAAAAAGCCCTAGCGCATCGACCGGGTCGAAGCGCCAGGGTCGATGGCAAAACTCGCAAGTGACCGTGACCGACTGCTGCTCGGCGATGATGGAGCGGACTTCCTCGAGGCCGAGCGAACGCAGCATCCCCGAAACTCGCTCGCGACTGCAGCGACAGCGAAAGCCGACCGGATGCGAATCGTGCACGCGCAAATCGAGTCCGTTGAACGCGCGCCGCATCAAATCTTCGGGCGGACGGGCCAGCAACTCATCGCGCTGCATGCCATCGATCGCCGCGCGTGCGGCAGCAAAAGTGTGATCGGCGGTATCCACGGACGCGGTCACGATGCCGCCATGACGCGGCATACGTTGTACCAAGAGCCCCGCCGTACCGAAGTCGTCAGCGCCGAGTACGACCGCCGTCGGCAACTGCTCGGAGCTTTCAAAGTAATGCTCAAGTGAGGCTGCGAGCGAGCCACCGGTGATCGGCACAACGCCCTGGTAACGCGAAGCGAGCTGATCAGCTTCGATGGTAACAACTAGGGTGCCAGCGCCCGCGAGCACAGCAAACGGGTCGGTGAGTGCAGCGGAGTCGCGCAGGTTCGCCTCGACTCGCCCGCGATCGAAGCGCGCGACGGCACGAATGCAAAATTTGTTGGTGCACTGCGCGACTAACAAGCGAACGGCGCCATCGCCCTGCAGTTGCAGCGTAAGTTCGCCTTGGAACTTGAGCGTGGAGGCCAGCAGCACGGCCGCAGTGACTGCCTCGCCGAGAATGCGCCGCACCGGCTTGGGGTAATCACCATGCTCGCGCAGCGCAAGCCATGCGGGCCCCAGGCGCACAAACTGACCGCGCACAGACTGCTGTTCGACGGCAAAGCGCTGCACGATATCGATACGGGCGCGACCCGCTGCAGGCTGCTGCATGCTTTCCGCGTCCTTGCGGCGGCGATCAGCCAGCCAGTTTTTTCTTGAGCAGCTCGTTAAGCTGCGCGGGGTTCGCCTTGCCGCCGGTCGCCTTCATCACCTGACCCACAAAAAATCCGAACAGCTTATCTTTTCCGGACCGATAGTCGGCAAGCTGACCCGCATTTTTTGCCATGACCTCTTCGATGGCCTTCGCAATAGCGCCGGTATCGGTGATCTGCCGCAAACCCTTTTGTTCAATGATCGCGTCGGCACCCTCACCCGAGGCCCACATCGCCTCAAAGACATCTTTGGCGATCTTACCGGAGATGGTCGAGTCGACGATACGTACTACAAGGCCCGCGAGCGCCGCCGCATCAACCTTCGATTGATTGATCTCGAGGTTATCATTGTTGAGCAAGGCAGCAAGATCACCCATGACCCAGTTGGCGCAAAGCTTGGGCTCGCTGCCGACGCGTCGCACCACCTCTTCATAAAAGGCCCCCAGTTCGCGACTGGCCGTCAGCACGCCTGCGTCGTATTGGGAGAGTCCGTAATCGCGTACGAAACGCTCGGCTTTTTCGTCGGGTAGCTCGGGCAGCGTGGCCTTGACACCGGCGATGAAGCTGTCACCGAGCACCACCGGGAGCAGGTCGGGGTCGGGGAAATATCGGTAATCGTTGGCCTCTTCTTTGGAGCGCATCGAGCGCGTCTCGCCCTTTTCCGGGTCGTAAAGGCGCGTCTCCTGCACCACTATGCCACCGCTTTCGATAATCTCGATTTGCCGCTCGACTTCGTAGTTGATCGCTTTTTCGACGAAGCGGAAAGAGTTGAGATTTTTTATCTCAGCGCGAGTGCCGAATTTCTCGGCGCCCTTGTGACGCACGGAAACGTTAGCATCGCAACGGAACGAGCCTTCCTGCATGTTGCCGTCACAGATTCCAAGATAGCGCACCAGCGTGTGTACTTTCTTCATGTAGGCGATGGCTTCTTTGGCCGAGCGCAGATCGGGCTCGCTAACGATTTCTATGAGCGGCGTGCCAGCACGATTGAGGTCGATACCACTGACGCCGGGCGATCCCTCGTGCAGCGACTTGCCGGCGTCTTCTTCGAGATGCGCCCGGGTAATTCCGATACGCTTGCGCGTGCCGTCATCGAGCATGACGTCAAGCGCACCTTCGGCGACGATCGGCAATTCGTACTGACTGATTTGATAGCCCTTGGGCAGATCGGGGTAGAAATAATTTTTGCGCGCAAACACCGAGCACGGCGCAATACGCGCGCCGATCGCGAGTCCAAAGCGCACAGCCATACGCACCGCCTCGCCATTGAGCACCGGCAACACCCCGGGGTAGCCGAGGTCGACCAGATTCGCCTGCGTATTCGGCTCGGCACCATAAGCGGTCGCCGAGCCCGAAAAAATCTTTGAGCGGGTGGCGAGCTGGGCGTGGATTTCGAGACCGATGACGGTTTCCCATTCCATGGCAAATTCTCAGGCAAACGCCGCCGGCACGCGAAGATGCCAGTCGGTTTCCTGCTGATAACGATGCGCGGCGTTGAGCATGCGCGCCTCGGAAAAATGTGGCCCGAGGATCTGCAGTCCCACTGGCAAGCCGTCGACGAACCCACAGGGAATGGACATTCCGGGCAGGCCTGCCAGATTGGCGCCAATGGTATAGATGTCGTTAAGGTACATGGTAATGGGATCGTCGAACTTGGCGCCGATCGCAAATGCCGGCGTCGGCGATGTCGGACCAAAGAGCAGATCGCAGCTCTGGAAGGCCTGGGCGAAATCGGCGCTGATCAGCTGCCGCACGCGCTGCGCCTTGAGGTAATAGGCATCGTAATAGCCGGCCGACAGCACGTAGGTACCGGTCATGATGCGCCGCTTCACCTCGGCACCGAAGCCCTCGCCGCGGGAACGACAGTAGAGATCGAGCAGATTCTTTGGCGACTCGCAGCGATGACCGAAGCGCACACCGTCAAAGCGCGCGAGGTTCGATGAACACTCGGCGGGCGCCACCACGTAATAAGTGGGCACCGATAAGGGCAGATGAGGACAGCTCACTTCGCGCGCGCGAGCACCGAGTTTTTCGAATACGGCGATAGCATCGCGAATGCGCTGTTCGTTAGTGGCATCGAGCCCCTTATCGAAGAATTCTTTGACGAGCCCTATGGTCAGCCCCTCGAGCGAATCGCCGAGGGTGGTCGTGTAATCGGGTACGGCGCGCTCGACGCTGGTCGAATCGCGCGGATCGAATCCTGACATCGGCCCGAGCAGCAGCGCGGCGTCTTCGGCACTGACAGTGATGAGGCCCGCCTGATCGAGACTCGAGGCGAAGGCAATCATGCCGTAGCGGCTGCAGCGCCCGTAAGTAGGCTTGATGCCCGTAACACCGCAAAGAGCGGCGGGCTGGCGGATGGAGCCGCCAGTGTCGGTAGCGGTCGCCGCCGGCACGATCCGCGCGGCGACCGATGCGGCCGAACCACCGGACGAACCACCGGGGACCATTGTGGTATCCCAGGGATTGTGCACCGCCCCAAAGAAACTGGTCTCGTTCGATGAGCCCATGGCGAACTCGTCCATGTTGAGTTTGCCGAGCATCACAGTACCGGCGCCGCGCAAACCCGCGACCACCGAGGCGTCGTAAGGCGAGACGAAATTTGCCAGCATCTTTGAACCGCAGGTGGTGCGTATACCCTCGGTGCAGAATATGTCTTTATGGGCGATCGGCACGCCGGTCAGTCGACCAGTCTGGCTCTTGGCGCGCGCGGCATCGGCCGCAGCGGCGGCGGCCAGGGCGGCTTCGCTAGTGATGGTCACGAAGGCATTGAGCGCGGGCTGCGCCGCGGCGATGCGCTCGAGGTAGGCGCGGGTCAACTCGACACTTGAGTACTCGCCCGCCGCCAGACCCTTGGCAAGCGCCGCGACGGTAGCTGCCGGAGCACTCATTCGATCACCTTCGGTACGAGATAGAGGCCGGCTTCGACCTGCGGGGCGTTCTGCTGGTAGGTGTCACGGCAGTTGGGCTCGCGGACCTCGTCGGTGCGCAAGCGCTGGGCAAGCCCGGGCAGCGGATGCGCCATGGGTGCGATGCCGCTGGTCGGCGCGCGATCGAGCTCGCCAACGAAGGCAAAAATCTTAGAGAGCGAGTCAACGTAGACCGGGATCTCGGCCTCCGTGAGCTCGAGGCGCGCGAGACGCGCAATGTTTTCGATGTCTGCTCGGCTGAGGCTCATGGTCTAGCACCAGGGCTGTAAGACAGGAAAATCATATCATCCTTACCTTGTGGGCGAGCCCGCGGATTGCTAAATTGCCCGGGTTTTCTCGGCCCTTTTCCCTCCACCAGATTCTCCCGGTACCACAAGA
>VGTW01000036.1 GCA_016874555.1 Gammaproteobacteria bacterium | reverse complement strand
GGTACCGGTCGCGACTCGCAAATCATTGACGCGCTCGAGGGCGAATACCGCGAGCCTTTCATGCTGCACTACAACTTCCCTCCGTTCTCGGTGGGCGAGACCGGCATGATGTCGGGTCCGAAGCGTCGCGAGATCGGTCACGGCAATCTGGCGCGTCGCGGCGTCGCGGCCGTCATGCCCGACATGGAGAAATTCCCCTATGTCGTGCGCGTGGTGTCCGAGATCCTCGAATCGAATGGTTCCTCGTCCATGGCTTCGGTCTGCGGCGCTTCGCTGTCGATGATGGATGCGGGTGTACCCTTGAAGGCGCCGGTTGCCGGCGTCGCCATGGGTCTCGTGCTCGAAGGTGGGCGCTACAAGGTCCTCACTGACATACTCGGTGACGAAGACCATCTCGGCGACATGGATTTCAAAGTGGCTGGCACCAAAGATGGCGTCACGACGCTGCAGATGGACATCAAGGTCGAGGGCATCACGCCCGCGATCATGAAGGTCGCCCTCGAGCAGGCGAAGTCAGGCCGTTTGCACATTCTCGGCGAGATGAACAAGGTCATCAACTCGGCGCGTGAAAAGATGTCGGAGTGGGCCCCGTCGATCATCACCCTCAAGATCGACCCGGAAAAAATCCGCGACGTCATCGGCAAGGGTGGTTCGGTCATTCGTCAGATCACCGAAGAAACCGGCACCACGATCGATATTGAAAACGATGGTACGGTCAAGATCGCCTCGGTTAACGGCACTGCGGGCCGCGAGGCGCAGCGTCGTATTGAGCTCATCACCGCAGATGTGGAAGTTGGTCGGGTCTATGAGGGTCGGGTCGCGCGTCTCATGGACTTTGGTGCCTTCGTCACCATCTTGCCGGGCCGCGACGGCCTCGTGCATATTTCGCAGATTTCCAACGAGCGCGTCGAGCGTGTCTCCGACAAGCTCAAAGAAGGGGATCTGGTGATGGTGAAGGTGCTCGAAGTCGATCGTCAGGGGCGTGTGCGCCTGTCGATGAAGGACGTCGAGCCGCGCTAAGACACCGTCGCAGTGCCCGCAAATCTCGCGGGTTCCCAGTGAAGACGAGCCCAATCCAAAATCGCCGCCGCCGAAGCGTACTCGGTAGGCGGCGATTCTTGTTTCAGCCAGCCGAGAACTTGCCGCAGTTGTTGCACGGCAAGTTGTGGGTCGATGGCTGCCGCGTGCCGCGACTTGGCGAGCTTCCTGCCGTCGGTTTCAACCACGAGGGGTAAGTGCAGATAAGTCGGTGTGGGCAGACCAAGAGCCTGCTGCAGCGCGAGTTTCCAACGTGTGCTTGCCAACAAATCCGCACCCCGAACCACATCGGTGATGCCCTGATCGGCATCATCGATTACACAGGCTAGTTGATAGGCGTGCAGGCCATCCCGGCGGCGTACCACGACATCGCGCTGAATTTTTGGATCGAAGGCAATGATGCCGAGACTGCGGTCGGTGACTGCGCAGCTTGCCAGGCCCGTAAGATCTGCTCGCAGTGCTGAGCTTTGCGGTTCGCAGCGCCGATTTCGACAGTCGCGTACGCAACAGGGATCTCCCTCACCGGCAAGATCGCGCCGCGTGCAGTCACAAAAAAATAGCCGCACTCGTTCGCCAAGGGCGGTGACAGCGTGTTGGTAACGAGCAGTTCGCTCCCGTTGATACGAGATTGGCAGCGCGGAGGTCAGCGCGCAGGCAAGCAGGGAATTTCGGATCGCAACTTCGTAATCGGCGCGACAGCGGGGCTGATCGAGATCATCGATGCGCAGCGCCCATTCTCCGCGTTGGTGGGCATCCAGCCAACTGGCAACGGCCGTCAACAGGGAACCGAGATGCAGCGGCCCCGACGGCGTCGGCGCGAATCGACCGCGGCGGGCATTATTCAGCGGTAGCGATCGTCGCGATCGCCGTACTGCTTCTCGCGGCGCTCTCGACGCTCCTGCGCCTCGAGACTAAGCGTGGCGACGGGGCGCGCCTCGAGCCGCTTGATACCGATCTCTTCGCCGGTCTCGAGACAGTAGCCGTAGCCGCCATCTTCGATACGCTCAAGAGCCTCTTCGATCTTGCGGATGAGTTTGCGCTCACGGTCCCGCGTGCGCAGCTCGAGGCTAAATTCCTCCTCTTGAGTAGCGCGATCATTGGGATCCGGAAAATTCGCCGCTTCGTCCTTCATATGCGACACAGTGCGGTCGACTTCGCGCATGAGGTCGCGTTTCCAGGTTTGCAAGATCATGCAGAAGTGGTCGAGCTGAGCACGGCTCATGTACTGCTCGCCGCGCTTTGTGATGTAGGGCTGGACGTTGCGCGGCCCGGCGAGCAGGTTGTGATCTTCGCCGTCCTCGCCATCGGTCGACGGCACGATTGACCGCGGGTTGCGCTGCACGAAGGTGGCTACGACCTCTGGCTTCTTGTGCGGTCCGGTCTTAGGCTCCGGCGATTTAGCCGATGCAGACCGCTTGGCGACGGTGGCCTGGGAGGTGGGTGCGGCCGCTTTGCTTGGCGTAGCGATGTCCGCGGCCTTCTTTTCGGCAGGCTTTCTAGTGGCTACCGCGGGCTGTCGGGACAGTTTGAGCTTTTCGGCGGAGGAGGCTGTTTTGGTAACGGTTTTCTTGGAGACAGGCTTGGCTATCGACTTAGTTGTCGGCGCCTTCTTGGAAGCAAGCTTGCCGGCAGGCTTGCTGGTTTTGACAAGCTTCTTGGCAGTTCTTCTGGCCGTCATCAAACGCTCATTTTTCACAAGGTGCTTTACGAGATGGGCGAGAATACCGGTAAAAACCCGTGCAGGGAAGTGCGTGTCGCTCAAGGCAAGTTGATGGTCGGTTCTGGGGTCCAGTTGGCCCGCCGGCGAGTGGCCACAATCGTTGTGTAAATGCCACCGCGTACGTTGAAAACGGCGGTCAGCTTCATGTACCGCGGAGTTGTCACTGCGGCCAGCGTATCGGCGATTTCGTTGGTAACGGCCTCATGAAACGCGCCCCGATCGCGGAACGACCAGATATAGGACTTGAGTGATTTGAGTTCGACGCAGCGCGCGTCCGGCACGTACTCGAGTTGCAGCGTGGCGAAATCGGGCTGTCCCGTCTTCGGACACAGGCAGGTGAATTCGGGGATCGACATGCGAATGGCGTAGTCGATCTCCGGCTGTGGGTTGGGGAAGGTCTCGAGTTGCGTGGGAGGTTGTGATGGCATGGTGTGGGTGGCAGGGACTGTGTGAGTGGGAAGGCGAGTGATAAAAGATTAATTTACACTACGCGCCCATTCGGCGGGTATTCGCTTAGGAGATTTTTCACACGATGCGTTTGACCAAGATCAAGCTCGCGGGGTTTAAATCCTTCGTGGATCCGACCAGCGTCACTTTCCCGAGTAACCTCACCGGCGTCATCGGCCCGAACGGTTGCGGGAAGTCCAATGTGATAGACGCCGTGCGCTGGGTGATGGGCGAACTTTCTGCCAAACACCTGCGTGGCGACTCCATGGCTGATGTGGTGTTCAACGGCTCGAGTGTACGCAAACCCTTGGGCAAGGCCTCGGTCGAGCTGATGTTCGACAATTCCGACGGTAAGATCGGCGGCGCGTACGCGGCGTTCAACGAAGTGTCGCTGCGCCGCGAAGTCAGTCGCGATGGTACGAGTGCGTACTACATCAACGGTACGCGCTGCCGTCGCAAGGACATCACGCACCTATTTCTCGGTACGGGTCTCGGTTCGCGTAGCTACGCGATCATCGAGCAGGGCATGATCTCGCGGATCATCGAGGCTAAGGCTGATGACATGCGGGCGTTCGTCGAAGAAGCTGCCGGTATCTCTAAATACAAAGAGCGGCGTAAAGATACCGAGTTACGCATCGCCGGCACGCGTGAAAATCTCGAGCGCCTGAAAGATCTTTGCGATGAAATCGACAAGCAGATCCGCCACCTGCAACGGCAGGCCACGGCCGCACGGCGCTACCAGGAGCTCAAGCAACGCGAGCGTCGCTTGACCGCGGAACTCTTGGCGTTGCGCTTGCGCGATCTCGACAGTGACGCAGAGGTGCAGGACTCGGCGGTACGCGAGAGAGAAGTCGCCATGCAGGCGGTACTTGCCCACTTGCGCGGGGCCGAGGCGGCGATTGAAACGCAGCGTGCTTTTCATGCCGAGCAGAACGATGCCGTCTCGCAAGTTCAGGCGCGCTATTACGGTGTTGGTGCCGATATTTCGCGTACCGAGCAACAGATCCAGTTTGGACGCGAGACCCGCGAAACCAAACGACGCGATCTCGCGCAGTCGCGCGCCACGCTCGAAGCACTTGCGGCACAGATCACTCGTGATGAGCAGGAGCTGGTCACGATTCGCGATGAGCTGGCGCGCCTTGCACCCGAGATCGAGCGCGCGCATCTTGCGGAGAGGGATGCTGCGAGTCATCTCGGGTCCTCCGAGCACGCGCAGGCTGAATGGCAGCGCCAGTGGGAGAGCTTCAATCAGGAGCTCGGGATTGCAAACCAGACCGTGCAGGTCGAGCGCGCGCGTATTGAGCAGCTGGAGAATCAGCGGCGTCGTCTGCGCTCGCAGCGCGATCGCCTCGATGTCGAGCGCGATGCCTTGCTGCAGCAGGAACTGCAAGGGCAGCTCTTCGAGCGCGGCGAGCGTGAGTCGCATGCCCGAACCACGGCCGACGGTTTGTCGCAAAATCTGGCGACTGCGCTCGCAGAAGTCCAGCGCTTGCGGGCCTCGCAACTGTCGTTCGAAGAACAGCTCGAGGCGGCGCGTAGTCATCGTGACCGGGTACGCGCCGAGGTCATGTCGGTCGAGGCGCTGCAGCGAGCGGCACTCGGTCAGGCCGATGCCCGCGCCAACGAATGGTTACGCAGCGCAGGACTCGCCGATCACCAACGCGTCGCCGAGACGCTGCGGGTTGACTCAGGCTACGAGCGCGCCGTTGAAACGGTGCTCGGTGATTACCTGGAGGCCGTGTGCGTCGGCGAGCTCGATGGGCTCATCGATGCGCTCGCTGAGGTCGAAGGCGCGCAGTTCGCGATCCTTGAGGGCTCGGGCACAGCGCAACCGGGTTTGGATGGGCGTCTCTCGTCAAAAGTTCAGGGCCCTGCCGCGGTGCTCGAAGTGCTCGAGTCCGTGCGCTTAGTCGGTAGTCTTGGCGAAGCGCTGCAGGCCCGTCGCTTACTCGGCCGCGGCGAATCGGTCATCACGCTTTCGGGAGAGTGGGTCGGGCGCGGTTGGCTGCGGGTCGCCCGCGTCGGTGATCCGCACGCCGGCGTGCTCGAGCGTGAGCAACGCCTCAAAGCGTTGCGCGGCGGTGGCGATGAGGCGGGTCGTCGCGTCCGCGAACTCGAATCTTCCCTGCAGGCAGCGCGTGCTGCACTTGGCGTGGCCGAGGTCGCGCTTGATACCGTGCAGGGTCGCAGCCAGCAGGCGCATCGCGAACACGCCGATCTGCTCGGTCAGCTCGAGGCCTCGCGCGCCCGTGTGCAGGAGTCGACTTCTCGGCGTCAGCGCCTCGAGGAGGAATCCACCGAGGTTACTCGCGAGATCGGCGCAATCGAGGAGACCTGCGCGTGGGCGCGCGCTGAGCTTGAGCGCGGGCTCGTTCGTCTCAATGAATTGGACGCGCAACGCTCGAAGCTCGATGCGTCACGCGAACTCGCACGCGATACGCTCGTGCAGGCGCGGGCGGCTGCGCAGGACGCACAGCTTGCGGCGCGTGACTTGCTGGTGCGTGTCGAGGGGCGACGCACGGCCGCCGGGCCTATTGAAACCGGCATCGCCCGAGCCGTCGAGCAACGCGTGCAACTGTTAGCTCGTGTCAGCGAACTCGAGTCCGAACTCGTGGGTGGCGAGGGACCGATCCACGAGCTTGAAGGCGTGCTCGAGGGCTTGTTATCGCGACGTCTGGAAGTCGAGACCGATCTGTCGCAGGCGCGTCGCGTGCTCGAGGAAGCTGATGCGGAGCTACGCTCGCTCGATGAACGGCGCCAGACGGCTGAGCGGCGCGTTAACGATGCGCGCGAGGCGATGGAGGCTGCGCGGCTTGCCGCGCAAGAGACGCGGGTTCGTCGCGAGTCGATTGCCGAGCAGTTCGCCGCGACCCAATTCGACATCGAAGAAATCCGTGCCGGGCTTGCGTCCGGACCCGAAGTGGTCGATTGGGAAACCCAGCTCGCCGATACGCGTATCGAGATCGACAAGCTGGGTCAGGTCAATCTTGCCGCGATTGACGAGCTGAAAGAAAACAGTGAGCGCAAGGAATATCTCGATCGGCAATATTCCGATTTGAACTCGGCGCTGGCGACGCTCGAAGACGCAATGCACAAGATCGATCGTGAGACGCGCACGCGCTTCGACGACACTTTCAACAGGATTAACGCCGGACTGCAGGAGAAATTCCCGCGGCTCTTCGGCGGTGGTCACGCGTATCTCGAGCTTTCCGGTGAGGATCCTCTGACTGCAGGGGTGGCGATCATGGCGCGCCCACCAGGCAAGCGGAACGTGACCATCGCGCAGCTCTCGGGCGGTGAAAAGGCGCTGACAGCCGTGGCGCTCGTTTTCTCGATCTTCGATCTGAATCCGGCGCCGTTCTGCCTGCTGGACGAAGTCGACGCGCCGCTCGATGAAAATAACATCGGGCGGTTCTGCGATATCGTTCGCGAGATGGCCAATCGAATCCAGTTCATTTTCATCACCCACAACAAGGTTACGATGGAGCTTGCTTCGCAGTTGCTCGGTGTGACCATGAATGAACCTGGCGTTTCGCGCCTGGTGGCAGTCGATGTGGATGAGGCGGTTCGACTCGCTGCTACCTGAGTAGCGCGGTGCGGCAAGCGTGCGGTCGTATGCTGATGGAGTCGTGGTGAAACAATGGAAGATGTGCTGAATTCCTTGACGAGCGATTTGCAAGTGGCGTTGCTTGTACTCGGAGGGGTTGTACTGCTCATGATCGTGCTATGGGAAATCCTGCAGCGCGGACGCGCGGCGCGCGCCGAGGCCAGCCGCTTTCGAGGGCCGCTCGGGCAGGCGGCAGATACGGACGACGAGGCCTTGTCGAGGGTCGATCCTTTAACCCGCAACGAGTGGGGTGATCGATGCGAATCGTCCTCGGCAACGCGAACCGCGCCCACGCTGACGCTGCCAGAGATGTCGGCGACACGCGATCGCCTCGTCGAGCCCAGGCTGGTCGACCTCGATACGGCCTGCGTCGAACCAGGTCGAGGGGCCGATATCCCGGTCATGGAGGACGCGCCCGCGGGCACTGACCAGTTTGCGGCCGCTGCAGATGACGTGGCGCCGGCATCAACTGTGCCGGCAGTAACTGCGCCCGCAGCAACTGCGTCCGCAGCGGCAACCCTCGACGAAGACCAGCGAGTGATCGTGGCGCTGCGGGTGGTCGCGCGCGGCGGCGAGCGCTTTAGCGGCGCGAGCCTGCGGCAGGCCTTGTTGGGCGAGGGCTTCGTGCACGGCGATATGTCGATCTTTCATCGTCAGCTCGTTGATGGCCGCACGTTGATGAGCGCGGCGAGTCTCACCAAGCCCGGGAACTTTGATCTTGCGACCATCGATTCGACGCGATTTCTGGGTATGAATTTGTTCGCGGTGTTGCCGGGGCCTATGCCCGGTCGCGAAACGGTCGACAAGTTACTACTGGCCGGTCATACGCTCGCCCAGCGCCTGCGTGGCGATCTACTCGATTCACAGGGGCACCCGCTGACCGAGACGCGCCTGGCGGAAATGCGGCGTGAGGCGGCCGCTGCGGGGAACTGAGACCGTGAGTCCTTTGCGCCCATGAGCGGGCCGGTCGCATGAGCGCGGGATCATCGGCCAAGGCCTGGCGAGGCCGCGCCGAGCGATTGCGGCGCGATATCGAATATCATAATTATCGTTACTACATCCTCGACGATCCGCAGATTCCGGACGCCGAATGGGATAGGTTGTTGCAAGAGCTGCTGACGCTCGAGGCTGCGCATCCTGAGCTGGTTACGGCTGATTCGCCGACGCAGCGCGTGGGGGCGGCGCCGATCGACGAGTTTGCCGAGGTACGGCACCGTGTACCTATGTTGTCGCTCGACAACGCGCTCACCGAGGAGGATTTGCGCGCTTTTGACCGCCGAGTTCGCGAGCGCCTTGGCACGAGCGACGAGATCGAATATTCCGCCGAGCCGAAACTCGATGGACTCGCAATTTCTGTGACCTACGAGAACGGCGTCTTCGTTCGGGCGGCAACGCGTGGCGATGGGAGGACCGGTGAGGATGTCACCGCCAACGTGCGCACGATTCGTTCCTTGCCATTGCACTTGCAGGGTAAGGCGCCACCGTTGTTCGAAGCGCGTGGCGAAGTGTTCATACCGGTGTCGGGCTTCGAGCGTCTGAACGCCGACGCCGCCAAGCGCGGCGAAAAAATCTTTGCCAATCCGCGGAACGCGGCGGCCGGAAGCCTACGCCAACTCGATCCGCGCATTACGGCACAACGCCCGCTGGATATTTTCTTTTACTCGGTCGGGGCCATCGAGGGTCTCGAGCTGCCAGCGTTACACAGTCAGACCCTCGAGCTCTTACGCGGCTACGGCCTGCGGGTGTCGCCCGAGATCAGGCGAGTACGCAGCGCCGCCGGTTGTCTCGAATATTACGCCGAGATCGGTCGCCGGCGCGCCTCGCTGTCGTATCAGATCGATGGTGTGGTCTACAAAGTCGATAGCGTCACCGCCCAGCGCGCGCTCGGTTTCGTCTCGCGCGCGCCGCGCTGGGCGGTGGCCCACAAGTTTCCGGCCGAGGAGGCCTCGACCCAGTTGCGCGACGTTGAATTTCAAGTCGGGCGTACGGGGGCGTTGACGCCGGTGGCCCGCCTCGAGCCGGTATTCGTCGGCGGTGTGACGGTCAGTAATGCCACGCTGCACAACATGGACGAGGTGCTGCGTAAAGATGTCCGTATCGGCGATACTGTGATCGTGCGCCGCGCCGGCGATGTGATTCCGGAAGTGGCGCGGGTGCTGATCGAGCGACGGCCGGCAAAGACTCGCGAGGTGCAGTTGCCGACACGCTGCCCGGTGTGTGCGGCGCCCGTCGAGCGCGACGCCGATGCGGTCGTCGCTCGGTGCACGGGTGGCTATCGGTGCAACGCGCAGCGCAAGGAGCGAATCCGCCACTTTGCCTCGCGTCGAGCGCTCGATATCGAAGGAGTGGGTGAGAGGCTCGTCGAGCAGTTGGTCGATGCCGGGCTTGTCGAAACACCTGCTGATCTTTACCGACTGGATGCTGCGACGCTGGCGAAACTCGAGCGCATGGGACCAAAGTCCGCAGAAAATATTGTCAGCGCGCTGCAGAAATCCAAGTTGACCACGCTGGCGCGCTTCTTGTTTGCGCTCGGCGTCCGTGACGTCGGCGAGGCGACGGCGGCAGCGCTTGCGGTGCACTTCGGCACTCTCGAGCAGTTGCTGGGGGCCGATCTCGAAACCGTGCAGAAAGTGCCTGATATCGGACCGGTGATCGCCCGTCATGTGGTCGAATTCTTTGCTGAGCCGAAGAATTACGACGTAGTCGAACGTTTACAGTCCGCAGGCCTACATTGGCCACAGGTCGAAATATCGGCGGAGGGCGAGCAGCCGTTGGCGGGGCTGACCTTTGTGCTGACCGGTACGCTCGACACTTTGCAGCGAGAGGAAGCCGAAGATGCCTTACGCGCGCTTGGCGCGAAAGCCGTAGGCAGTGCGTCAAAGAAAACGAGCTATCTCGTGGCCGGGCGTGACGCCGGCTCGAAACTGCGCAGGGCCAAGGAGCTCGGGATTAAGGTTCTCGATGAGGCAGCGCTGCAGCGTATACTCAAAGAAAAACGCCCGCCTTGAGGACGGGCGTTTTTTCGCCAGCGCGAACGCTCGGCGTCAGATCTTCTTTTCGATCTTAGCTGCCTTGGTGAGTTCGTCGCTGTACGCGCGGACCTTCTTGGCCATCACTGCCTGATTGAGCTGCTGCTTGACCTGCTCGAACGGCGGCGGCTGCACTTCGCGGACGTCATCGAGACGGATCACGTGCCAGCCGAACTGCGTCTGCACCGGCTTGGCAATCGTCTCGCCTTTCTTTAGTGCCATCACGGCATCAGCGAAGGGCTTGACCATGCTGGCCGGACTGAACCAGCCGAGGTCACCGCCGTTGTCGCGCGATGAGTCGAGCGAGTCTTTGGCGAGGCCTTCGAAACGCTCGCCTTTCTTTAGGCGCTCGAGGATCTGCGTCGCGGCGATTTCTGTCGGTACGAGGATGTGCCGTGCCTTGTACTCGTTACGCGACATCTGGGCGACCTGGGCGTCGTATTCCGCCTTCAATTCCTGCTCCGTCGGCGTCTTGCCTTCGAGGTACTTGGTGGCGACGGCTTGCTGCAGGATGTTGAGACGGATGAGGGCAATTTCAGCGGCGAGATCGGCTTTCTTGTCGAGCCCGTCTTTCTCGGCCTGAGCGCCGAGCACGTGCAGTCCGATCAGCGAGTCGAGTGCGCGCTTCTTCTGCTCGGCGTCGAGGTCGGCCACGGCGCGGCCAGCCACTTGCTTGATGAAGGCATCGAACTCACCCTGCGTGATCGCCTTGCCGTTGATGTAGGCGACGGGCCTCTTAGCGGCCTCGGCCGCCGAATCCTTGGCCTCGCCCTTGGGCTGGCAGGCGGCAACCAGCGCAGCGAGCGCAATGACGGTAAACAAGCACGAATGCTTCATGGAAGTATCCCGGTTCTATCGGTGATCGGAAGGAAGGCGGATTATGAGGGCAAGCGGGCATCGATGGACAGGGCGTGAATGCCCCGTCCCAGCAAATCGGCGAGGGCGCTGTAGACCAGGCGATGCCTCGCCAGCGGTGCGAGCCCGGCAAACTGCGCCGAGTGGATCGTCACGTGGAAATGCCCGCCCTCGCGCGCGCCGGCGTGACCGGCGTGCAACGCACTGTCGTCGCGGATCTCGAGTTGCGTGGGCGTAAAGGCGCTCGTCAGGCGAACTCTGATGACCTCGCTCAGGCGGGGTGACTGCGGCGGGTGAGCCATATTGTTTGTCCAATGATGAACACGAAACTCAGTGCGGTGATGCCATACAATGTGAAGCTGATCCAGGTTGTCTGCGGGTAGTTCCAGGTCACTCAGAGCTTAAGTATCCCTATTACTACATAACAAACCGTCCATACCAAGGTGATCAACGACCAGTCGGCAAGGGGCACGCCAAGGAGGGCTTCGGCCGCGACGGCGGTCATCAGGCGCTCGATCAACGGCTTGCGCATCACCATACTGACCAAGTAAGCGAGCGCGAGCGCCCAGAAGCGTGCGGTGGGTTTCCAGATGATGAGGCGCTCGTATCGCCGACAAAGCGTAGCGCTGCCGAGTGCGAACACCAGCAGGGCGCTCGCCAAGTGCATTTGTGGGATTTATTGGTTGCACAGTCGATCGTAAATTAGCAACAGCGCCGTTGCGCCCATCAAACTTCCCGTCGCGTATATGCCTCGCCACATGTACGCGACCAGGAACGCGAGTGGCGGCGGGAATTCGATCAGGGCTTCCATTTGCTCGATATCATGAGCATGTGCAACGTTTTCACCTGCATCCGGACAATCCACAAGTGCGTTTGGTACGCCTAGCCGCAGAGATTCTGCGCGCCGGTGGGGTCATCGCCTACCCGACGGATTCCTGCTACGCGCTCGGCTGTCACATCGGTGACAAGGATTCGCTCGAGCGGATCCGCCGCATCCGCGGTGCCGATAAGCATCATCGCTTCACGCTGGTTTGTCGCGATCTTACCGAGATCGCGCGCTACGCGAAGGTCGCCACGTGGCAGTTTCGTTTGCTGAAGTCCTGCGCACCGGGACCCTATACGTTCTTACTCGAGGCGACACGCGAAGTCCCGCGGCGCCTGCAGCATGAAAAACGTCGCACCATCGGCATCCGCGTCCCCGATCACGAGGTGCCGCGAATGTTGTTGGCAGAGCTCGGCGAGCCGATCATGAGCTCGACGCTGTTGCTGCCAGGCGATGGACTCGCGTTGAACGATGCCGATGACATCGAGCAGCGGCTCGGCCCTCAAATCGATGCAATACTCGATGGGGGTGCCTGCGGGCTAGATCCGACCACGGTGGTCGATCTGGCCTCGCGTCCGCCGGTGATTGTGCGGCAGGGGCGGGGCAGTCTCGAGCCTTTCGGGCTATGAGCCAGGCGGTATAATTCGGAAAGTTGAAAGCCCGCGAACTTAGCCGAAAAAAATTCGGTCGTAAGGTTTAATAGAATCAATAACTTATGACATCAATCTCATGCGAGATCGCGGCCAGTGAGCAGTAACCCGCAAGCCAACCGCGTGCTCTCGGGCATGCGCCCCACCGGACAGCTGCACCTTGGCAACTATCACGGCGCGCTAAAGAACTGGGTCGACCTGCAGTATCAATACCGGTGTTTTTTCTTTGTCGCCGACTGGCACGCGCTCACGACCGGCTACGAGGATACGAGCCGCTTGCCCGAGTACACGCGCGAGATGGTGATCGACTGGCTGGCGGCGGGCCTCAATCCCGGGGTGGCGACGATTTTTGTGCAATCGTACGTACCTGAGCACGCCGAGTTGCATCTGTTGCTGTCGATGATCACGCCGCTGTCCTGGCTCGAGCGCGTGCCGACCTACAAAGATCAGCAGGCCGAGTTGCAGGAGAAAGACCTCGCGACCTACGGTTTCCTTGGCTATCCCTTGCTGCAATCGGCAGACATCCTACTCTACCGGCCGCGCTATGTGCCGGTGGGTGAGGATCAGGTCGCGCATGTCGAAATGACGCGCGAAGTTGCCCGGCGCTTCAATAATTTATTCGGTCGCGAATCCGGCTTCGAGGGAAAATCGGAAAAGGCCATCGGCGAGCTCGGCGCCCGCAACAGCAAGCTCTATCGTGAGTTGCGACGCAAGTTTCAGGAGACCGGTGACACCGCCTCGCTTGAAAAAGCGCAGGCGATCGTGCGGTCGAACACGCGCATCATCGTCGCCGATCGCGAGCGGCTGCTCGGATATCTCGAGGGCTCGAGCGTGAGCATCCTGCCCGAGCCGCAGGCCTTACTGACGCCAACGCCAAAACTGCCGGGCTTGGATGGTCGCAAGATGTCCAAGTCGTACGGTAACACCATCGGTCTGCGCGAAGATCCTGACTCGGTCACGCGCAAGCTCAAGACCATGCAGACCGACCCTGCGCGGGTTCGGCGTACCGACCCGGGCGATCCGGATAATTGCCCAGTGTGGTCGCTGCATGAGGTTTATTCGGACGAGTCGACGCGCAGTTGGACGGCGGCGGGTTGTCGCAGCGCAGGCATCGGTTGCCTCGAATGTAAGAAGCCTTTGATTGATCGCATCGTTGCCGAGGCGACCACCATGCGTCAGCGCGCGGCTGAATACGAAAACAATCCCGAGCTGGTGCGTGCCGTCCTCACCCAAGGCAGCGAGAAGGCGCGCGAGACGGCGCGAGAAACTCTTGACGAGGTGCGCAACGCCATGCTCCTGCGTGAAGACTGAGGTCATGGCTAAGCCCAAATTGAAGCTCGTGCCCGCGTCGAGTGAGACTGGCGAGACGCTGGATGCGGCGATACCGGCGCAAGGCGAAATGCCGTTCGCGGTCGTGCAGGGCGAGCCGTTTACGCAGCTGCCGCGCGATCTGTACATCCCGCCGCAGGCCCTCGAGGTATTCCTCGAAGCGTTCGAGGGACCGCTTGATCTCCTGCTGTACCTAATTCGCCGACAGAACCTCGACATCCTCGATATTCCACTCGCGGATATCACTAAGCAGTACACGAATTACATTGAGCTGATGCAGGAGCTGCAGCTCGAGTTGGCCGGCGAATACATGCTCATGGCGGCGACGCTGGCCGAAATCAAATCGCGAATGTTGCTGCCGCGATCGATCGACCCGACCGCCGAGGAGGCCGATCCGCGCGCTGACCTCGTGCGCCGCTTGCAGGAGTACGAGCGCTACAAGCAGGCCGCCGAGAGCATGGATCGCATGCCGCGCGAAGATCGCGATACGTGGCCGGCGAACGCTGAGGTGGATGTTCGACGGCCCGCCTCGACACTGCCTACGGCGACACTGCAGGAGATGATCGTCGCCCTCCGCGACGTGGTGGCACGCGCTGCGATGTTTGGTCATCACCATGTGCAGCGCGAGCGTCTTTCAGTTCGCGCCCGCATGACCGATGTGCTGGCGGCCGTCGAGAACGGCGGCTTCGTGGAATTTGTCAGACTCTTCAAGCCGGACGAGGGTCGAATGGGCGTGACCGTGACCTTCGTGGCCCTGCTTGAATTGGTGCGCGAGGGTTTGATCGATCTCGTGCAAACCGAAACTTATGGTCCGCTGTATGTGCGCGCAGCGCAGGCCTCGCGTCTGCGTCTGGTCGATGGCGCATCGCCCGTCGACACGGGCCCGGTCGAGCCTGGTACCGTTGACTCTGACGAGAACAATCGATGAGCGCACATCACATCCGTAACGTGCTCGAAGCGGCAATGCTGGCGGCCGGCAAACCGATGGCGGCGAGCGAGCTCGCGCAGCTCTTCGACGAGGATGGTAGGCCGGACAAGACTGAGATCAGCGCCGCGCTGAGCGAATTGGCGGTACACTACGCAGACCGGGCAATCGAGCTCAAAGAAACCGCCAGTGGCTGGCGCAT
This sequence comes from Gammaproteobacteria bacterium, assembly GCA_016874555.1. GTDB lineage: Bacteria > Pseudomonadota > Gammaproteobacteria > Steroidobacterales > Steroidobacteraceae > UBA964. The sequence goes on along the minus strand of VGTW01000036.1, from coordinate 2,896 downwards.
TCAGGTGCGTGCGAAGTACGCGCGCGAGATCGGCCGGTTATGGCCGGAGCGCCCACAAAAGTATTCGCGGGCATTGCTCGAAACCTTGGCATTGATCGCGTACCGGCAACCGATCACCCGCGCCGAGATCGAGTCCGTGCGCGGCGTGGCCGTTAATCCCAACATCGTCAAGACGCTGATGGAGCGCGAGTGGGTGCGCGTCGTGGGTCACCGCGATGTGCCCGGTCGCCCGGAGCTCCTCGGCACCACCAAGTCGTTCCTGGATTACTTTGGACTGCGCGCAATCGACGAGTTGCCACCGCTCGCTGAAGTGAAGGAGATGGTTGACCTGAACCCTCCTCTTGTTCTGCTGGAGGCCGACGAGCCGGCGCCGATCGCCGAGCATAACGCGCCGCATGCGGATGTCGACGATGCCTCTGAAGTGGTCGATGTGTTCGCGGCGAGCGATACCACTGAAGCGGTTGATGCTAAGGCCTGAGAGAACGCGACGACCGCCCAGTGCGTCCGCCCCTACGGCCGAGCGCATTCAAAAAATTTTGGCACAGGCCGGCCTTGCCTCCCGTCGCGAGGCCGAGGAATGGATCCGCGCTGGACGGATCACCGTCAATGGCGCGGTGGCCGAGATCGGTGCGCGGGTATCGGGACGTGACGAGTTGCGGGTCGATGGGCGGGTGGTCAGACGCAGCCGCGATCCCTCACGCGTCAAAACGGAAGCTTCGTTGTTTCTTTGCCATCGATCGACCGGAGATTCTTTAACCGAGGGCTTGATCGCGCGACTGCCGCGCCGTACGGGGCGCCGATTTTTGGCGATTTCGCCTATGCCGCGAGTGGATGGTGGTCTTGAGCTGGTAACCACCGATGGCGTACTCGCCGAGCGCCTGCAGCGTCGTGTACGTCGTTGGCCCACCGAATTTTTGGTGCGGGTACGCGGTGAGCTAGAGGACAGTCACCTTGACAATATTCGGCTCGGCGAGCTCGATGACGGCCGTCGTCTTGAGGGCGTCCAGGTCGAGGGATCGGAGCAGGAGGCCGAAAGCGCCAACCTTTGGTATCGCTTACTGGCCATCGGCGCAAGCGGCAAGGACGTGCGTCGACTGTTCGAGCGGCAGGGCGCGTTCGTGAGCCGCATCACGCGCACCGCGCTCGGGCCGCTCGCACTCACCCGTGACCTCAATCGCGGTCACTTTCGGTCTTTGACCAGTAAAGAGGTTGCAGCTCTCGGGGCCGAACCCTTGGCGTGAGCGGTGTTGGCGTGATTCGTCGCGGAGATTACTGGGCGTCGAAGGCGCGACCGCTGACACCGCGGGCTTGCGGGCCGAGCAGCGCGATCATCGGTGCCGTCAGCGACTCTGGCAGGGGTAGCGTCTCTGCGGCTTCCGAAGGGTAGGCTTGTCGGCGCATTTGGGTGCGCGCGCGTCCCGGATTCAAAGAATTAACGCGCACGGTGGTTTTTTCGAGCTCATCCGCCAGCACCTGCATTAAGCCCTCGAGACCGAACTTCGACACAGCGTAAGCGCCCCAGTAGGCGCGGCCGCGACGGCCGACCGCGCTCGACAGACAAAGCACACTGGCATCTGTCGAGGCGCGCAGCACCGGCAGCAGCACCTGGGTCAGCGCGAACGGTGCAGTTAGGTTGACATGCATGACCTTCATCCAAGTCGGCACGTCGTAATCTTCGATAGGTCCCAGAACGCCGAGGATCGCAGCATTATGCACGAGCCCGTCGAGTCGACCCCAACGCTGCATCAGCGAAAGAGCGATCGCATCAAAGTCGTCAGCGACTGCTTTTCCGAGGTCGAGTGGGGCGATCACGGCTTCGGCCGCTGGCGCGCCGCTTGCCGAACGCAAGGCGGCGATTTCGGTATGGACTGTCTCGAGTTTTTTGATGTTACGACCCATGAGCACCACCTCGGCGCCGCGTCGCGCGCACTCGAGGGCTAGTGCGCGACCGAGGCCTGCGGTGGATCCGGTGATGGCAATGACTCTGCCGCGCAACTCATCGGCAGCGAGCGTAATGCGTCGAGGGTCGAAGTCGGTGTAGGTCTCGGCGGTCATCGGTACAGATCCTTGGGCTAAATCGAGTGGTCAAAAAAATCAGCAGCGGAGCGCCCGCGGCAACTCGCCGCGGGACAGGGCGAGGGCGCTCCGCCAACTGCTAAGGGCACGCTGCAGCGCAGTGCTAACAGATTGCTTGCTGTCGTCGGACGTGCTGTTCTCGCCCTTCGGGCGCTCGCGCTGGCTGCGCTCGACGGCGTAACTCATCCAAAGTAGGGGTACGCGCAGCGCGGGGCGCGCCGCAGCGGTCGTCGCCGTGGCAGTGTCGCAAATCTGCTGCAGCAAAAATTGCTCGCGTGCTGCGATGTCGGCACGTTCGGCACCGCCTAGCGGGTCGGCCTGCCAACGCACGTGCGAGTCGGTCGGATCGCTGAATGGTCGATAAATTCGGCCTGCTCTGGCGTGCCGTGAAAACTCGGCCAATAACTCAAGCTCGCGCACCAGTGAGCCCGCGCGATTCGCGAGTTGCTCGGCGATGGCCGCTGGGACGTTGGCGCCAAGGGCGGCCTCGCGAAATACGCTGTTACCCCAGGCCCGCAAATGTTGGTCGAGTTCGTCGCGGGTGAGGAAGGCAACGCCCGCGAGGTCCACGCGAACGTGCTCTGTGAGCGAACGCAAATCGGGCGGCGAGCGATGTTGCTGCGCGGCGGCTCGGGCCAAGGCGCGGGTAGCAGGATGTCGGGACGCACCCGCTGCGAGTTGCGTCAACTCGTCCTGCCACCACTCAAGACGCGCGTGCGCCACTTGATGTTCGAGTTCACCGCGCAAGCTCGCGAGTACCTCTTGTTCGACCGTAAATAGGGCGGTGAGCGCTGCCGATTGTTCGGGTGCACAAAAGCGC
>VGTW01000035.1 GCA_016874555.1 Gammaproteobacteria bacterium | reverse complement strand
GGGCCTAACCGTCGTCGTCCATGATTTGCATCGCGAGGCTGCGCGGTCGCTGCTCGACGCTGGCTGCATCTGGGCGGATTCGCCGCGTACTCTCGCCGAACAGGTGGACTGCGTCATTACCTGTTTGCCGTCACCCGCCGCCTCGAACGCCGTGTTGTTGGGTCCCGACGGCGTGCTGCAGGGGCTGCGCGAGGGCGGCACCTGGATCGAAATGAGCACGACCGACGAGCGCGAGATCAAGCGCGTGGCGGCGATTGCCGCGGAGCGCGGGATCGCGACACTCGAGTGTCCGGTGACCGGCGGCGTGCATTTGGCAGCAGCTGGCAAGATCACGGTATTGGTGGGCGGCGAGCAGGCCGTATTCGAGAAACACCGTGAGGCCCTGCAGGCGATGGGCGGGCAAACTTTCTACATGGGTGAGCTCGGCAAGGCGAGTGTGATCAAGGTCATCACCAACACGCTCGCGTTCATTCATTTGGTGGCAGCCGGCGAGGCGCTGATGCTCGCCAAGCGCGGTGGTCTTGATCTCGCCCAGGCGTTCCATGCGATCAAGGCGAGCTCTGGCACCAGCTTCGTTCACGAGACCGAAAGCCAGCTCGTCCTCAATGGCAGCTACAATATCAAATTCACCATGGATCTCGCCTGCAAAGATCTTGGCTTCGCCTATGAATACGGCCGTAAGTTCGGTGTGCCGCTGGAGCTCGCCGGGCTCACCGAACAGATTTTCCGTCGTGGGCGCTCGCAGTACGGCGGTGAAGCGCAATCGACGCAGATCGTGAAGTTGCTCGAGGATGCGCTCGGCACCGATTTGCGCGCGCCAGGTTTCCCCGACGAGCTCAAGTAATTTTCCGACGAGCGCAAGTCATCAAGAGTTGGTCGCGTGGTCAGCGCGGTACGAATAACTCGGCGAGCTTGCCGATCATCGCGGTGCCCAATTCGTCGATGCTGCCGATCGCCAACGCCCGCGAGTAATAGTCCCCGACATCGTGGCCGATGCCCACGGCCGCGAGTTCAACGGGCGAGCGTTCCTCGATCCACTTAATCACCTGACGCAGGTGCTGATCGAGGTAGCCGCCCGGATTCACCGACAAGGTCGTTTGCTCGAGTGGTACGCCGTCGGAGATCACCATCAGTATTCGACGCTGCTCGGGTCGGGCGCACAATCTGTGATACGCCCACCACAAGGCTTCGCCGTCAATGTTATCTTTCATCAGATCATCGCGCAGCAGCAGACCAAGGTTGCTGCGTGAGCGCCGCCAGGCGATATCCGCCGATTTGTAGATGATGTAGCGTACGTCGGTGAGTCGGCCAGGATTTCGCGGCGCGCCGGCGACAATCCAGTCGCGTCTGGCCTTGCCGCCATCCCACTCGACGGTGGTGAAACCGAGGATCTCGGTGGTGACGCCGCAGCGCTCCAGCGTTTTCGCGAGCAGGTCTGCACACAGGGCAGTTAGCAGGATGGGTCGGCCGCGCATCGAGCCCGAGTTGTCGAGTAACAACGTGACGACGGTATCTTTAAAGTCAGTTTCGGTCTCTTGTTTGAATGCTAACGGTACGAGGGGGTCCGTTAGGACTCGCGCTAGGCGTGCGGCATCGAGAACGCCTTCTTCGAGATCAAAATTCCAGCGACGACGCTGCTGCGCGCGCAGTACGCGCTCGAGCTTGCGCGCAAGGCGGGCGACGATACCCGGCAGTTGCCTGGTCTGCTCATCGAGCACCCTCCGTAGTCGCAGTAACTCCTCGCTGCTGCAAAGATCCGTCGCCTCTAGAATTTCGTCGTGGGCCCGCGTGTAGACGCGATAACTGTGGTTGGGGTGACTGGCACCGGTATCGCCCACGCGACTAAGACGACTGCCGGCCGGCGATTGCTCACTGCCATCCTCGGCCGGGTCTTTCGCTTGCGGCGAGCGCGTTTCGCTCGAGGGTCGCTGCGGTTCGATATCCGACTCGTCCTCCACGGCAATTTCTTTGGCTGCTTGTACGTCACCGTCGGCGGCATAGATGCTACGAGGATTGACGTGCGTCGGTGCCGGTAGCGTTACGGCCGCCGTAGGCTTGATTGGTGTACTCGGCGGTGGGGTCGAAATCTCATGATCTAAACCAAGTGTACGCAGCAACTGATGTTGCTCGAGCGCGTAGGCCTCCTGATCGAGCGTATGTTTTCTGAGACGCTGCAAGCTTGCGGTCGCCCGCCTGTCAAAGAATGACTGCCAGCGGGCGACGAGTGCTTGCGCTTCGGCAGGGATGGCAAGGCCTGCGAGCTGTTCGTGCAGCAGCAGCGTCAGCGCTTGCGACATACCTTCCGTGGTATCGCCAGGGCCGCGCAAAATATTGCTGCGACGCAGCTCATCGTGCAGCACTGCGGCTAGGTTAGCGTTGACGCCAGCGAGATCGCGAGCGCCCAGCGACAGACAGCGCGCGTCTTCTAGCGCGTCGAAAAGCGTCCGGGCGCGATAGCCCGTGGGTCGATAGCGTGTATGCAGCTGTGGGTTGTGATACGCATGCCGCAAGGCGAGTCGATCGGCCTGCCCGCGCGCCAGGGTCAACGCCTCCGGCGAGGGGTTCTCTGGGATCGGTCGTAGCGTAATCCGATCGCCTTCGAGTCGTGGCCCCGTGGGGCCAAAGATCACGCGCAGATCGGTATCGCCGGCAAGCGCCCGTGTCGCCTCGGCAAGAACTCGCTCGAATGGGCGCGGTGCAGCGGGTTTGGCGAATGGTGCAGTTGCTACGGCGAGGGGCCTGGCGACTTTCAATCTTCCTCCACCGCATCGCCGAGTTCTGATTTGCGGCGGATCATGAACTCTTGTAATGCTTCATCGCGTGCCGGATCGAGACCCGGGTCGCTGTACTCACGCAGCATTTTTTTCCAGACGCCGTTGGCCCGTTGCTCGGCGGTTAAACTGCCCTCGCTTGACCATTGCTCGAACGAGGAATAGTCGGCGATGTTCGATTGATAGAACGCTGTCTCGAAGTTGGCGAGCGTATGCGAGCAGCCGAGGAAATGACTGCCGGGACCGACTTCGCGTATCGCATCCATCGCCTGACCCCGCTCGCTGAGATCCATCCCCGCAGCGAGCGATTGCATCATCGCGAGTTGATCGGCATCCATGACGAATTTTTCGTAGCCCGCAACCAGTCCTGCCTCGAGCCAGCCTGCAGCGTGGGTCACCAGATGCACTCCCGCGAGCAACGTCGGCAGCAGGGTATGTGCGCTTTCGTAAGCCGCCTGTGCGTCGGCAATCTTTGAGGAACACAGCGAGCCACCGCTGCGACAGGGCACGCCGAGGCGCCGGGCCAGCTGAGCGGTGGCGAAGATCATCTGCGTGGCCTCGGGCGTACCGAAGGTGGGAGATCCCGAACGCATGGAGACGGCGCCAACGAAAGAGCCCATGATCACTGGCGCGCCAGGCCGGACGAGCTGCGTGAGTGCCAAGCCCGCCAAAGTTTCGGCCAAAACTTCCGCCATGCAGCCGGCGGGTGTGACCGGCCCCATCGCCCCGGCGAGTACTGCAGGCACCACGATGCTACCTTGGTTATGCGTCGCAAACTCGCGTAGCGCCCCGAGCATGCGACCATCAAAGGTAAGCGGCGAATTCGAGTTGATGTTCCCGAGAAGCACCGCATGCGAATCGACAAAATCATCACCAAACAAAATTTGTGCCATCCGAATGGCATCGGCTGCGTGACCGGGGGTTTCTGGGGTCCCCTCGCAGGCCTGATCGCTGTAGCGAAAGTAGGCGTACTGCACATCAAGATGCCGTTTCCCCGACGGAATATCCATCGGTTCGCAGGCACTGCCACCCAGAAAGTGAATCGCTGGCGCGGTATGCGCAAGTTTGATGAAGTTGGTCAAATCTTCGAAGGTCGCATAGCGTCGACCGCGATCGAGGTCAGTGACGAAGGGTGGGCCACCTACGGGCGAAAACACCGTGGCATCGCCACCGATCTGCACCGTCTTGGCGGGGTTTCGTGCATGAACTGCAAAAATATTTGGTGCCGTCTCGAGCAGCTTATGACACAGGCCGCGCGGGAAGCGCACGAGCTCACCGGTGACATCGGCGCCCGCCTCACGCCAAAGCTGCAGCGAAATCGGATCGCGGCGAAACTCGATACCGATCTCTTGAAGGATGGTTTCAGCATTGTACTCGATGATCTCGATGGCTTCGGCATGCAGCAGCTCGACGACCGGGATTTTCCGCTGAATGTAGGCGAGCTTCGCCATCCCTTGCTGGCTGCGTACCGCTCTGCGACTTTCCCGACTGCGTCTCGAAACCAAGCTACCTTCCGACATGCTGTCCCTCTTTTCCGGTCGACTTACAACAATCGGAACGGCAGCGTGGCCTCGACCGTCGGTGAATCATCGCGCAAGAAGCGCAGCTCATAGGTACCTGGCGCGATGGGTCCGTCCGCCGTGCTGGTCGGTATCATGATTTCGCCGGCGTAACGCGCATCGAGGTAGCCGCGCGCGAGCGCATCGCCGACGGCAGCACCGACCCGAAAGATGCCGATCGAGTCGTGCTTGTTACCCAGTCCATTCGACCACCGGACACGCATTGGCTCGCCGCCGCGGGTCCCGGTGACCGGGATGAGTAGTTGCACCGGCAGCGCCGGGTCGCGAATAGCAAAGCCGTTACGGGCGATTTCATTACCATTTTCAGCGAGTAAAATCGCGTCGTATTCCCCGCTCGCGAGGCTGCGCGTCGCAAAGCGCCCCGCGGGTCGCCACGCTGTGACCGACTCCTCGAGTCGCAGGACGGCGTTGGCGGCCGCAGCGCCCGCGCGAACGATCACGACTCGCCAGCCTTCCGAGCGCGGATCGTACGCACGCACCAGCGCATCCTCGCCTTTGGTCACAACGCGCGGCGCGACGCTGATGAGTGCGAGCGCGGGCGTAGGCACGACACGGAACGTCGAGACGACGGCGCGATGATCGCTAGGGTAGGGGTTGATGGCGATATCGACGCCGTCACCGCCGGGCTCACCCACGATCTCGCTGCGCAGCGTTTCGACGGGGCCCTTGGTCCAAACAAAATCGATGCGGTCAATGGTCTCGCGCGGTCTTAGGTACGGGTGTGGCATTCCTGCGGTCCAGGTGAAGCCTGGGCGCTGCGTAGGGTCGGGGTAAACCTCGCGGAAGGAATCACGAAACCCGGCATTTTCGAGCATGCGAGTCACCGGCCACTCGATCGGGTAACGAATCGTCGCGGGACGCTGGCTTTGCATCCGCATACTCCAATCGCGATGCGAAGGCGTGTTGAAATCGCCCGTCAAAAAAATCGGTGTACCGGCAGGCAAATTGGCAAGCTTGAGTAGGGGGCGCAGTTCGGGGACACGGCTACGCTCTTCGTCGGCGAGTACGGCCTCGAGCGCAGCACCATCACGCACGGATTCGGGACCATACAAATCACTGCTCAAGTGAGTATTCGCGACGGCGACCACTTCGCCTGGGCGCACCATCACCCAAGCATGCAGGTCGCCATCAAAAATGGGGAAACGTGCCAGCAGATTGCGGCGGGTATCCACGTGGGCGTATCCGGCTGCAGCAGCGAGCCTGCGCAGGTTACCCTCAGGTTCCTGAATACCGATAACATCGGCGTCACTTGCACGAATTACCTCGGCGACACTTGCGAAGTTGACTTGCTCGCCTCCATACCAAATGTTGAACGTCATGACGCGCAAACTCGTCGGCGCTGGAGATGGCCCTGCGCTTTGTCCAAGGTTTGCGGTGCCGGCGAGCGAGACAGCGGTAATCGCGACACTGGCGATGGAGCGATTGCGGATCACGTGCCCGACCGCGTCGTCGTCGGGGTTTTCACGAGCGCGTCGCCGTCGACGACCGTATCGCTTTTTAGCACTGCGCCGCCTTTGACGACCACATCGATGCGTTCGAGTGCGCTGATATCTCGCAGCGGATCGTTACGCACCGCTACGAGATCGCCGTACCGACCGGGCAGCAGAGCGCCGACACGATCGTCCCAACCCATGTAGCGCGCGGCGGTACCGGTCGCTGATTGGATTGCCTGCATCGGTGTCATACCGCGCTCGACCATGATACGAAACTGCCGCGCATTGAGGCCGTGCGGATACACCCCGGCATCGGTCGCAAAAACGATGGGTACGCCAAGTTGTACGGCACGAGTGAAAGCTCGGCGCTGCGCCTCGGTGGTGTCAATGTTTTTCTGGAGGAATTCGGCGGGCCAGCCCTGTCGACGACCCTCTGTATCGATGTAATCGCCGTTATAGACATCCATGGCTAGGGCAACGTTTTTGGCGCGCGCAAGCAGTAGCCCCTCTTCGTCGATCAGCGAGGCATGTTCGATAGTGTCGGCCCCGGCGCGGATCGCTTCTTTGACTGAGCGCGCTCCGTGCGCATGGGCGGCCAGGCGCTTGCCGCGAGCATGAGCTTGGCGCGCCACTGCAGAAATTTCTTCGGTTGTCATTTCGGGCGAGCCCGGCACGCCACCCGGTGATAATACTGCGCCCGAGGCGATTATTTTGAGGACGTCGGCACCATCGTCGAGAAAATTAAGGGCCCGCGCGGCAAATTGCCCGGGTCCCTTGGCAACGCCGCGACGCAGGCGCGCGAGTGGGGTCCGGGCCTCGACGCGTGGAAAGCCAGGCAGCAGCATATCGCCGCCACCGCCCGAGATCGTGAGATAGCCGATCGCCACCTGCATGCGCGGGCCCTGGATGCGGCCAGCGTTGATTTCATCGCGTAACTCGCGATCGAGTCCGCCCACATAACCGCCAACATCGCGAACGGTGGTGAAGCCTGCCTGCAAAGTTGCTGCGGCGTTTGGTCTTGCAATCCGGAGATGATCTTCGGGGCTGCGACGCGGGTAGATCCGAAAATCGACGGTGTTCTCCGGGATATCTGTCAGATGAGTGTGCAAATCGATCAGACCCGGCATGCAGGTGTGCGCACTTAAATCGAGATAGGCCGCAGCCTGAGGGATGTTTTTTGTATTCGCGCCGCTGGCGGCCATCGTCCGCACCGATACAATGCGTTCGTTTTCGATCTGCAAGCGTTGCTGCTCACGTACGTTGTTCGAAACACCATCGATTAAGCGGCCGCAGTCGATCCATAGCGTACTGGCCGTACTCTTGGGTGGCGCATAGAGGGTCTGCACGATGCGGTACCAATGCTCAAGCCCTTCATAAAAAGACCGGGCGGGAATGCGCTCGTCGAGCCCGTGTGCAAACTGATCCTCGTTGCGGATAAAAGTCTCGCTGATGCCGTAGGTCGGAATGCCCGCAGCACGATAGAAGAGACCATCCGTCGCGCCTGATTCTTGGACGGGGATGATGGGGATACCGGGGTGACGCGCATGCACGGCAGCGGTCACAGCATCGACCAGATCTTGGCGCAGCGGCGAGGCGTCGCTGTAACGAGGGTTATCGATCGTCTCGACTTCGATACGTTCGCCGACGACTTTTTGCAAAGTGTCACGAATCGCCTGCGGAGTGACGCCCGGAAAAATTCGGCAATTGACCGTCGCGGTTGCCTGCTGCGGAAGGGCGTTCTCGGCATGGCCCGCGCGCAACATTGTGGCGATGCAGGTGGTGCGGGTCGCACCGATGTACACCGAATGCTTGGCGAGTTCGGCAGCCGAGTTCGAATCGCCCGGGTTCGCCGCGAAATTGCGCATGGCAGCGCCTAAAGGCCCGTCGGTGATGGCACCGGTCGCTTTGAAAAAACCCAATGTAGTGGCCGACCACTGCACCGGAAACTGATAAGCCTGCACGGCCTTCAAGGCATCAGCGAGCTCGTAAATGGCGTTGTCGGCGCGGGGTTGAGAGCTGTGACCGCCCGGGTTGTACGCGCTCAGTTTATAGCTTGCGTAAGTTTTTTCGGCTGTTTGAATGTTGTACGACCGTGCGCGTCCCTCGCGATCGAGCGTACCGCCGCCTGCATCGGTGTTGAGGGCGTATTCGGCGTCGACCCAATCGCGGTGCTCTTCGAGGAGCTTGCTCGTGGTGGCGCCGGTCGTTTCTTCGTCACCGCTCAATACCATCACGAGATCGCGCGTCGGTACAAAGTTTTCCTGTTTCAAGCGCAAAAACAGCATCACGAGCGAGGTTACGCCGGGTTTGACATCGAGCGTCCCGCGACCATAAAAAAATCCGTTAACTTCATCGAGTCTAAAGGGATCGCGCTTCCAGTGTTCTTTCAGCGCCGGCACGACATCGAGATGCGACAACAGCAATACAGGCTTGAGTGGCGCTGTGCCTGCGAGCGGTCGACCGCGGTACCGCACCACCAAATAGGCAGTTTCAGCGAGTCGCCCGCGCAACATGTCTTTTTCTTCGAACCCCGCAGCGCGCAACTCGCCTGCAAGATAGTCGACGAGCTGCGGCGTTTCGTTTCCCGGGGCGATGCTTTTGAAGCTGATGATGCGGGCGAACATTTCGCGAGCTTTGACTTGCAGCGGCGTGGGTTTACGCGCTGCTGCAGAGGCCGCTGCAACAGGCTCCACGCCTGCAGACGCGAGCGATGTGACGGCACTGAGTACGAGCGCCACAGCCAGCGTCGCCATCACGAGCGGACGAGTGGTGTACATTTAAAGCACCTTGAGTTGTGACGAGCCGAGCGCAAGCTCGACACCGAAGGCACGCTGATAGAACTCGGCGATGGTTGGGCGCTCGAGCTCGTCGCAGCGATTGAGAAAGCTGACTTTGAATGCGAGCGCGAGATCACCAAAGATTTTCGCATTTTGCGCCCAGGCGATGACTGTGCGCGGGCTCATGACGGTCGAAATATCCCCGTTCATGAAGGCGTTGCGGGTCATGTCAGCGACCCTGACCATCGCTTTGATGTTGCGTTGACCTGCGCTGTCTTCATAACCCGGCACCTTACCGTCGACGATCGCGGCTTCGACGTCGTGCTGCAGGTAATTAAGCACGGCAACGATCGACCAGCGATCCATCTGTCCTTGGTTCACCTGCTGGGTGCCGTGATAGAGACCTGAGGAATCGCCGAGTCCGATGGTATTGCTGGTAGCAAAGAGCCGGAAAAAACGGTTCGGCGTGATGACCCGATTTTGGTCGAGCAGTGTCAGCTTGCCGCTCGATTCGAGCACTCGCTGTATTACGAACATCACGTCAGGGCGGCCCGCGTCGTACTCATCGAACAGCAGTGCGACCGGTCGCTGGATTGCCCAAGGCAGCAGCCCCTCCCGAAACTCGGTTACCTGTCGACCGTCCGTCACCACGATGGCATCGCGTCCGATGAGATCGATGCGACTCACGTGGCCATCCAGATTGATGCGAATCAACGGCCAGTTGAGACGTGCGGCGACCTGTTCGATATGCGTCGATTTGCCGGTACCGTGATAGCCCTGGACCATCACGCGGCGATCGTGGGCAAAGCCCGCGAGGATGGCGAGGGTGGTGTCAGGGTCGAAGTGGTAGGCAGGGTCGATCTCAGGGACGTACTCGGAGCGTTGACTGAACGCCGGCACCATCATGTCTCGCGGGACACTAAACTTTCTTGCCGAGACTTCGGTATCGGGGCGCAACGGCAGCAACGAATCGGTATCGGGCATCGGAGTGCAAGTGCTCTATCTGAGGCGATAAATGAGATACTAACTCGCAAATCTCTTGTTGGAGTTTCAAAGTGAGCGAACCGCAGACTGCCCGGCGTCCCTCTGGTCGTGATGCCCGCAGAGCCCAGCGCTCTGGTCCCCTGCCTGATCACCTGCGCCCGGTCCGTCCAGGCATGCAAAGCGGTCGTTTCCAACCGCTGACTAAGCACGGCATCGACCAGATCCATCAGACAGCGCTGCGGTTGCTTGCCGAGGTCGGGCTCGCGGATGCCACCGAATCCGGCATCGAGATTATGACTGCTGCGGGCTGCGAAATGAGCGACATGGGGCGATTGCTTTTCCCCCGCGCGCTCGTGGAGGATATGGTTGCCAAGGCCGGGCGTAAGTTCACCCTGCACGGACAAGATCTGCGTCACGACCTCGAGCCTTGGGAGAAGCGCGCCTACTTCGGCACGGCGGGCGCTGCGGTCAATATGGTCGATGCCTCGGGCAGTTATCGAGAATCGACCATCCGCGATCTCTACAACATCGGTCGGGTCGTCGATCAAATGGAGCACATCCATTTCTTTCAGCGCGCCGTCGTGCCGCGCGATATTCCCGATCCGTTCGAAATGGATTTCAACACTTGCTACGCTGCGGTGAGCAGCACCACTAAACATGTCGGTAGCAGTTGGGTTCACCCCGATAACCTTCAGGCCTCGCTGCAGATGCTGCATGCGATCGCCGGTGGCGAAGACAAATGGCGCGAGCGCCCGTTCGTCAGTCAGTCCAACTGCTTCGTCGTGCCACCGATGAAATTCGCGGCAGATGCCTGTCGTTGTCTCGAGATGGCGGTGCTTGGCGGCATGCCGGTGCTCTTGTTGTCGGCAGGGCAGGCGGGAGCCACGGCTCCGGCAGCGCTTGCCGGTGCACTTGCGCAAGAGGTCGCGGAAGTGCTCGCGGGCATCGTGTACGTGAACGCGATCAAGCCCGGCGCGCCCGCAATTTTTGGTACTTGGTGTTTCGTATCTGATCTGCGTACCGGTGCGATGTCCGGCGGTAGTCCGGAACAGGCGTTGCTGTCCGCGGCTGCCGGACAGATGGGCAATTTCTATGACCTGACGATCGGCACCGCTTCGGGTATGACCGACTCGAAGGTGGCCGATGCCCAGTCGGCGGGCGAAAAAGCCCTCAACCATGCTTTGGTTGGCAACTCCGGTGCCAATCTCATCTATGAATCGGCGGGCATGCACGCGAGCCTGCTCGGCTTCTCGCTCGAAAGTCTGGTGATCGACAACGACATCATCGGCGCCACGCAGCGCACCATCAAAGGAATCGAGGTCAACGAAGAGCGGCTGTCCTTCGAGACCATCAAAGATGTTTGCCTCAACGGCCCCGGGCACTATCTCGGCAGTCCGCAGACGCTCGAGCTGATGCAGACCGAGTACCTCTATCCGGCCATTGGCGACCGCCGCAGTCCGAACGAGTGGGCGGAGCAGGGTTCTACCGATGCGCTCGAGCGCGCTGCGCAGCGCGTACGCGACATACTCGCTGGCGATCCTCCGGTACATATCCCGGAAAAAATCGACGAGGCGATTCGGCAGCGCTATTCGGTCAGGCTCGAGCGTTCGGCAATGCTGAAGCGCTGAGTCGCGATGTCGCTCCCCAGCCACGCGAACGTGGTGATCGTCGGCGGCGGTGTGGCCGGCTGCTCGACCGCGTATCACCTCACGAAGATCGGTATCAGCGACGTCGTGCTGCTCGAGCGCAAGCAGCTCACCTGTGGCACGACTTGGCATGCGGCGGGTCTCGTCGGGCAGTTACGTGCGACCCGCAATCTGACCGAGCTTGCCAAATACACCACGGAGCTGTATCGATCGCTTGAGGCCGAGACGGGGCAGGCGACGGGCTTTAAACAAAACGGCTCGATCAGCGTTGCTAAGACGCCTGCGCGTCTTGAGGAGCTCTATCGCGGCGCCTCGATGGGCAAAACGTTTGGTCTGGAGATCGATCACCTTCGAGTGGAGGAGATCCGCGAGCGCTGGCCGCTGCTCGAGGTCGGTGATCTCGTCGGCGGTATTTTCATTCGTAGGGACGGTCAGACCAATCCCATCGATACCACGCAGGCGTTTGCGCGTGGCGCGCGCATGCGTGGCGCCAAAATATTCGAGAACACCAAAGTGCAGGGCATCCGTGTCGAAAAAGGACGGGCGGTCGGCGTCGAGACGGCGTCTGGTTACGTTGAGGCCGATACCGTCGTGCTCTGTGCTGGCATGTGGTCACATGCACTCGGTCAGGCGGCGGGGGTGTCGATTCCGCTGCACGCAGCCGAGCACTTCTACATCGTCACCGAGCCGATCGCCCAGTTGCCGTCGAACCTGCCGGTGCTGCGCGTTTACGATGAATGCGCTTATTATAAAGAAGACGCCGGAAAAATTTTGATGGGTTGCTTTGAGCCGGTAGCCAAGCCTTGGGGCATGAGCGGAATTCCTGAGAGTTTCTGCTTCGATTCTCTGCCCGAAGACGCCGATCATTTCGAGCCCATTCTGGCCGCAGCGGTGCGCCGCGTGCCGGTGCTGGCCGATGCTGGCATCCAGCTTTTCTTCAATGGCCCCGAGAGCTTCACCCCGGATGATCGCTACTACATCGGCGAGGCGCCTGAAGTTCGTGATCTGTTCGTGGCGACGGGTTTCAATTCGGTGGGTATTGCGGCAAGTGGCGGCGCGGGCAAAGTGGTCGCGCAGTGGATTGTCGATCGCAGACCGCCGATGGATCTTGCCGACGTCGATATCCGCCGTGCACTGCCGTTTCAGTCCAACCGTCGCTACCTACACGACCGCACGGTCGAGACGCTGGGGCTTTTGTACGCCATGCACTGGCCCTACTACCAGTACAAAACCGCGCGTGGCGCACGGCGCACGCCCTTGCATGATCGATTGCTCGCGCTCGGCGCCTGCATGGGTGAGACCGCAGGCTGGGAACGTCCCAATTGGTTTGCGCCAGCGGGTGTCGCGCCCCGCTACGAATATTCCTACGGTCGGCAGAACTGGTTTGATTACTGCGGCAATGAATGTCGTGCGGTTCGCGACGCCGTGGCGCTATTCGATCAAACCTGCTTCGCCAAATACTTGGTGCAGGGCCGTGATGCGTGTTCGGTGATCAATCGGCTCTCAACCAGTAATCTCAATGTTGCGCCCGGACGTGTTATTTATACGCAATGGCTAAATGAACGCGGCGGCATCGAAGCGGATCTCACGATCACACGTCTCGAAGCCAATAAATTCTTGGTGGTGACTTCGGCCATTTGTCAGACGCGCGATCTCGCCTGGCTCACTCGTTATCTCGACGATCACCCCGCGCTGCATTGCGCAGTGACCGATGTCACAGCGGGCATTGCAATGCTCGGCGTCATGGGCCCGCGGAGCCGGGCGCTACTAGCGAAAGTCTCGGGTGCAGATTTGTCCAATGCTGCACATCCCTTCGGACAATCACGCGAAATTGAAATCGGCTATGCGCGAGTTCGAGCGAGTCGTATCACTTATGTGGGCGAGCTCGGCTGGGAGCTGTACATCCCCGCCGAGCAGGTACTCGATGTCTATGAACGTTTGGTCGAGGGTGGGGTGGAGTTCGGCTTGCAGCATGCGGGTTATCACGCGATGGCTGCGTGTCGCGTCGAAAAAGGCTACCGTCACTGGGGTCACGACATCGCAGATGAAGACACACCGCTCGAAGCGGGTCTTGGCTTCACCGTGGCTTGGGACAAAGAAGGCGGTTTCATTGGTCGCGACGCGCTGCTAGTGCAAAAACAGCGCGGTACGCTGCCGAAGCGACTAGTGCAGGTCATGCTCGAAGATGACTCGACCGCGACACCGATGCTCTACCACGAGGAACCGATCATTCGTGATGGCGAGATCGTCGGCTCAACACACTCCGGCGCGTGGGGTCATCGCATCGAGCGCTCGATCGGCATGGGCTATGTACACCGCGAGGCGGGCGTCACGCCCGATTGGTTGACTGCCGGGCGTTGGGAAATCGAAGTGGCGGGCGTTCGTCATGCAGCCTGCGTACAGCTGCAGCCTTGGTACGACCCGAAAGGCGAGCGCATCAAGGTTTAGGAGTTCGTTCAATGAAAACGCATGCTGAGGTGGTCATCATCGGCGGTGGCGCCGTGGGTTGCAGTGCGCTCTATCACCTAACGCAACTCGGGGTCACCGATGCGGTGCTGCTTGAGCGGGATGAATTGACGGCGGGTTCCACCTGGCATGCCGCGGGTAATTGCCCGAATTTTTCGACCTCGTGGAATCTCATCAAGCTACAGCGTCACAGCACACGGCTTTACTCGCAACTTTCGCAGCGTGTGGGCTACGACATTAACTATCACGTCACCGGCAGCATTCGGTTGGCGCACACCGCAGATCGTGTCGATGAGTTTAAGCACGTGGTATCCCAGGCGCGTGCGCAGGGCATCGAGTTCGAGATGTTGACGCCTGCGGAACTGTACGATCGCTATCCCTTCATCACCACCGACGGCCTCAAGGCCGGGCTCTATGACCCGTACGATGGCGACATTGATCCCGCGCAATTGACGCAGGCACTCGCCAAGGGCGCGCGCGATGCGGACGCGACCATCCATCGTCACACTCGAGTCACGGCAATTGAACGCACGGCTTCCGGGGAATGGCGCATCACCACCGACAGGGGCGTGATTCAGGCACAGAAAGTCATCAACGCGGCTGGCTATCGCGGTGGCGAAGTGGCGGCGATGGTCGGCCAGTATCTGCCGATCGTCACGCTATCGCACCAGTACCTCGTCACCGACGATATCCCTGAGCTTGCAGCGCGCGGTAGCGATCGATTACCGCTATTGCGTGACCCGGACGTGAGCTATTACCTACGACAAGAACGTCACGGACTCATTCTCGGTCCCTACGAGTGGCAGGCGACGGCGCATTGGCTCGATGCCATTCCCGATCAATTCGCACATCAACTTTTTGATGACGATCTCGGGCGCATCGAAAACTACATCGAAGCGGCCTGCGAGCGCGTTCCCATCCTAGGCTCAGTCGGCATCAAGCGCGTCATTAATGGACCGATTCCCTATGCGCCGGACGGCAATCCTTTGATGGGGCCGGCGCCCGGGTTACCGGGTTTTTATCATTGCTGTGCGTTCACTTTTGGCATTGCGCAAGCCGGTGGCGCCGGCAAGTTGATTGCGGAGTGGGTCGCGCACGGCACACCCGAGTGGGACATGTGGCCGCTCGACTCGCGCCGCTATCTCGATTGCCACAATCACAAGTTTACTCTGGCCAAGGCGATCGAGACTTACCAAAACGAATATGGCATCGGGTATCCGACGGAGGAGCGCGCCGCGGGGCGTCCCGCGAAAACTTCGCCGGCGTACTCGCGGCTGCGCGCCAAGGGCGCTAAGTTCGGTGCTCGCGGTGGCTGGGAACGGGCCGTGTATTTTCCTGCGGCGGGCGATCCGACGGGACCAGAGACGTCGTTCCGGCGTGCTGCCTGGCACACCGCTGTGGCGCGCGAATGTGAGGCCGTGCAGCAGCGGGTCGCGGTGCTCGACTTGCCAGGCTTCACCAAATTCGAAGTCAGCGGCGCCGGTGCGCGCGATTGGCTCGATCGCATGGTAACGGGCGTGGTGCCCGAGCCCGGCCGTACGGCACTCAATTATTTTTGTAACGAGCGGGGTGGTATTGTCACCGAGATGACGCTCACGACTTTTGATACAGATCGTTACTGGTTGATCAGCGCGGCCGCAGGCGAGCGACACGATGAACACTGGTTGCACCAACACCTACCGGCTTCGGGCGTGCGCATCGATAATCTTTCGGCGCGCTATGGCACCCTGATCGTAGCCGGTCCGCGTTCTCGAGATCTGCTGTCACAACTCACAGCGGCTGATCTCTCAAATGCCCACTTTCCCTGGCTCTCGGTTCGCGATATCGAACTCGGTTATACGCGATCGCTCGCGATGCGCGTTAATTATGTGGGTGAGCTTGGCTGGGAGTTACAC
The DNA here is from genome assembly GCA_016874555.1 of Gammaproteobacteria bacterium. Lineage (GTDB taxonomy): Bacteria > Pseudomonadota > Gammaproteobacteria > Steroidobacterales > Steroidobacteraceae > UBA964. Next base: position 2,283 of record VGTW01000035.1, on the reverse strand, counting down.
CTCCCCGCGGAATATCTGTTATCGGTCTATGATTTATTGATGGACGCCGGTGAGTCGCTCGGCATACATGACTTTGGTCTCTATGCCATGGACAGCCTGCGACTCGAAAAATGCTATCGCGGCTGGAAGGGCGACCTTACCACCGAGTACACGCCGTTGATGGCCTCACTCGATCGCTTTGTCAAACTCAAAAAAACTTGTGGCTTTCTCGGTCAGGAGGCGCTGTGCCGCGAGGCTGCGAGCGGTCCGCGTGAGCGTTTCGTGCCCTTACTGGTCGATGCGGCAGATGCCGATGCTGCAGCGGTGTCGATTGTCTTCCGCGGCGATGAGCAGGTGGGGCTCGTGACCTCGGGGGGCTATGGATATCGTCTGCGCCAGAGCATTGCGCTCGCGTATGTGCGCACCGATCTCGCGGTGTCCGGTACCGAACTCAGTGTAGAGATTCTCGGTGAGCGGCGACGCGCGGTGGTGGCCACCGAGCCGCTCTACGATCCGCAGAACCTGCGGCTGCGCGCCTGACTAGGCGCACATCTTTGCGTTGATCAGCCGCGCTGAGCGTCTCGCCGATCGCCACGCATGAGCGCGAGTGCGATTGCCGCCGACGCCACCATCAAAAATACGCTCACGGCATTGAGTACCGGAGTGGCGCCGTCGCGCATGCGGCCGTACATCATGACGGTCAGCGGCGAATCTGCGCCCACCAGCATGAGCGTGGTGTTGAAGTTCTCGAAGGACATCAAGAAAGCGATGGCGGCCGAGCCGATGAGCGCAGGCCGCAGATAGGGCAGCACGATCGTGCCCAGAACGGCGAGTCGCGAGGCGCCGAGGTTATAGGCGGCCTCCTCGAGCGTACGGTCAAAGCGCTTGAGACGTGCGCTGATGGTCAAGGTCGAGATGGCGATTATGTAGGACACCTGACCGAGCACCACGAGGGGCAGGCCCGGCCGAAGGAACTCGGCCTCCCAGCCCATGAGATCACCCAGCAGATCGGCCACGCGGCTCGCAAACGCCAAAATCGAGATTCCGAGGATGACGCCCGGAATGACGAGTGGCACCAGCATCAAGAGCGCGAGTACGCCCTGACCGCGAAAGCTCATGCGCTCCATCAAAAATGCATTCGTGGTGCCAATGGTCACCGCGAGCACTGTGACCCAAGTCGCAACCAGCATGCTGATGAGAATACTGTCGAGCAATGCCTGGTCGCTGAAGAGCCCGGTACGACCTTGCACTTCGTTACCAGTGAACCAGTCGAGCGTGAAGCCTTGCCAAGGGGGTGCGGGATAGGGTGCATCGTTGAAGGAAAATACCGCCACGGTCACGAGCGGCACAAACAAAAACACCAGAAACCCCAGGACAAAAAATATCGTGGCAGCGTGTAGCCAAAGTGGGCGGGGGAGTGAGGGGATCATGGGCGGGCCATCAGCGGCTGGTCATCGATTGTGACTCATGGGGTCCGACTCATGACATCCGAAAATCTTTGTCCGCTGAGGCGCAAACCCGCCCAGACCATCACGCTGGAGAGCAGCAGCAGCAAGAAGCCAAATGCTGCACCTTGCTCCCAGTTGAAGCGGGTGATGAACTGCGTGTAGATCTGCTCGGTAAACCACAGCGAGTTCTTGCCGCCGAGCAGCGAGGCCGTCAGGTAATTGCCGAGCGTCAGCATGAATACCACGATGCAGCCGGCGGTGATGCCGGGCGCGGCGTGCGGGATCACCACGGAGCGCAGTACGGTCCAGCCGTTACCACCGAGGTCATAAGCCGCCTCAATCAAAGAATCATCGAGACTCTCGAGACTACCGTGGAGCGGTACTATCATGAAGAGGAGCGAGGTGTAGACGAGGCCGACCAGGATGGTCGCATCGCGATAAAGCATTTCTATCGGCACCTCGGTGATGCCCAGCGTCACAAGCAGGCCGGGGATGACGCCGGTTTCGCGCAGTAGAATCATCCAGCCTAGCGTGCGCACGGTTTCGCTGACCCAAAAAGGAATCAGGCACACGGCAAAAAGCAGCGCGCTCAGACGACCGCGGGTGAGCTTGGCGATCGTCCAGGCAATCGGGAAGGCGAGTAGCAGGGTCAGCGCCGTGGCGATCAGCGAGATCGTTGCCGTACGCACGAACACATCCCAGTACAGGGGTTCGATGAAAAAAGTGCGGTATTGCGCCAGCCCAAAGGCATATTCGCCCGGGCCTGTGCGTTCGCGTAGCGACAGCAGGGCGAGATCGAGATGCGGCAACAGGATCAGCCCGAAGAGCCAGATCAGCGCCGGCGCCAGCAGCAACC
>VGTW01000034.1 GCA_016874555.1 Gammaproteobacteria bacterium | reverse complement strand
CTTGAATTGCGCGTCACGATTCTGTTCGACTACATAAATGATCTCGTGATCGGCGAGGAATTTTTCAACCTCTTCGCTGAATGGGAACCCGCGCACGCGCATGTAGTCGAGATGCACGCCGCGCGAAGCGATGACATCGAGCGCTTCGCGTACCGCGCCATCGCAACTACCGATCGACACGATCGCCGCCTTGGCCTTGTCATCTCCTTCGACCACCGGCCGCGGCACATGGCGCTTGGCCGTGGCGAGTTTGCGCAGCAGACGATCGAGCACCAACTGATACTCCGCCGAATCTTCGGTGTAGGTACCGAATTGGGTATGGCCTGATCCGCGAGTGAAGTACGCCCCCTTCGGATGTACGCCCGGGAAGGTACGATACGGAATACCGTCCTCGTCTTTATCGAGATAGCGGTAAAATTTCGCTATCTTTTCGAGCTCGGCCTTGCCGAGCACCTTGCCGCGGTCCGGTCGATAGTTGTCGTCCCACACCAGATCACGACACATCCAATCGTTCATGCCGATATCGAGATCGAGCATCACAAGCACGGGCGTTTGCAGTCGTTCGGCAAGATCGAAGGCCTGCACGGCCATGTAGAAGCACTCTTCCGGATTCGCCGGATACAGGCAGATATGTTTGGTGTCGCCATGCGATGCGTAGGCGGCCGAGATCAGATCGCACTGCTGCGTGCGCGTGGGCATGCCCGTGGACGGCCCGACGCGCTGCACGTCAAACAGCACCGCCGGCACCTCCGCATAATAGGCCAGGCCCAAAAATTCGCTCATCAAAGAAACGCCGGGACCCGAGGTGGCGGTGAACGAGCGTGCGCCGTTCCAGTTGGCACCGAGCACCATGCCGATCGCCGCCAGTTCGTCTTCGGCCTGAATGAAAGCGAAGTTGGCGCGGCGCGTCTCCGGATCGATCCGTGTTTTATCAGCGAAATTCTTAAAAGCATCCATCAGCGAGGTGGATGGCGTGATCGGATACCAGGCGGCAACCGTCGCCCCGGCATAGACGCAGCCGAGCGCCGCTGCGGTGTTACCGTCGATCATGATATGGCCGCCGGTCCTATCCATTTTTTCGACGCGCAGCGGCAACGGACAGCTGAAACTCGCCCTAGCGTAGTCGTAGCCCAGCTGTATCGCCCGCATATTGGATTCGACCAGTGCGGGCTTCTTGGCATAGGTCTCGGCTAGCAGTTCACGAATGCGCGCCACATCTAAGTCGAGCAGTGCTGCCAGCACACCGGCGTAGCAGATATTCTTCATCAGGATGCGCGTCCGCACGCCCTTGAAACTCTCGTTGCACAGACGCGCCAGCGGCACACCGAGCACCGTGACATCGTCACGCTTCAGCAGTGCCGGTCGCGGCCAAGTCGAGTCGTAGATCAAATAGCCACCCGGCGCGACATCGCGAACATCACGGGCATAGGTCTCGGCGTTCATGGCCACCATGATGTCGACCTTGCCCGAACGCGCGACGTAACCGTCCTTCGATATGCGGATCTCGTACCATGTCGGCAGTCCCTGAATATTCGACGGGAAGTAGTTCTTACCCATCACCGGGATGCCGCTGCGGAAGATCGACTTCATGAGCAGCGTGTTGGCACTCGCCGAGCCCGTCCCGTTGACGGTGGCGATCTTAATGACAAAATCATTGACACGGGAGGGAGCAGTGGACATCGGCACGGTCTCCGTTCACAAACTCTAAGGAGTTGCAGCGGCAGTGGCGGTCACGGTAGCAGGCTGATCGACGGCATACGGCCATTTCACCCAGGACTTCTGCATGTCCCAGGCGGCCGTCGGACAGCGCTCGGCACACAGTCCGCAGTGCACGCAGACGTCTTCGTCTTTGACCATGACGCGTCCGGTGAACTTCAGCGGTGCACTCACATAAAGTGCCTGGGTGACATTCTTTGCCGGCGCCTTCAGACGACTGCGCAGATCGTCTTCGCTGCCATCCGGCGTCATAGTCAGGCAGTCGACCGGGCAGATGTCGATACAGGCATCACACTCGATGCACAGCTTGGCGTCGAAAATCGTCTGTACGTCGCAGTTTAGGCAACGCTGCACTTCCTCAGCAGCCTGCTCCGCCGTGAAGCCGAGCTCGACCTCGATATTGATTCTTTTAAAGCGCTCTTTGAGTGACACGTGCGGCACCAAACGTCGCTCAGTAGTACTGTAGTCGTTGGCGTATGACCACTCATGCATACCCATCTTACGGCTCTGCAGATTGACGCCAGGCGCCATCCGCTCGACCACCGGCTTACCCTGACAATGCTGATGGATGGAGATCGCAGCTTGATGTCCGTGCTCGACTGCCCAGATGATATTTTTTGGTCCGAAAGCGGCATCGCCACCAAAGAAAACACCCGCGCGACTGCTCTCGAAAGTAGTGGCATTAACTTTGGGCACATCCCACTTGTCGAACTCAATGCTGAGGTCGCGCTCGATCCATGGGAACGCGTTTTCCTGACCGATAGCCAGAATGACGTCATCAGCAGGATAAAATTCTTCGCCAGCGATACGCTCGGCCGTGATGCGTCCGCGCGCGTCGACGTCGTATTCCATCACCTCGAAGGTCATACCCTTGAGACGACCACTTTCGACCACGAAACTCTTAGGCGAGCGGTTGATGATGATCTCGACGCTCTCTGCTTCGGCATCCTCGAGTTCCCACTCCGAGGCTTTGAAGAACTGACGTGGTTTTCGCGCCATCACCTTAACACTCCTCGCTCCGAGGCGCAGCGAGCTGCGGCAGCAATCCATCGCGGTATTACCAACACCGATGATCAGTACGTTTCGGCCGACCGACTTCACGTGATCGAAGGCAATCGACTCGAGCCAAGCGATGCCGATGTGAATATTGGCCGCGCCTTCCTGACGACCCGGTAGCGAAAGCTCTTTACCTTTAGGCGCACCGGAGCCGACGAAGATCGCATCGAAGCCACCCTCATCGAGCAGTTTGCGCATGGACTCGATGCGATGGCCGAGGCGCAGGTCGACACCCATATCGACGATTGCACCGATTTCCTCGTCTAGCACATCCCCAGGCAAACGGAACGAGGGAATGTTCGTACGCATCAAGCCGCCAGCAGTGGCGAATTGCTCGAAGATGGTGACGTCGTAGCCTAGTGGCAGCAGATCGTTGGCCACCGTGAGCGACGCGCAACCGGCGCCTATGCAGGCGACGCGTTTGCCATTTTTTTGAGTGGGAATCGGCGGCAGGCGATCGCGGAATTCGTCTTTTTGATCTGCAGCCACGCGCTTCAGACGGCAGATGGCGACCGGTTTCTGTTCGACGCGACCGCGACGACAGGCAGGTTCGCAAGGACGGTCACAGACCCGACCGAGCACGCCCGGGAATACATTGGAGCGCCGATTCACCATATAGGCATCGGTAAATCGCCCTTGGGCGATCAACCGGATGTACTCTGGCACATCGGTGTGGGCAGGACATGCCCACTGGCAATCCACGACCTTGTGAAAATAGTCCGGATGCGAGGAATCCGTCGCCGCCATTCAACCCCCGTTCTGGTCAGTCAACCGCTCGTGCCCCGAGTATCTAACCGCCCTATGCAAATGTCACCGTGAACAGAACCTGGACGACGGGTACGATGCAGCCCTCTCTACCCCATGGAACACGCATGAACGAGATGGATGCCCCCAGCGAAATTCGCCTGCGCCGCCAGTCGCGGGTCCTCGAGGTCGCTTTTGGCGATGCCGAGCGTTATGCCCTGCCGTTCGAGTTCCTGCGGGTGCATTCGCCCTCGGCCGAGGTCCAAGGCCACGGTCCGGGACAAGAAACGCTGGTGGTCGGCAAACAGGCGGTGGGGATACGCAATCTCGAACCCGTCGGCCGCTACGCCGTCAGACTGCTGTTTGACGACGGTCATGACAGCGGTCTGTACAGCTGGAAATACCTGCGCGAGCTTGGTCGCGACCGCGACACGCTGTGGCAGCGCTATCTCGAGCGGGTTGCCGCTGCAAGCAAAGGTTCAGCCCCCACGGATGGTCAGGGCAAAAAAAAGGCCGGGCAAACGCTCGGCCTGTAGTCCCTTTTTGCTTTTTTCAAACCCCCGTTCGGCCGATCCGCCAGTAGCGGACCGGTACGCGTGTTCGACTTGTACGCCCATCGCCGGCGAAAATCCATAGCTCGCTGCGGCTGATCACGACGGACCCCTTGATCCGACGCTCGCGCGGCTACAATGGCGGGCCCTGCGGAGTCCGTTGCATGGCCGTCGATCACGACAGCAAAACCACTCACTTCGGTTTCGAAGAGGTCGCCTGGAGCGACAAAGCGAAGCGCGTTCGCGGCGTTTTCGATTCGGTGGCCCCCAAGTACGACCTGATGAACGATCTGATGTCGGCGGGCCTGCACCGCGTTTGGAAGGAGTTCACGCTCTCGCAGACGCATCTGCGACCCGGTCAATGCGCGCTCGATGTCGCGGGCGGTACGGGTGATCTTGCGCGCGGTCTCAAAAAACAGGTCGGTAAGCGCGGGCTCGTGGTGCTCTCGGATATCAACGGTGCGATGCTCGCCCACGGTCGCGACCGTACGATCGATAGTGGCGTCGTCGGCGGTATCGAATATGTGCAGGCCAACGCCGAATGTCTGCCCTTCGCCGACAACACTTTCGACTGCATCACCATCGGTTTCGGATTGCGTAACGTCACCGACAAACCCGCAGCACTGCGCTCTATGTATCAAGTGTTGAAACCCGGTGGGCAGTTGCTGTTGCTCGAGTTTTCGCAGCCGACGGCGCAAGGTCTCAAGAAACTTTACGATCTCTACTCATTTAAAGTATTGCCTATCCTGGGTCGAGTGGTCGCCCAAGATGCCGACAGTTATCGTTATCTCGCCGAGTCGATTCGAAAGCATCCCGATCAGGAAGCCCTGCTCAGCATGTTACGTGATGTAGGCTTCGAAGATTGCCGATACCACAATCTCGCTGGTGGCATCGTCGCCCTGCATCGCGGCTACAAGTATTGAATCGTGCTGACTGAAGCCGTCGAAAATCTGTTCAATCGCAATCTGGGCAGCTCACCACGAGCACGTGAATCCTGCGTAGCTCTCAAAGGGCGACGAGTGAAACTCGTGATTCGCGATCTCGACCTCCAGATCGGCTTCGAATCACTCGGTGACTCACTACGAATCTCGCGCCAAGCCGCAGGCAATTTCGACGTCGAGGTCGAAGGCACACCGATCAATCTGCTGGCACTCGCGGGTCCGCAGCCCGAACGGCTGCTCAAGTTGGGTACCGTGCAGGTACGTGGCGACGTCGAGTTACTACAGCGGTACCGTGACCTCGTGTTGTTGCTCCGCCCCGATCTCGAAGAAGAGCTCGCCAAATTCATCGGCGATGGCCCTGCGCATCGACTCGCAGGGCTCGCTAAGGCGGCGCTGGCTTTTGGTCGTCGCGGGGCGAGCACGGCTGTGAAAAACGCAGCGGAATACTTTGCCCACGAAACTCGCGATCTCGTACCGCGCGCCGAGGCCGAAGTGTTTCTCAGCGAAGTCGATCGTTTGCGCGAAGATGTCGACCGCGCAGCAGCGCGGGTCGAAGCTCTGTTGGCCCGCTTCGAGCAACCCGCGAACGATGGGGACCGAGTATGAAGCTGCGGGTGCTGGCAAGACTGATCCAGATTCAGCGCGTGCTCGTTCGCCATGGGCTCGACGAATTCGTGGCCAAAACCCATCTTTATCGACCCCTGCGCTTCGTATTCATGGCCTCGCCCTGGACGTGGTTTGAGCGGCGCAAGAGTGCGACGCGCGGCGAGCGGCTGCGGCTCGCTCTCGAAGAACTCGGTCCGATCTTCATCAAACTCGGTCAGGCACTGTCGACACGTCGCGATTTGCTGCCCCCGGACATCGCCGAAGAACTCGCGAAGTTGCAGGATCGCGTACCGCCCTTCGATGGGGCAATCGCTAAAACGCTGATCGAGCGGGCCTATGAAAAGCCGCTAGAAAAAGTATTTTCAAAGTTTGACGAAAGTCCGCTTGCAGCGGCCTCGATTGCGCAAGTACATGTCGCCACGCTTCACGATGGACCCGAGGTTATTGTCAAAGTATTACGACCTGGCATGAAAACCGTTATTGGTCGTGATCTCGAGGTCATGCATGCGCTGGCGGCACTCGCCAAGCACAACTCGCACGAGGCGCGGCGTTTGCGGGTCGATGAAATCGTCGACGAATATGAAAAAACTGTGCTCGATGAGCTCGATCTCATGCGCGAAGCGGCGAACGCCTCGCAGCTGCGCCGCAATTTCGAAGGTTCACCCCTACTGTATGTACCAGCCGTGTATTGGGATCACTGTCGGGTTAACGTCATGGTGTTGGAACGCGTTCGGGGCGTGACCATCAGCGACATAGCGACCCTTCGCGCCTTGGGAACCAATATCCCGATGTTGGCCGAGAACGGCGTAAAGATTTTCTTCACGCAGGTATTCCGTCACAACTTCTTCCATGCCGATATGCATCCAGGGAATATCTTTGTTCTCGTGGATGACCCGGCGCGACCACGCTATGCCGCAGTCGACTTCGGCATTGTGGGTACGCTCGATCTACGAGATATGCACTATCTCGCCGAGAACTTCCTTGCAGTCTTCGATCGTAACTATCGGCGGGTAGCCGAGCTGCATGTCGAGTCCGGCTGGGTGCCGTCGTCAACGCGCGTTGATGAGATGGAGTCAGCCATTCGGACGGTGCTCGAGCCGATTTTCAACAAGCCGCTCAAAGATATTTTATTCGGTACTATTCTGGTGAGGCTTTTCGATATCTCGCGGCGCTTCGATATGCGTATCCAGCCGCAGTTGATTTTGTTGCAGAAGACACTGCTCAATGTCGAAGGGCTGGGGCGCGATCTATATCCCGAACTCGACATCTGGCAGACCGCCGCACCGATTCTGCGCGAGTGGATGCGCGATCGGCTGAGCGTGCGAACTCAACTCAAGCAGTTCCGCGATCATCTACCCGCACTGGTAGAAGTCGCGCAGGCGCTGCCACCGTTACTCAAGGTCGCCGTACAAAAAGCGCAGGATGGCGAGCTGCACATCGGCGTACAGCCCGCAGATATCGAGCGACTGCGTCAGGAAATTCGTGGCAGCGAACGACGCCGCAATTTGACGCTCGCCGGCACCGCGCTAGGCGCGGTCGGTCTGCTGTGGCTTGGCTTTGAGCTCGCGCAGCCAGGTATCGGCTGGCTGTTTCTGCTCATCTCTGCCATCGTGCTGTGGCGGGCGCGGCGCTAGGAAGCTGCGCACCGCTCGAACTCACCCCGCTCTGAGAGCGTGTAACCAAGCAGTGGGGTCACCGCCACGCTCTAACACCTCGACGAGTGCAGAGCCCACCACGACACCAGCGACGTGCCCGCGCAGTTTGGTCACCTGCTCGCGGGAGCGAATGCCGAACCCTGCGCATACCGGAACGGGGGAGGCTTTGCTGACTCGATCCAGATAATCGAGCACGGTGTCGGGTACCGCGACGTTCTTACCCGTGGTGCCGGTCATGGTCACTGCGTACACGAAGCCCTCGCTGGCGCCACAGACGAGTGACATTCGCTCGGGCGTGGTAACGGGTGTGACCATCTGAACGAGCGCGACACCAGTTGCTACAAGCGCAGCGCGTAATTCCGTGCCCTCATCAAACGGCAGGTCGGGAACAATAAACCCACACACACCCGCAGCAGCCGCTTCAGTCGCTAACTTGGCGTAACCGTATTGGAGTAAGGGATTGAGGTAGCTCATGAGCACAAGCGGAGTTGACGGACGCTGCATGGCTGCGAGCTCGCCCAGAATCCAGCGCAGGCTAACCCCCTGTTTGAGCGCGCCCTGACTCGAACGCTGGATGGTCATACCGTCGGCCATCGGATCAGTGAAAGGCACTCCGATCTCGACCACATCAGCACCCGCAGCAACAGCACGCAAATGTTCGCGAAACTTTGGCGCGCTCGGGAAACCGGCGGTCATGAAGGCGACGATCGCCGGTTCACCACACGCCGCTGCATAGCGAATGGCTGCGCTCAATTTTTCTGCAGGTTTAACGTTCACGAAGTAACTCCCGGATTGCCGGAAAGCAAGGTACGCTGCAACGTCGGCATATCTTTATCGCCGCGACCGGACATGCAAATCACGGCCCGTTTACCCTTGTTTTTTTCAGCCCAACGCTTAGCACCGTATAGCGCGTGCGCAGTTTCGAGCGCGGGCAAAATACCTTCGAGCCGCGAGCACTCGATCAGCGCGGCCAAAGCCTCGCTGTCGGTGGCAGACTCGTAGCGAACCCGTCCCGCCGCCATCAACAGTGCGTGCTCTGGGCCAACGCCAGGGTAATCGAGCCCCGCGGATATGGAATCGGTTTCGTGGATCTGTCCGTTTTCGTCTTGCAGCAGCAATGAGTAGCAACCCTGCAGTACACCGGGCCATCCATAGGACAAACTCGCCGCATTTTCGCCGAGGGTAACGCCGCGACCGCCGGCCTCGATACCAATGATTTCGACCGATCGATCAGGAACGAATGCGTGGAACATTCCGATCGAATTGGATCCACCGCCGACGCAGGCAAACACGGCATCAGGTAATCTATCACTCTGCTCAATAAATTGAGTACGCGCCTCGCGACCGATGATGGATTGTAATTCACGTACGAGATACGGATACGGATGCGGCCCCACTGCAGAGCCCAGCAGGTAGAACGTACCCATCGGATCGGCGACCCAATCACGCAAGGCTTCATCGATAGCAGCGCGCAGTGTCTGATCACCGCCCGTCACCGGTACGACTTCGGCGCCGAGCAAACGCATGCGACCCACGTTCGGCGCCTGTCGCTCCATATCGATGGCGCCCATATAAACGACGCAGGGCAAACCAAGGCGCGCGCAGGCTGCAGCAGTGGCGACCCCGTGCTGCCCAGCACCCGTCTCGGCAACGATGCGTCGCGCACCCAAACGCTGGGCCAGCAGCGCCTGCCCCACTGCATTATTGATTTTGTGCGCGCCAGTGTGGGCAAGGTCCTCGCGTTTGAACCATATATCGGCGCCCCAAGCCGCCGACAGACGTGGCGCATGCGACAGCGCCGTGGGTCGACCAACCCAATCACGCAACTGGCTGCCGAGCTCGCGCTGAAAGTCTTCGCGATACAGATGTTCGCGCATACCGGCTTCGAGTCGCTCGAGAGCCGGAATCAGCGTTTCGGGGACATAGCGGCCACCGTAAGGACCAAAACGGCCGCGAGCATCTGGAAAACGACCGGCAAGCTCTGCATCGAGCATCTTGCGCTGCTCTTCGGTACTAAATCGAACATGGGCATTCATCACTATGGCTCCTCAAGTAGCCGTAGCGGTATTCAGCACCGCCTTGGCCGCACTCACGAATTGGTGAATTCTTTGAATAGATTTCATTCCGGGTGCCGATTCGACACCACTCGACACATCGACGCCCCAAGGCTGTACGTGTCGAATGGCATCCGCGACGTTTTCGGGGTTGAGACCTCCGGCCAGCAGTACCTGCGTACGCTGCGCCGCCGCTCGCGCCAGCGTCCAATTTGCGATACGGCCGGTGCCGCTGGTGGCACCTTCAAAGAGCAATCGAAGCGGCAGTTCGGTCGGCAAGACTTCGCTCTCGCGGTACACGGGCAGCAAACGCTCCAGACCCAGGCGCTCAAGCAGATGACGCGGCAAGGACAAGGTGTCGGTGTGATCGGTCTGCAACCAATCAGGCGTGAATGTCTCCAAGATTTCCTCGAGCTGCACAGTCCCGGGATGACGGGTGACGGCAACGCATAGCGCGCGACCGCGAGCAGGCGCTGCGAGTCGTGCGGCATTCGTGGGCGATATCTGACGTACCGACGGCGCAAACACGAAACCGATCGCATCGGCGCCGGCATCGAGTGCAGCAGCCACGCTGTCTGCACGGGTCAATCCGCAGATCTTGACGAACATCAGCGCACACCCGATCGCGTCTTGCGCCGCGAGCTGCGTCCGGCAGCGAGCATGCGCGAGGCAATTTCACGCGGGTGATCGCCGCTCATAAGCGCACTACCGACAAGTGCGAGGTCGTAGCCGGCCGCGGCAAGACGCCTGGCATCATCGGCATCCACGAGTCCGCTTTCGGCCACTCGTGGCAACTCGCTCGGCAGCGCATCGACCAGTTGCTCGAGCCGACCCGGCACCACCTGCAGGCTGACGAGGTCACGACAATTGACGCCCAGCAGCACTTGGGCGCCCTGCCGTGCGCGATCAGCGCCTTGACCGAGTATTCCGTGCGTTTTGAGCAAGCGCACCGCGGCTGCTATGTCCTGCTCAGCAAAAGTTTCGAGCAGTACGAACAAATTTTGCTCAAGTGCGGTTTCCAATAGTGCCGCAAGGATCGAGTCCGACAACATGCGGACAATCAGTAGCACCCCGCTCGCACCCGCTGCGCGGGCCTCAAGAATTTGATATGAGTCAACCAAAAAATCTTTTCGCATCGTCGGTACGCCATGGGTAGCGAGCGCCCGCGACGCCCGACGCAGATGATCGAGCTTGCCGTCAAAGCAGCTCGGCTCGGTGAGCACGGAAACCGCTGAGGCACCCGCTGCTGCATAGCGAACGACTCGCTGCTCCAGATCATTCTCGGCGACGCTGCGTAACTGACCGAGTGCTGGCGAGCGCAGTTTAATCTCGGCGATCAGATCGAAGCCCTGTGCCGATAGCTGCAACCGCGGCCCCGGCGCCAGATCACCAATGTGGGCGCGCAGTTCCGCTTCCGGAAGCGCGGTGCGGGCAGCCGCCACCCGGTCGCGGCTGCTTGCCGCCATGGCAGCGAGAAAGTCATCGCTCATGCGTGCATCTCACCAATTTTTTGTAGCACCCTCGCGGCGCGACCGTCATCGATCGCCGCAGCGGCGGTCGCGATGCCGACACGCGGTTCGGTGATCTGCCCCGTGCACTCGAGCGCCAGCGCAGCGCCGAGCAGTAAGGCATCGCGATGTGCGCCAAGGTCTTCACCCCGTAACACCCGAGCAAGTGCTGCGGCGTTGAACTCGGCATCGCCGCCGGTAAGGTCAGCGGCGGTGCAAGTGGCTAGACCATAATCCGCAGGCTGGCGTTCGCCGCGTTGCACGCGTCCTGCACGAACATCGAACACGGTGAACGGTCCGATCGGCGTCGGCTCGTCCCAGCCATTAGCACCGTGAACCACTAAAGCGCGCCGCAAGCCCGGCATGCCGGCGAGTGCCTGCGCCATCAGTTCTGCAGTGAATTCATTGAACACGCCAATCAGGGCGAAAGGCGGGGCTGCAGGATTGGTCAAAGGTCCCAAAATATTGAAGATGGTACGTACGCCTAGCGCCTGGCGAACCGGCGCGATCACCTTCATCGTCGAGTGATAGTACGGCGCGAACAAGAAGGTAAAACCACTGCGCTCGAGACACAGTCCGGCGCGGCTTTCATCGAGTGGCAGTGACAAACCGAGTTTCTCGAGAACATCCGCGCTACCCGAGCGGCTGGAGATCGAGCGGTTGCCATGCTTGATGACCGGAATGCCGCAGGCGGCAACGAGCAACGAGGTACCCGTGGAAATATTGACGCTGCCTGAAGCGTCACCGCCGGTGCCGACGATGTCGATAGCGCGACTGCGCAGGGTTTCGGTAACTACCGGTCGCCGCGCAAGTTCGCGCATGGCGCGAGCGAATCCACGCAACTCTTCGCCCGTCACACCTTTGGCGCGCAACGCCGCAAGCAGTGCCCCCGAAAGCGCTGTCGGAATTTCGGGGTTTGTCAACGCGACGAGGACTGCACCGGCGTCGGTTTCGTTAAGGGGGTTGCGCTCAAGCAGCCGCTCGAGCATGCCGCGTAATGCCTGCAATTCACTCATCGCCTGCCCCTGGGCGTCGGCGACCGCCGCGCTGCTGCAAAAAATTCCGCATCATCCGCGGTCCTGCGGATGTGAGTACGCTCTCCGGGTGAAACTGCACGCCCTCCACCAGCAGATCTCGGTGGCGGATCCCCATGATTTCGCCCTCGGCCGTTCGCGCCGTGACGACTAGATGCGTGGGTAAGGAAGCAGGCTCGGCGATCAGCGAATGATAGCGACCCACTTCGCAAGGATTAGGTAGGTCCGCGAAAAGACTTTCGCCGTCATGACGCAGCGCGGAGGTCTTGCCGTGCATCAAGCGAGTGGCGCGCACGATCTTACCGCCAAAGGCCGCGGTGATCGCCTGGTGTCCGAGGCAAACTCCGAATACCGGCACCTTGCCCGCAAATGCGCGGATGATGTCGATCGATATCCCAGCATCGTGCGGCGTGCCAGGTCCCGGTGAGACGCAGACATGCGTCGGCGTAAGGGCGAGCGCTTCGTCGACCGTGATGGCATCGTTGCGTCGGACATCGACCGCTGCACCCTCGATCAAAAAAGACTGTACGAGGTTGTAGGTAAACGAGTCGTAGTTGTCGATTAACAGCAGCCGCACAGGTGCTGCGCGAGTATCGCTCATGCGACCTCCCCGGCCATCTGCAGAGCGCGCGCTGCCGAAGCGCTCTTCGCGAGCACTTCTTCGTGTTCGCTCTGCGGAATACTGTCGGCGACGATGCCGGCTCCTGCCTGATAAGAATATTCGTCGCCGCGGAATACCAGAGTGCGGATGGTGATCGCCTGATCCATCTCGCCCTGTGCGCCGAAATAGCCGACGGTGCCACCATATAGACCGCGACTTACAGGCTCCAGCTCGTCAATGATTTCCATCGCCCGAACTTTGGGCGCTCCGACCAGTGTTCCGGCAGGGAACGCCGCTGCGAACAGAGCGAAAGCATCACGCCCGGCGGCGAGCTCACCCCGCACGCCGCTGACGATATGCATGACATGGCTGTAGCGCTCGATCGATCGAAAAGGATGAACGTGTACGGAGCCGGCGCGGGCGACACGCCCGAGATCATTACGGGCGAGGTCGACCAGCATAACATGCTCGGCATTTTCTTTGACATCGGCGAGCAGCTCCTGTTCGCGACGCCGATCTTCGGCTTCATCGGCCGCGCGTGGTCGCGTGCCGGCAATCGGTCGCAACTGGGCGACGCCCGCCGATAACTTAACGAGCGCTTCAGGCGAAGAGCCAACGACCGTCATGTCACCGAGCGCTAGGTAATACATGTACGGCGAAGGATTGGTGAGGCGCAGCGCACGGTAAGCATCGAACGGATCGACCGAGTGACGCCCAGCGAAGCGCACTGACAGCACGAGCTGATAAACATCACCCGCTGCGATATATTCTTTAGTGCGGGCCACACCCTGCAAAAATTCGGCTTCGGACATCGATGCCGTAGCCGGCGAAAACCCAACGCCAGCGCGCGACGGTGGCACTGCGCCACGCAGCGCAGCGATGACTTCACGGCGCAAGGACTGACGCTCGGCTTCGCTGCCCGAGTGCAGCAGCGCAATACCGCGATTGAGGTGGTCGAACACCAGCAACGAAGACGGCGCAACGTAATGCATGTCGGGTGTCGGCGACGGCGTGGCTAGTCGCGAGGGCAAGCGCTCGAACCAGCGGACGACGTCGTAGGACGAATAGCCCACGAGCCCACCCGCAAGCGGAAATCCGAGACCGGCGCCAGGCGCCGTTGGTCGCGGCGCACGCGCCAAAGCCTGCCGCAACATCGAGAGCAGCGCCGCCTGATCGGCGGGAACCTCGAGTCGGTCCTTGCCGAACCATTGACCCTGTGCATCAAGCCGCAGCTCGAAGGCCGCATCGCCAAAACCGATGAAGGAATAACGACCGAGCCGTTCGCCGCCCTCGACGCTCTCGAGCAAAAAGGTAGGCCTGAAAGCCTGCAGTTTCAGGAAGGCAGAGACCGGTGTATCGAGGTCACCGGATATGTCGAATGGTGGTTTCATAAACGCAAAGACCCATCCCGGATGGCGATCCGGAGATGGGTCGGGTAGCTGATCCTCTGCTTGTCTGTTCGAACAGCGGCGCCCGCGCCCACTCCGTCAGGAGGGGCACCACCACCAAACGCGGCTCAGCCCGTTACGGCCGGAGTGCGATTTGATTTGGGCGAGCGCCTTCATAAAGGCTGTTGAGTATCTCCAGCCATCCAGCCAGCGTCAAGAATGTCTGGCGATGGGGCGTTCCCCTGCCCATTCAGCGGAGAGCGATGATGAGTCCGTTGATCGCGAGCCCACTCACCAAGAGGCCGATCGCCAACATCGCCACTCGCGCCGGTACGTGCTTGGCGACCCAG
This sequence comes from Gammaproteobacteria bacterium, assembly GCA_016874555.1. Lineage (GTDB taxonomy): Bacteria > Pseudomonadota > Gammaproteobacteria > Steroidobacterales > Steroidobacteraceae > UBA964. The sequence goes on along the minus strand of VGTW01000034.1, from coordinate 3,814 downwards.
GCACCGAGGGGTGCGGCAATCACGCCGCCGCCCAGCAGAGCAATCACCAGATCGTAGCGTTGCCAGTCGAAGGTTAAGAGAAAAGTGATGGAGATGGTCAGCGTGACGAAGAACTCGGCGGCGTTCGTGGTGCCGATCGCATACCGCGGCGGCACCCCGCGAGCGATCAGCGTGGGCGTGGTTACCGTGCCCCAACCACCGCCACCCACGGCGTCGAGAAAACCGGCGATAGCACCGAGCGCATGGCTGGGTGCACGCGCCAGCTGCGGCTCGCCACTACGCGAGGCTCGTCGAAGCAACAAGATTCCGGTCAATAGCAGATAGGTCCAAACGAAGGGTTTGAGCAGATCACCATCGAGATTGCCGAGTAGCCACGCGCCTACAGCTCCGCCCACCATCCCGGGCAATACCAGCTTCAAAAAAATCTTGCGATCGAGATTCTTGAACCAAGCATGCGAGGCACTGGAGGCCCCGGTCGTGAACACCTCGGCTGCGTGCACGGTCGCGCTCACGAACGCCGGTGCATGGCCCATACTGGACAGAAATGCGCTGGCCGAGACGCCATACGCCATACCGAGTGCACCATCGATGAGTTGTGCGGCAAATCCGACGAATACCAGTGGCCAGAACTCAGGCGACAGTCCTTCCATATGCGTATCTTATAGTTACGGGATGAGCTCTCGCGTACAAACCGACCAGATACGTTTCCCGCTGCTGTGGGCCCCACTGCTCTTGGTGCTGATCATCATGCTCAACGCCTGCTCGCACGACTCCACCCCGAAAGTCGCCGGCCTGCGGGTCGGCCCATGGCGCGCGGTACTGCAACTGCCGAGCGGCCAAGTGCCCTTCGGCATGTCGGTGTCGGCGCGCGACGGCAAGCCTATCGTCACCCTTATCAATGGTGACAACCGGGTCGAAGTCACCGAAATCACGGTTAAGGACGACACCGTGACGATGCTGATGCCGGGCTTCGAGAATCGGATCGCTGCGCGCATCGACGCGGGCGTGATCACCGGCACGCTCACCATGGTGAAGGCCGGCGGCAAGCTGCAAAAAATTCCACTGGTGGCAACTCACGGCCAAGCCTGGAGATTTTTCGAACCGGTAACGTCCTCCCGTAACGAGTCCGTCTCCGGTCGCTGGGCCATCACGTTTGGGCCTGCCGACAAGCCCTCACCTGCGGTCGGAGAATTCACCCAACAAGGATCACGTGTTTTCGGCACAGTGATGACGCCGACCGGTGACCATCGCCATCTCGACGGTGAGTTACGTAACGGCGAGTTACAGCTGTCAAAGTTTGACGGCGGTCATGTGTTTTTGTACCGCAGCAAGCTGTTGCCGGACGGCAGTCTGCAGGGCAACTTTTATTCGGGCACGGCGTTCGAGGATGTATTCGTTGCCCGCCGTGATGATACTGCCACGCTCGGCGACGCCGAAAACGCCACGCAGCTCGCCGGCAAGGCTGATCAGCTCGATTTTCGTTTTCCGGATCTTGCCGGTCACCCGATCTCGATCACCGACCCGTTTTTTCACGGAAAGGTGGTGGTAGTGGCGCTCGCCGGTAGTTGGTGTCCGAACTGTCATGACGAAGCGGCATTTCTTGCCGAGTTTCACCGACAGCGCCGAGCTGCAGGCTTCGAAGTGATTTCCTTGATGTTTGAGCACTTCGGCGACTTCAGGCGCGCCGCCGATGCAACAGCGCGTTTTCGCCAGCGCTACGCAATCGAGTACACGACCTTGATTGCCGGCACTTCCGACAAAGAAGATGCCGCCTCTAAGCTGCCGCAGCTCAACGGCGTGTTCGCCTTTCCGACTACCATTTTCATCGATCGATACGGCAAGGTGCGTAAGATCCATACCGGATTTTCGGGGCCTGCGACCGGTACCCATTACATAAAACTAATCAAAGATTTCACGAGTACCGTGAATTCTTTGCTCGCTGAAGCACCACCACCAGCGCTGCCTTTACCGAAGATTTGAAGCACTCCCGCTATCAAGGAAAAGATAATGCCCTCTTTCGATACCGTCTCTGAAATCGACGCCCACGAAATAACCAATGCGGTCGATCAGGCGAATCGTGAACTATCACAGCGTTTCGACTTCAAGGATACTGGCTGCCAGTTTGAACTCAAAGAAAAAGAGTTTACGGTACATTTGCGGGCGGAGGTCGAGTTTCAGTTGAAGCAGATGCTGGAAATCCTTAAGGTGAAGATCTCCAAACGCGGCATCGATATCGCGTGTCTCGAGATCAAGGACGCGGAGAAGAACCTCGCCGAAGCCCGACAAGATGTATTGCTGCGCCACGGCATCGATCAGGATTGCGGAAAAAAAATACTCAAGTTGCTGAAAGATGCCAAGTTGAAAGTGCAGGCCGGTATCCATGGCGACAAAGTGCGCGTCACCGGCAAACGGCGCGACGATCTACAATCAGCCATCGCCCTGCTGCGCCAGGAAAAATTCGATCGGCCGCTGTCCTTCACTAATTTCCGCGACTGACACCGGTCTGCGGTTTGCTAAGCCCCCTGCTCCGGGGTGCCGCCAGCGGTTGCCGCACCCAGGTTACGTGACCAGTAATAATAGAACGGCACACCGAGCGCGATTACCCCGACTCCGAGCAACGCCTGTTTAGGTGTGGCATAGAGTGCGCTCGCCAGCAGCGCAGCCGACACGATCACGAACGCGATCGGCGTGAATGGGTACCCCCAAGTACGGAACGGTCGCAGCAGATCAGGTTCGCGCCAACGAAAAACGATCACTGCTGCAGCGCTTAGTGCATAGAAAAGACAGGAGGCGAACACGACCGAATCAGTCAGCGTGTCGTAAGTACCAGAGATCGCCAGCACGCTCGCCCAGCCCGCCTGTGCCAGCACCGCGTTCACCGGCACCCGGGTACGCACCGATATCTTTGCCAACGGTTTAAAAAACATACCGTCGGCGGCCATTGCATAAGGCACGCGCGAATTGGCCAGCATCGAAGAATGCAACGACCCCAGTGATGAGAGCATAAGGGCAGCCGCCATGAAGGTCACGGCGAAGGGGCCCGCGAAACTCGCCAGCACCTCGGTAGCCACCGACGACGTTGCCGATACGCTCGCCACCGCAACCGCCGGCAGCGCGTAGAAATAGGCGGCGTTGACACCGACATAGAGCACGATCACGAGCAGCGTGCCCCAGATGAATATGCGCGGTAGATTACGCTGCGGGTCTTTAACCTCGCCACAGAGCGGCGCGACGTTGTTCCAGCCATCATAGGCCCATAAGGCACCGAGCATCGCCGCGCCGATGCCAGCGATGCCACCCATAGCACTCGTCTCCACACCCTCGCAGCTGCCACCCACTGCAGAGCTCGAGAAGTTTACGAAATCGCCCGTGCCAAAAACGAACGCGCCGACGCCCACTCCGATGACAGTCAATACTTTGAGTACGGTGAGCAGCGTTGCTGCGCCACCCGTTGCGGTGACCGACGCACAGTTGAACAACGTCACCATCCAGAGCCCACCTAGCGCGCAGATCGTCAGACCCTTGACGCCGACGCAATCACCGAGCGGCAGTGTGAACCAGACGGAATCGAGATCACCACCCAAAGCAGTATTCAAAAAAATTGAGAAACCTACAGCAAGGGCTGCCTGCGAGCCAGTCTTCATAATGGCAAAAACGGTCCACCCATATAAAAAGCTCGTCAGGCGGCCATAGGCACGGCGCAAAAAGACGTAGTCACCGCCGGCTGCAGGCATCATCGAAGAAAGTTCGGCATAACAGAACGCGCCGAGCAACGAGAGCAGGCCGGCGGCAAACCACACCGCCATGACGATCA
>VGTW01000033.1 GCA_016874555.1 Gammaproteobacteria bacterium | reverse complement strand
CGACACCCGCACCGACTGCCTTGAGTACATCGAGGCTGTTTCCGATGACCATTGCGCCAATGCCTGCGCCGAAGATGATGCCCAGCTCGGTGGGTGCAGCCTCCAAAATCGGAGCCATCGACCCTCCGTGATTTACGTAGAAACCGAACACGCAACCAAAGAGCACTACCATTCCAATGATAACGAACATTTAAGCGTCTCCTACCGATTTCGCTGTGGAGACATGGACTTTTCTTAGGTGGGTCCGCATCTCGTCCGAGTTTGTCTTTCCCAAGGGGAGAGGTTTAGCCTGCCCATCGATCAGACCACGTAGTTTCTTGGCAATAGCCGTGAGCATTTGGCTGACCCGCGACTCACTGACCTCGAGCACCGCACCGATTTCCCGCAACGTCAATTCACGGTCATAGTATAGGGTGACCACGGTCTTTTCTCGCGGGGATAACACTTCGATACCACGCTTTAGCGCCTCGTGGGTGCTCGCCTCATCGGCAACTTCCTCGGGCGAGGGTATTTCGCTGATGAGGTCGATATCCTCGAGGGACACCGAACTGGCAAGACCCTGATTTCGACCGCGAAGTTTCTCGTACCGATCGACATCGATCCCGAGTTGTTCGGCGATTTGTCTGTTGGTCGCTGCTCCCCCGTTGGCGTTGGCGATGCGAGTGGCTGCGGCGCGCGCCTCCAACGCCACTTTGACGGTGCTGCGCGGCGCCCAAGCGGCGCTCCGAATCTCATCGAGCATCGCTCCACGAATACGCAGCTTGGCGAAGGTTTCGAAATCATTACCGCGAGTCTCGTCGAAGGCTTCGATCGCATCCATCAACCCGACGATGCCGGCTTGAATCAGATCGGAATGCTCGATAGCGGCAGGCAAGCGGCCACGAAAATGCGCCGCAATGCGCTTCACCAACTTGAAGTGACGCGAAAAATCGCCCGTTGCCGAGTGGACGGTGGTGCTCGCGACCTCCGTGTAGGCATCGCCCGGACGTTTCATGTGACGGCTTTCCGTGGCATGGTACCCAAGCGATCGATCAGGAACTCGTTGTTGCCCTCATCGATGCGCACCGCCTCGAGATTGACCGCCAAGCGCTGGATCGCCACCGACCCGGCGCAATCCGGGAATGCCGTCAGCAGCGAGTCACGTCGGCGGACCGCGTTAATAACGTTGGTCTCGTGGGGCACGACGCCGCATAACTCGAGCGGCAAACCGAGGAATCGCATCGCTACCTGCTGCAGTCGCTCGAAGACATCGAGCCCCCGACGAGGGTTAAGTACATCGTTTACGACGAGTTGGAAGCGCTGACATCCGAATTCCCGATACATGACCTTAATTAGACCGTAGGCATCGGCGAGCGATGCCGGCTCATCGCGGACCACGACCACCACCGCATCGGATAGCCGAGCGAGCGTAGTAACGTGCGTACCGATACCCGCACCGGTATCGATCAGAAGAAAATCTACGGGAGGCTGCAGTGCACCAATCGCCTGAAGCGTTTGAGTGACTTCAGTGACGCCGAGTTCAGCGATGTCGCGCTTGCCCGAAGAACCTGGAACGATCTTCACGCCACCGGGGCCTTCGAGTAACGTCGCGGACAACTCACAACGTCCGGCGATCACGTCGGAAACATCCTGATTAGGCTGGATACCGAGTAACACATGCACGTTGGCGAGACCCATATCGCCATCGAACAACATTACCGATCTGCCACGCTGGGCGAGAGCAACCGCCAGGTTGAGGCTGAGGAAAGTTTTCCCAACGCCGCCCTTGCCACTGGTGACAGCTATCAATCGAGTTTTTCTTTGGCCGCTGCGCATCACTCGTGTTCCGTCTCGCGATCGGCGAGCGCAAGTGACATGATTTGATACAAAGCCCGCATGACTGTTGATGAGTCCGCTAATACGAGCGGGGTGTAAGGGTCAGCAGAGACCGACATGCCGATCAGCGGCAGCTGGCGCTCGGCAAGCGCCGCAATCAAACCGAGCGGCACTTCGGTATCCGACCAGTGCGTGACAATGACTCCGGCGAGCGGCACGGCGATATTCAGCCAAACCGATGCTGCGCGCCGATTGAGATACGCGGGGATACATAGGTACACGTCATAGTCAGCGAATTCTTTCGGCGGATTTTGTAAATCAACACTCGAATATGCGCCGCCATCGACCACCAAGGAGCCGTCGGCGACGCCTCCCCAGTTGGAAACGACCTTGGCCGCATCAGCAATAGCAAAAAATTTCTCGCGTGCACCCGGACGCAAGTCGCGAACCGCGCTGACGACGGGGGCGACCTCTTGGGCGGCAGCGACCAGATGTGCGGCCTGCATGGCGACCGTCGTTCGTCCACCTGCCGCGGGACCGATGAGTAGCGCCGGACGGCTACCAAACGTTCGCTGGCCCATCCCAAAAGAGAGGTCGGCGATGAGTCGCTCGCAGATCGCGCGCGGATCCGTGCCCGCGGCCGACAAGGACTCGGCGTAGGCACTCGACACTCCCTGCTCGAGCAGGGCCATCTTTTGATCGGTGAGCGCGGGCGACTTGTCACCACCTGAAAGCCGCATCTCGAGCGCCTGCAGCTCGCGTCGAATAATACCGACCAGCACTGCACCTTGATCCGCCGCAGCATCAATACCCACGGCTGCGCCTTGATCCGCTGCAGCGCTCTCAGTCGCTGGTTTCTGCGAGACGGTCGCACGCGCTTCGCTCGCCTTCGTCCGCGGGGTGCGCTTCGGAAAAGTACTCGCGACGACTTCGGCGTGCAAGGCTTCAGCGAAATCGACGCCCGCCGAGGATGCGCAGCGTACCGCATCATCATCATCGATATCCGCAACATCGGTACACACCAGCAATTCGTGAATATCACCAACACGCGCCGAGGAAATCAGTCGAACACCGAGACCGTACAACTTTCGCGACCGTTCACTCGCTTCGTTGAAACTGCTGCCAACAACCCGTTCGATACGCATGGTAGCCCCTCGTTATGCAGCAACGGCGTCTTGTCGCGCCTGCACCGTGATATTGGTATTCACCCGAAGATTAGTATCTTCGGGCAGTTCGGAGTAAGAGAGCACTGACAGCCCCGGAATCCGTGGGCGCAGTATCCGCGACAACCAAGGTCGCAGTATCGGCGAGGTCACAAGTACCGCCGGACGATCAGAATTCATTTCCTCTTGCGATGCACGACTGACCGAGCGCAGCAGACCCTCGGCGAGCTCCGGCTCGACGGGAACATTGCCGCCCTGACCGCGGCGTACGGTCGCATGCAGCACTTGCTCGAGTTCGGGCGCCAACGTCATTACGCCGAGTTCCTCGCCGTGCTGCGCGTATTGCTGCACGATCATTCGACCAAGTGCGACTCGCGCCACACCTGTCAGCTCGTCGATATCCGTGACTTTTTCGGCGACCGGCGCGAGCGCCAGCAGCACGCCTCGCAGGTCGCGGATCGAGACACCCTCGACCAGCAGATTCTGCAAAACCTGAGTCAGCGTGCCGATCGATAACTTTTTCGGAATCAATTCGTCGACAAGTTTCGGCGCAGCCGCTGCGAGTTTATCGATAAGCTGTTGCGTCTCGTCGTGGCCCAGCAGCAGATTGCAGTTTTCTTGGAGAATCTTGTTGAGATGCGTCGCGATAGTCGTACTCGCATCGACAACCGTGTAGCCGAGCGATCGCGCATAGTCTCGTTGTGCGGGGTCGATCCACACAGCATCGAGACCAAAGGTCGGATCTTTGGTTCGTATGCCCTGCAACTCGCCATGCACCACGCCCGAATGGATTGCGAGCTCGCGCGTGGGTTTGACCTCACCGCGTCCGATGACGACCCCGTTAACCATAATTTGATAGGCCTCGGGTCGAAGATCGAGGTTATCTCGAATGTGGACCTGCGGAATTAAAAAACCGAGTTCGTAGGTTAGCTTTTTACGGATCCCGCGAATTCGCGTCACCAACGAACCGCCTTGCTGCGAGTCGATCAAGGCGACAAGCGCATAACCCACCTCGAGACCGATCGCGTCTGCTTGCTGCACGTCAGACCACGACAGGTCACGGGGCGCCGCAGGAGCCTCTTCAGTTTTCTTCTCGGCAGCTCGTGCCTTTTGTCGCTGCTTGCCGAGTATCCAAGCCGCACCAGCGGTGATCGCCGCCAGCGCCAGGAACGCAAGGTGCGGCATTCCCGGAATGATGCCAAGTAGCGCGAGGATCGAGGCCGTCAGCCACCACGCTTCGACATTATTAAACTGGGCGTACGTTTGCTCGTGCAGCGACTCTTCGCCACTCACACGGGTGACGATGATGGCTGTGGCAATCGACAGCAACAGCGCCGGTATCTGCGCCACAAGACCGTCGCCGACGGCTAGCGTCGTATAGCGTTCGAATGCATCACCGAGCGGCATCCCATGCTGGAGACTGCCGACGAGAACTCCACCCACTATGTTGATGATCAAAATAAGAATACCGGCGATGGCATCGCCGCGGACAAACTTGCTCGCACCGTCCATCGAACCGTAGAAATCGGCCTCGGAGGTGATTTCGCGACGTCGCGTCCTCGCCTGCTCCTGATTGATGAGACCGGCCGCGAGATCTGCATCAACGGCCATCTGCTTGCCAGGCATCGCGTCGAGGGTGAATCTCGCGGTCACCTCGGATACGCGTCCCGCACCCTTCGTCACCACCACGAAGTTGATGATCACGAGAATCGCAAACACGACGATCCCGACGATGTAGTCGCCGGCAACGAGTACGGATCCGAAGGCCTCGATCACGTGACCGGCAGCGTCAGTCCCCTCGTGACCCGCGCTCAACACCACTCGGGTCGAGGCGACGTTCAGGGCGAGGCGCAACAAAGTCGCAAAGAGTAGGACCGTGGGGAAGATCGAAAATGAAAACGGCCGCGCCGCCGCGATCGCCAAAAACAAAATGACGAGCGATAGAGCGATGTTGAACGTGAAGAACAAATCGAGCAGCACCGGCGGGACGGGCAGCACCAGCATCCCGAGCAGCACCAAAAAGCCCAAAGGGATCGCGACCGCCTGTAGCGGCAAGTTCTTGCCGAATTGTCGAAGGTTCGACACTAGGTCGACGGGAGCTACGGCCACTTTTTTCCCAATATAATCATTAGGTTATATATACTCTCGGGCAGCGGAGGCCAGCGGGTGACTTCCGCTCGATAGAGTTTGCAACAGGCGTGCCATACGGAATCCCGCCAGCGGACACCTTAGTGTCTTTAAAGGCACGGGGCGTCGCGCCGACTTGAGAGCCTAATGATGAAAATCCGTTGCACCATCACGCTGTTGATCGCGATCGCGGGCCTCGCGGCTTGCACATCCGTCTCCGTCTTGGACCCGTTGGCGAACAACAAGCCGTCTCAATCTTTCGATACGCTGGGAACGCGCAGCTATCCATGGCAACCCGGACGGCGCGTAGGTGCCGTCATGGCATCGCGTGATCCCGAGACCTCGCGGGATCCCTCGAAGTACGTGACGATCCAGCAACTCGACGAATCATCAGCATCAGCGCCGTCTGCTCCGCCCGCACAACGCGATCCTCCGGCGCAAGGCGATCTGCTCGCCTTCGGATTTGCGTCGATCACGGCGCAGAGCGGCGGGGACGCAGCACTTCGACGCTTGCAGGCCGCCCGCGCTGCGAAACTCGATGCGTATCGCAACCTGGCCGAGCAGCTGTATGGCTTTGAATTTGCGGGCGAGTCCTTGATCGAGGACGGACGCGTTCGTGAGGATCGTGTACGTGCACGATTGGGCGGAATGATCCACGGCGCGGAAGTCGTCGCCCTCGAAACGTTGGGTAATGACTCCTATCAGGCCACGGTTCGATTGCCTGCAGCACGTATCGCTGAAGCGCAACGAATACGTCAGTGACCGGCAGAGATCCGATGCGTCATCCCGCCACGCGTCATTGGTCATCGCCGGCCGCGTACGCGCTAGCCGCCGCGCTGATCGCCCCGCTTACATACCCGATCGCAGCGGCGCAGCCAGCGCCCGCGTACCCCTCTTTCGAAACGCAACGGCAGGCAGACGCGTTGCAGCGTTGCCTCGAGAGAGAAAACGATCCGCTGCGTCTCGAGTCTTCTTTAACCAAAGACGGTCGTCTTGAAGAAAGCGTTAGGGTAACGAGCTGGAGCTCGAACTGCATCGCCTCGGGAGTCGCGGGCAACCGTCAGTGCACACCGCACAATTTCGTACGTCCCATCGTCGCACTGGCGCTTACCGTAGATGATCAACACTCTGCGTGGTCCGCGAACGAACGAACTCGATTCGAAGAAGGCATCGCCCGCGCCCTTCGCGATCTCGATGATCACATTGTCATCGAAGACTCCCATCACGGTGATGCCAACCTTGCATCCGCGGGCAGTGCGATGATCTTGCGCCTAGGTATTGACTATCGAGGATCATCGGTCTCACAGCGTGATCTCGATGAATGGCTGCAAATGCCCAAAACTATCCATATGGATATTTCTTTGGTAGAGGTGGCGGGTCCTTCGCGCGTTCTCGCACAGCGTAAAATCATTGCGCGCGTACGACCACGCCTGCGCACTGGCGCTGTGAATGGCTACGCGGATGTTTGGCGGGAAAACGCCTTAGCGGCGATCGGCAAGGCGGCTAGCGAAATGCTACGGCCCCTCGCCTGTACGACGCCCGTGCTACAGGCTTCAATGTCGAGTGGAAAACTTTGGCTTAAAGCCGGAGGGTACGAGGGTCTCACCGAGGGTCGCACCCTGCTCTTGATCCCATCGATCGAAACCTCAGTGGCTAAACTTTGGCCAGTCGTAACGGTCAGCAGCACTGGCTTGACAGGTGGCATGAAACCACTCGACATCCTCCGCGGTGATGCGGAATCTTGCCTTGCCGGCTGTCGCGCAATACCGTTGCTGTAGCCCCCGAAGAAGCTCGCAAGAACTTCAGCACCTAATGGGACCGAGATTAGCCGCCACCCGCAGGCTTGCGAAAGGTCGGCACACCGGACTGCATTTCCGTAGTGCGTCTCTCGATTAAGTCTCTTAAAGTCGCGATTTCCTTTTTTAATGTGGTTAGCTCTGCTACCGCAGCCTTCATATCTTTCGCCTGAGCATCACTCAGCACCGCAACGGGTCTTTTAGTGTTCGAGGCTTCAGTGCTAGCCGGTTTATCCGCCTTCTCCATCGAGGCTAGCCGCGAATCGATACGCTGGATTCCCGACTCCAGATCCGCCAAAGATTTCTCGAAAGCACTGATTTTATTCGCGGTTTCATCGGGTCGGGGCAAGGAGGTTCGCGGCGCTGTCGCCACGGCACCTCGTAAACTGGCGAGCATATCATTTAAGCGCCTGACCTCTAGCTGCTGTAATGCTACGCGGTCGGTTTTGACCTGCTCTCGCAAGGTCAAAACCGCTCGCTGTGTCGTATCCTCCGCAACAGTTTGGAACTTGGCGAGATTGGCTTCGAGCAGCTTGAGCTCTTTCAGCGCGGTGTCGACCTTCTCGATACTCTCATTTTGGCCAGCGATAGCCACCTCGAGGCTGGCCGCTTTTTCGTTAACTTTCGAAAACACGATGGCCACGACAACGGCCATGACGATACCCACGCTCAACATGATGGCACCAAAAATCGCGGGCGCATTACGTATAGCACGCGTTGTTTCTTCATTGGTTTGGACGATTTGTGCCAGGCGGCTGATGGCCTCTTGCGTGGACTGTGCACTATCGTTAGCAGCATCCGCTGCATCGAGCACCAAGGAGGTCAGTTGCTCCAGCGGGTTTTGTACCTCATCGGACTTGGCTGGTTCGTTCATATCACTACTCCATCTGAGGATAGACCGCGAGAATCCCTGAGTTATTTACTCACGTTGCCGCGCAAAGTTCGAGTTCGGTTGATCGTGCGATCAATACGCTGGCGTAATTCGTCGTTAAAAGTCAGCGCGTTACGGACTCGGTTGACTTCGGCCAGCAGTTCCTCAGCCCTCTGATGAGACTCGCTTATTTCAGCTTCACGCGCCTCGATCGACTGTACCGCTGCTTCAACCTTCGCCATGGAAGCGGTGATTGCCTCAACGGCTTTTGCGGCTGTCGATGCCCCAAGTGTCTCTTCAGACTCAGGAGGCACCCCCAACGGCAATGAGAATTCGATTGTTGACGTCTCCGAATCCGTTGGTGAAGCGATCGGCACCGCACGGTCCACCGCGACATCGGAGATGGCGGAGTCCATCGCCGAATTCATTTTCGTTACGCTGGGCTCAGCCGATTTAAAAATCTTTTCACTGTGACCCGCAGTCTGCGATAAATCATGCTTGTTTTCTTTAGACACTATCAACCTCCGCGAGGTATTGCCTTGACTGTTTCTGCACGAACGACCGTAGGACTGACACGACAGGCACCGAGCCGCCAAATCTGTTGGCGCATAGTCTCAGCGACACCCTGTCCCTCAAAGGGCCCGACCTCTAGTCGGTATCCCCCCGTCTGCTCGCGAACGCGAGTCGGTACCTTGCGATCAAGTCGCGCCAACAAGGTGTCAGTTGATTCACGATCGGGGTGCAATCCACAGTCGAATACATACTGTCGAGTGTCAACGCGGTCGGTATCCAGCCACGGCTTAAGGGTAACGGCGGCGGCGAGCACCGCGATCGCCCCGAGGGAGGCCACAAGCGGCAGCACACGACGTCCGCGAACCGTTACATCAACGCTTCGATTTCCGGCGCGTTCTTTTGATAACTCGATCAAGACATCCCGAATGTCGTCGCTGTCTGCCTGGCTTCGAGCAACCTTGGGAGTTGAGGCCTTAGATACCTTCTCCCATCCTGTTGCACGAATTTCTTTAAGGACTTCCGAGGGTGCTGGACTATCTATTACATCCGACGCTATCGACTCTAGGTTCCAAACCACAGCAAGGGAGCCGAGATTACCAATTGGCAGCTGACTCAGCCGTTTGGGCGTGTCATTGACAATCGCCACCACACGCAAAGCACTCCCAAATAGACCATTAACTAAGCGGCCGAGGGAACTTGTCTCCGCCTCCGTCAGACGTTCACCGTTATCGATCACTAAAAGCCGAGGTGCTGCTTGCTCCGTCCGGGACGTTAGCTTCTCAATAGGTATATCCGCCAGAAGTCGATTGGTCGATTGCACAATCGTGTCGCCTGCCCCCGGGGCGTGAAACTCGGTTCGCGCACCGGCGGTGCGCATCTCGCGTACGAGTTCACGTGTGCTGTTCGACAGCAACTCAGTTGAAGACGCTGAAATAATCAGAACAGGCGCACCGCCTTGTTTTACAAGCTCGCAGACTTTAGGGAAATCCTCCGGCCCGCTCAGAACACCTTCAAAGTGTCGGTTCATTCGCGGCTCCTAGCCAGCGAGTTACCATCTTCGTCGAACGTGAGCTCAGGCGGTAATTTCGCTTGGGGTACGTCAGGAATCTCTAGCCCCGGCGTTGGCGCACTTAAGCGAAACACGTAGGCGAGCACCGCAGCAACCGCACGGTAGAGACCCTCGGGAACCTCGCGATCGAGCTCTGTCGTGAAGTAGATTGCGCGCGCGAGCGGCGGAGAAGAAACCAGCGGCACCCCTGCGCGTTTCGCCTGCTCCTTGATAGCCGCCGCAATTTCGCCTCGCCCCTTCGCGAGCAGAATCGGTACCGGATTACGCGCCTCGTCGTACTCGAGCGCGACCGCAAACTCTGCCGGATTGACGATCACGACATCAGCATCACGCACCTTCTCCAGCATCTTACCGCGACTCAGCTCGCGTTGTTTACGGCGAATCTGTGCCTTAACCTCTGGGCGGCCTTCGATGTCCTTCATTTCATCCCGGACTTCCTGCTTCGTCATGCGCAGGCGCCTCAGATAGTTCCAACGCTGGTATGGCACATCCAGGATTGCGAGAGCGGCAACGGCGACGCTGACTAATGTAAATACCAGAAACGCGAGTGTGGCTCCCGCTGCAATCATGGGTTCGAGTGCGTCTCGAGACAATGCGACCATCTCCAAACGTTTCGAGTAGAGAACCCCGACAACTACAGCCGCGATGACTACAAACTTAATCAGATTACGTAACAGTCCGATCCAGGCCTGCGCGCCAAAAATACGATTGAGTCCCGTCAAAGGGTTAAGTTTGCTCAGTTTCGGCGCTGCTGCTTGCGAGGAAAAATTAAATCCGCCGTTTAAGATCGAGGCTAATACTGCAATCACAATCGTGGTGAGAAAAATCCATTTGATTGCCCAAATTCCCTCCACTAAACGTCTTCCCGCTAAGGCGGATAGATCTTCTGTATTTTCGATCTCTATTCGCGAAAACGACAGACTCTGGCGTAATATCTCCGCTATTTCATCAAAGATATCTTTACCAATGAGGAAAACAAGTCCGCACACTACTAGTACCTCGACCGCACCTCCGAAGTCAGGTGATCGTGGCATCTCTCCTCGTTCACGGGCTTGAGATAGCCTACGTGAGGTAGGTTCTTCAGTTTTCTCTTCGCTCCCTTGCTCGGCCATGGCTCATCGTCCCTCGAGAATTTGGCCGCGCAGAAAAAGTTGCGCCTGCTGCCAAAGCTCAGTAATGCGCTCACCCATCGCAGGCAACACCAGAAACAGCAAGCCGAATCCCACCAAAAGATTCACTGCAAATCCGACTGCGAAAACATTGAGTTGGGGCGTCGCTCTCGATAAAGCGCCAACTCCAAGGTTTACCGCCGTTAATGTTAATAGTAGCGGTGCTGCAAGGAGCGCTGCCCCGATAAAAATTACTTTCGCAAACTCAAGGAGCGGCAGCACATTCCCTAAGTTAAACTCTCCCGGGGGTAGCACTCGTATGCTCTCAACAATCATTGAAATGATTACCGTGTGACCTCCCGCGGTTAAAAATACCAGTAGCGCAAAGACATTTAAAAATCCTGAAAGAACCGGGGTAGCACCGACCGTCGGATCAAATGACTGCGCGAATCCAATTCCTACTGCCATTGAAATTTGTTCACCCGCCATCACAACCGCTGCAGTTACAAATTGCAACGCAAGCCCCATCGATACACCAATCAAAATTTCACCAAGTATCAAAAGCAAAGTGGGTTCACCGAAGGGTCGCTCCGGGTTAGAGATCGAAGTGGGCAGCACTGGCATGACGAGCAGACATAAGACAGCGGCGTAAACAATGCGTATTCGGCCGGTTGCCGCAGATTGGCTAAAAACGGGTGCAGCAAGGAAAAAAGCGGTGATTCGCGTCAAGGGTAGCAGTAACGCCTGCAACCAGTTCAAGGTAAGAACACCCAACTCAAGCATGACTCAAAGACCCACTTCTGAAATCCGCTCGAAAAGTCTGCGTGTGAAATCCATCAGCATCTGTAGTTCCCAACCCCCGATGAGCAGAATCAGGAGCATCACCGCAATCAGTTTCGGTACAAAGGTCAGCGTCATTTCATTAATTGAAGTTGCCGCTTGAAAAATTCCCACGATGATACCGACGGTCAATACAAGTAAGAGAATAGGACCTGCCACCAGAGCCATGACCCACATCGCCTCCCGCAGTATTTCTACAACCCCGGCCTCCGTCACGGTAAGGATTCTCCGAAGCTCGCTGCGACTGAGCCGAGAATTAGTGCCCAACCGTCAACGAGTACAAACAATAAAAATTTAAATGGCAAAGAGATCATGATAGGCGACACCATCATCATGCCCATCGCCATGAGTACGCTTGCTACAATGATGTCGATAACTAGGAAAGGGATATAGATGAGAAAACCAATAGTGAATGCTGTTCTCAGTTCACTTGTCAAAAACGCCGGCAAAAGAATATTCAGTGGGGTATCCATTGGCTTGACAACGGGTGATGCCTTGCCGATATCCATGAAAAGCTTGATGTCAGATTCCCGTGTCTGAGCCAACATGAACTTTTTCATTGGGTCAACAGCGCGCTCAAGTGCAGTCTCGAAGGGGATTTTCTCCTCCATGTATGGCTGTAGAGCGACTCGCTGAACCTCATTAAACGTAGGTGCCATTACAAATAACGTGAGAAACAGGGCAAGCCCGACAAGCACTTGAGTGGGTGGCGTCTGAGGCGTACCGATAGCTTGTCGGAGCATACCGAGCACGATAATGATTCGAGTAAAAGACGTCATCGACAGGACAATTGCCGGCAAAAGGGTCAGTAGCGTCATCAGGCCTAGTGCCTGGAGCGTTAAACTATAGGCTTGTCCACCCCCGCCAACCGGTCGTGTGCGCAGGACCTCGATTGAGGATAAGTCCTGCCCTATCGCCGATACCGAGCCGATCAGCAGCAAAACCGCCCACAGCGGCTTCAGCGATCGTCGTACATTCATGGCTCCGTCCTCGATCGACGCTCAGGAGGTTCCTCTTCATCTAACGGTTCTGCCGCCAGCCGCGAAATCGCACTCGGAGTGACCCCGAGAAGGACCTTTCTACTTCCGAAACGAACCACCACGAGTTTCTCCCGCGTCCCAAGCGACGCGTGAGAGATAATTTCAAGGGCTTTTCCGCTACCGGCGGCGGAACTCAATCGCAATTTTTTCAGTAGCCAAATCGCTACCGCCAGCAGCCCCCCCACCAGTAAAAGGGCACCCACGTATCGCACAGGATCCATATATTTTCTCGACTTGTTGGTCGGAAACTAAAGATGCTTCACCCGGTCCTCGGGATCAACCACCTGGGTCAGCCGAATTCCGTAACGCTCGTTAACGAGTACAACTTCGCCTCGAGCGATCACCGTATTATTGACACAGACGTCGAGCGGCTCACCGGCCACGCGGTCTAGCTCAATCACGCTACCCTGCCCGAGACGCAATAAATCCCGAATCCTCAGCGACGATCTTCCCACCTCGACCGAAATGTTGACCGCAACATTCTGGATCAAATCAAGCTGTACGCCTGATTCGGTGGAAGGATCCCGCGCGATGCTTGCCGTTGCCTCATTCATGCTGCCGTTACTCCTGCCATGCGTTTTCCTGCCGAGCCGCCTCGTCGGGCTTTATGACCCCCCGCAGATGCTTCGCCTCGACTACCCTGATCATCAGAATCGTGCAGAGTCTCCCCGGACTCAGACCCTACAGCCGGGGGCTCGATGATTCGCTCTACGCGCACTGCAACGCTGTTATCAGCAGTACCGTATTCCGCATCAAATAAATGTGCCGACTGCACCAATACTTTAACGCTCGGCGGTGGCTTGAACCAAAGCGTATCACCCGGCTTAATCGCCGCAAGGTCAAGGGCGGGAACGCGTAACGTGGTCAACTGCGCCACGAGCTCCAACTCGCTATCGATCACTGCATCACGCAACTGGTCCGCCCAACGCGCTGCAAGTTTTTCGTCGCGATCCCCGGTCTGCACTCGACCGCGTAGCAAAAGCCGGATCGGCTTAAGCGCTGAAAATGGGTACATTACCGTCAGTTGTCCGCGAACGTCCGCACCGATTTCAAGATCAAACCGATTAACTACAACAGTTTCACGGTCCTCACCCACCTGTGCAAACGCGGGATTTATTTCTCGACTTACATATTCCGCACTCAATGCGTAAACCGGTGCCCAAGCATCGCGAAGGTTTTCGAACACCGAATCTAGCAGCAACTGAATTATGCGCTCCTCGGTTTGCGTAAACCCGCGCTGTGGTGACAGCTCGAGTGAAGCACCACCACGACCACCGAAAAAACTATCGACTGCACCGTAAATAATTGCCGGCTCAAAAGTAATAAGACCGAATCCGCGTAACGGCAAAAAGCGAACGATATTTACGTTGCAGGGAGACGGTAGCGTTTGCAGGTAGGCGTTGAACGTCATGACGTCAAAGGGAATGTTTGAAACCTTGACCGCCTGACGCAACAACGTCAGCAAACTCCCACGAAGTTGCCGCGTAAATCGATCATTAATCATCTCGAGGGCGGCGAGCTGTGATCGCGAGGTTGTATCAGCCCCTACGAGACTGTAGGGCTGCGACGCCGATCCGGTGGTATCTTCTGCGGAGGTCTCTACGTCACCGCTTTGCATCGCTTCAACGAGCGCGGCCACCTCTTCCTGCGTCAGTACTTGTCCGGACTTTGACATAAAAAACTCAGACAGATCCTAGAGATGTCCCGCTCACGTAACTCACTGGAATACGAAGGCGGTGAACATGACTTCCTCGATCCCGCCGAAATCCTCGTTACGGATCAAGACGTCGTTCATCGCGTCACGTAAGGCGGTCGCCATACGGGCTCTGCCCTCCACAGCGACCATTTCTTCCTCACCGAACTGCCCTGCAGTATTGAAGATCGCCGCCTCGACCGCAATTTGGTGCTTAGTGACCCGGTCAACGATCTCTGTTCCATAAAACGTTTTATAGGCTACCCTGAACTGCGCAAACTTTTTTGAATTCGGGACATTCACCGTGAAGTCACGTTCGATGGGCTTATACGTGGCCTCAAACTTCTCTTTTTCAGGCACCTCAGCAGCGTCTTTATCTGTGCCCCCAGGAACATCTTTTTCGCCGCCCTCACCTTTCTCGCCCTCGGCTTTTCCGCCCTCGCCTTGCTCACCCGCAGTTTCCGCTACAACAGGCTTAGGATCAAAGAAGCCCGTAAAGAATAGCGTCGCCCCCACCGATCCGCCGATGAGTATGAGCGCTCCAACAGCGATCATCACAAAAAAAAGCAGCTTTGATTTTTTCTTAGGCTCGCCTTCCTCGCCCGCCACGGGGGCCTCAGGTGCTTTCTTTTTGTCGTCTTTCTTGTCTGCCATGGGGGTGTACCGCTAATAGTGATGGGTTTAAGAATTTAAACGAAAAGGTCCACGACCTGCGAGGACTCGGGCCGACCTCTAAGGGCGGCGGCAGCCGAAGCTTCCGACAACCCGTCTGCCTCATCCCCTCGCTCGCGATAAGCCTGAGTGATGTAGGGTATCGAAGTTGAATCTCCGCGTGCGCGCTGCCCGGACTGTCCAAACGACCAGCCCGCAAGCTGCAAACCGGAAGACTCGAGTGATTCGCGTAATCGCGGCAAACCCGCCTCGAGCATCGCCCGCACTTCCACGTTGGCAACGCCTACGGTGGCCGTGACCTCGTTACCGCGAAGGGAGAGATTGATATCCATCGATCCCATGTTGCGAGGCTCCAACTGCAAACTCACGCTCCAGTTCTCGTTACGAATCTGACTGATGAAGCGCTGCGCGACGGCCTCGGCAAAGGTACGGCTTCGATCCTCGGCTGTCATCCTTGGATCTGGTAGTGGCAAGGGCGCGGTATGTGTCGAAGCAAGCTCGCGTGCTGCCGACGGCGGCGCCGTCATCGCCTCAGGTCTGAGGACAGCCGCACTTATTGATGCAGCGAGCTCAGCACTGGGCGACGTTACGGAGCCGATCACGGAGCCCTCCGAGAGGGATCCGCGCTCCAAGCCCCCATCAATGCCACGCGATGCCAGCGCAGCCACGAAAGACTGTGTGTTCCAACGGTCGGCGTCACTGGGCGTTTGGCCCCCTTGCGACGATTCATCGGCCTCGCGATCGGCAGACTCGACGTCGCCCACGTTGAAGGCTCGTGATCGCAATTCCGACACGGTCGTCGCAGCCCCCGCGGTGTCGCGAGTCTTGATTTCCTCTACCAGGAGGGGAGACAGCGCAGAAACCGTCACCGACGTCATCTCGGGCGTCATCCCGGGGATACTCGCCCCCTGCAGACTCATCCTGCCAGCAATATCGCCGCGCCCCATCAAACTGTCAGCGCTGCGCGGGGGCACCGTCAACGACAGTAATCGACCCATACTCAAATCTTTGCTGACCGGTGCTTCAACCTCGGGCGCCGGTACAGTGTCTACAGCGCTTTCAATTGCCGGATCTGCACTTGAGAGTACTGGACCTCCACTTGCGAGTGCCGGACCTGCACTTGAGAGGATTTTGCCTGCCGAACCCTCAACTGACGGTGCGTCTGGCTTCGTCGTTGCATCCGACGTCATCGGCTCGGTTACGCCGCGAAATCCGACGGCGCGCCAACGCAGCAAATCTTCATCGGCGATCGGCGTGATCGGAGCACCCGAGACCGACTCACCTTGCACTGCACGGACTGCCGATTCGTCAAATAGACGAGTCGGTAGCAAGGGCGACGGGGGCGGCCAAGCCGGAATCGCGATGGATATCGCCTCGGCCCTCGTCCGCTCGAGTACGGCATTCGCGCTCTGCGCGTCGACTGCGGTAACTTTCTTGTCCGCCACGACGTCGACCAAGACGCTATCGTTCGTAGTTTCACTGAGCAGCAAACGGGCGAGTGAACGGTCGATTCCCATCGTGACCGCAAATTCTTCCAGTTTCGAATCTGCCACCAGCGTTTCCGTTTGATAGTCGCGAGCCCTAAAACGCGGCGGCAGTCCCGGCAAGTCGTTGCCGGTCTGCGTACCCGCCGATTCACCCGCAGTGCTCTCGGAGTCTGCGGCGGGAGACCCCGCCTCGCGCATGAGTTCGGCAAAGCGCGCGCCGGCATCCTCCGTATTTACCAGAGAATCCCCTATGAAAATGGGATTTTCTGCCGGTTGTACCGACGCTGAGGACAACGTCATCAGTGATTGTGTAGCAGCCATGATCTCGGAACTTTATTGCCGGGTTGTAGAGACGCTCACTTGCGCTGCAAACCGGATGCCAGCCGAACCGTGGGTCGTGCCTGAAACAGGCCATCGAGCACCTGTTGATCGCGAAGCGTGGCCTCGCGGACCGCCACCTGCCGCGACTTGTCAGCCGCGTGATCGATCGCATCGGCGAACTTACGACTGCCCTGCGCTTCTTCCAACGCAGCTTCGAACAAAAATTCTGCCTGGATAACCTTGTTCTTCTGATCGACCGAGAGTGTTGACAGCCAGCCCGAGAAATCGCGGTACAGGCGCAGGCTCCCGACGGTGCGCCCGGCTTTCTCGCCCTCGACAATCATGTTGCCATAGTCGCCGCAGTAGCGCTCGACGGTCTCGAGACGCTCCTGTTCTGACGCCAACGCTTGTCGCCGTTCGGTAGCGGCCATCTCGGCCGACCTCGCGAGCGCGTCCGTGACACGCGCAATGCGCTGCAGACGCGACGCGCGAACCCGCTGCCGAGTGCTCACGACAGAACTCGCGCGAGCTGCTGAAAGCCGCCGGCGAAGTTAACTTGCTCGTCGATCTCTTGCGTCAAAAAATCACGTAGTGCGTTCTTGCGTTGTAAGGCCTCATCGAGATCTGGATTGGTACCCGCGCGGTAAGCGCCGACCGAGACCAGATCACGATTTTCTTCCCAGGTTGCCATCAAGCGGCGGAACTTCCGCACCAGCGTGCGCTGCTCCGTCGAGATTAAGCGATTGGCAAGACGCGAAATCGATACATTGATGTCGATCGCGGGGTATTGTCCGAGTGCAGCCAGATCACGCGACAGCAGTACATGTCCATCGAGAATCGCCCGTGCGCCATCGACGATCGGATCGTTGGCATCGTCACCCTCAGCGAGGATCGTATAAATCCCGGTAATGCTGCCACCAGCTGTAACGCTGCCGGCGCGCTCGATTAGTTCATTAATCAAAGAAAATACCGATGGCGTATAGCCCTTGGTGGTCGGTGGCTCGCCCACCGCAAGGCCAACCTCCCGCTGGGCGTGCGCAACGCGGGTCAGCGAATCCATCAGTAACAGCACGTTCTTTCCTTGATCGCGGAAAAATTCCGCGACTGCACAGGTGTAATGCGTTGCCCGCAAGCGGATCACCGGCGAACAGTCGCCGGGTGCCGCGATCACCACGGCCCGATCACGCCCGTCAGCGCCCAGTGTTTCGTTGACGAAATCCAGCACCTCTCGACCGCGCTCGCCGATCATGCCAATGACAACGACATCAGCCGAGGTGAATCTAGTCATCATGCCGAGCAGTATGCTCTTGCCGACGCCGCTGCCCGCGATGAGGCCGACGCGCTGACCGCGACCGATGGTCAAAAACGAGTTGATCGCGCGTACGCCCACATCGAGCACCTCGGTGATCGGTGAACGCTCGAGAGGATTACGGCGCTCCGCGCGCAGCGGAACGAAGATCTCGGGAGCAATCGGCGGTTTACCGTCGAGGGGTTCGCCGAGACCATCAACGACGCGGCCCAGCAATTCTTTCCCCACGCCGACTCGGGCAGTCAGGGTCAACACGCGTACCCCTGCGCCCGGCAGCAGGCCCTGCACCTTGGCGAGCGGCATCAGCATGACCTCTTCACCGTCGAAGCCCACGACCTCGCAAATGACGCCCGCGCCCTGCTCGGCCACGATCTCGCAATACGCGCCAAGCGGCGCGCGAACGCCGCGCACCGCAAGCAACATACCAGTGACCCGAGTCAGCACCCCGCAGACGCCGGGTTCGGAAATTTTGATATTCTGAAGTCGATGCTGCCAAGCGTCGAGTAGCGCGGCACTCATGCGCGGCCCTCACGCCTTAATTCCGCCATCGCCGCGAGCACAGCTTCGCGAATCTCGTGCACGCGATTCTCGAAACGATCATCGATGGCTTTATCGCCACTTGCAGCGATCACGCCGCCTCGGGGGACGACCGCATCGGCCAGCAGCCGCAGGTACTCCGGCTTGCGCGATGCTCGATCGAGTAGCGCCACATCCTCGGGATTCATACGGATCGTGATCAGCGAATCGGCATCGTCAACGCGTGATTGCTCCAGCGTGGCAGAGACCGATTCGAGATACTGCGCAAGACCTGCTTCGTCGGCGAGAACCTGACGAGCGAGCTCGCCTGCGATATGCAGACTCGCCTGCGCGAGGGGAACCACCATGTTGCGCTCATATTCAG
>VGTW01000032.1 GCA_016874555.1 Gammaproteobacteria bacterium | reverse complement strand
GGCGGCGGCTCGCACCTTTGCCTTCATCGCTGCGAGCATCCGCGGCGAGTTCGAACGAGATTTTCATTGACTGGACTCCTAGTTGGTAATTATCCGTTCCGCGACCAAAACGGACTCAATCGACGTACAGCGAGCTCACGGACTCTTCGTCCCTGATACGCCGTATCGTCTCGCCGAGCAGACCTGCCACCGTAAGCTGTCGGATCCGCCCGCATAATCTCGCGGCCTCGGTGAGCGGGATGGTATCGGTGACCACCAGCTCATCGAGTCCTGAATTGCTGATTCTCTCGACAGCCTCGCCGGAGAGGATGGGATGGGTAATGTAGGCGACCACCCGGGTCGCACCTTCATCTTTCAGTGCCTGCGCGGCGAGGCAGAGCGTACCGGCGGTATCGACTATATCGTCGATCAAGACGCAGGTTTTACCGGCTACTTCGCCGAGGATATTCATCACCTTCGATTCATTGGGCCGCGAGCGACGTTTATCGATGATGGCGAGCTCGATGTCGTCGAGCCGCTTGGCGAGCGCCCGTGCACGCACCACACCGCCGACATCCGGCGACACCACAATCATGTTGGCATAGCCCTGTCGCCACGCATCGCCGAGGAGCACGGGCGAGGCGTAAACGTTATCGACCGGGATATCAAAGAAACCCTGGATCTGTTCGGCGTGCAGATCGACCGTGAGCACACGACTGATGCCCGATTCCGCCATCATGTTGGCGACCAGCTTTGCCGAGATCGCCGAGCGCGTGGCACGCGGCCGACGATCCTGACGCGAGTAGCCCATGTACGGCACGACTGCCGTAACACTTTTCGCCGAGGCGCGCCGACAGGCGTCAGCTATCACCAAAAGTTCCATCAGGTGATCATTGACCGGCGGACAGGTCGGCTGCACGAGGAACACGTCGCGACCGCGGACGTTTTCCATGATTTCGACGTTGACCTCACCGTCGCTGAAACGGCCGATGACCGAGCGGCCGAGCGGCACCATCAGGTGTCGCGCGATCTCCTGGGCAAGCGAGGGGTTCGCGTTACCAGTGAAGAGTGCGAGCATCTGGCTATCCAAGTGGGCCTCTCGAGCGCGGTGAGGTCGTCGTCAATAGGTCGATCACCGAGTGGCTGGGGTGGAAGGATTCGAACCTCCGAATGGCGGGATCAAAACCCGCTGCCTTACCACTTGGCGACACCCCAGCAGACGCGGTCTCTCAAATCACGACGAGGCCCAATCCAGCAAACGGGCGATCAAAGGTGAACGCGATACCCCGCGAACCACCCATGCCCGCCAGCGATCCGGCACCCGCGCTGCGACTCGCTCGGCAGCCGCCGCCGAGTCAAAGCTTGCGAATAGGCAGGATCCTGTTCCCGTCAACCGCGTCGGGGCGAACCTCGCCAACCAGTCGATCGCCTCTGCGACTTCCGGGTAGCGCTGTCGCACTACCGGCTCGCAGTCGTTTCGACCCCCCGACGTCAAAAGGGCAGATATTGTGAGGATGGGTGAATTTCGTGTCAATTCAGGCGCCTGGAACACTGCGGCGGTCGGCACGCTGACCCCCGGGTGGATGACCAAAAACCATTTTTCAGGGAGTTCCAGCGGGGTCAGACGTTCCCCCACCCCCTCCCCGAGCGCCGAGACGCCGCGCAGGAAGACCGGTACATCGGCCCCCAGGGTGACGCCAATGGCGACGAGTTCGTCGACCGTGAATCCGCAGGCCCACGCTCTGTTCAGCACGAGCAGGGTGGTCGCGGCATCTGAACTGCCGCCCCCCAGGCCCCCACCCATCGGGATGCGCTTGCGGATGCGAACGCGAACCCCAGCGGGTTGCCGCCCACCCCTCGCTAGCACCGCCGCCTCGAGCGCCCGGGCTGCGCGAACACAAAGGTCATCGACTGCAGAGAGCTGCGTGAGGGCGCCCGGCTTTGCATGCCCATCGTCACAGCGTTCGATGATGCCGGGCGACGCGAGCTCGAACGCCAACTCGTCGATCAGCTCAGTGATTTGAAAAATCGTCTGTAACTCGTGATAGCCGTCGGCTCGTCGACCGGTCACATGCAAACAAAGATTGAGCTTGGCGGGCGCGGGCCACCAGACGAGCGACGACCGCAGGAGCGCGGATGAACTCATCGCGTGCTCGCCCCCCAACTGTCGACGAGGAGTCGCAGCCGTAGCCCCTCGCGGGTGGCTTCGATACGCTGCGGCAACTCATAGTTGACCCCACTCACCTTGGAATAAGCGGGGAAGACCACTGTCCAGCCCTGCTGCTGCAGGCTATCGAGGCGTGGGTAGCCATCGGCAACGCGCTCGAGAGAATCATATGCGGGATCTGGCACACCCAGCAGCCAATAACGTAGCGAATCGACGGGCAAAGAAAACCCGAGCCGCTGTTCGAAGTCTGCCCGTGCGAGCTCGTCGGCCAGTCGGCCACGCTCGAACTCGAGACGCAAGCCGCCGACGCCAAGCGGGCCGTCAACTTTTACTTGCGAGGCGGCCTCGCGCTGCGCCCAGCGCAGGTTCGCGCTGAACCCCTCATCGCCCTTGGCGACTACAACTCTGCCACGCAGTTCGAAGCGCGGCCAAGCCTGCAGGGCACCACGCCGCGCCTCCCAGTCGTCGGGCAGCATCACTGGCAGCGCCGTCTTTTCCAATCGGCTCGCGCAGCCATTTAAGATGGCACAGGTCGCAAGCAGCAACGGCCAAAGAAAACGACAAGTCACTCTTTGGAACCCCAAGCGTCTCAGCGCTTGCCGACCTTGCGACCCTCGCCGGCCAGCCGCTCGAGGGTGCCGCGCAAGGGTTTGGATTCCGGGGTAATCGACAGCGCACGCGCCCAGATGGCGCGAGCCGCAGCCTTATCACCCATCTTCCAAAGAACCTCGCCCCAATGTGCGCCGATTTCAGCCTCGCGCGACAAGCGCCAAGCGCGCTCCAACAATGGCAGTGCCGCCTGCTTGTCACCGCGGCGGTACAGCACCCAACCCAAGCTGTCGATAAAGGCAGCATTGTCCGGCCGTTGCGCCACAGCCGCACGAATGAGCTTCTCGGCGCGCGGCAATTGGCGCTTGCGGTCGGCGAGCGTGTAACCGAGCGCATTTTGGATATTGCTATCGTCCGGTCGCAGGGCGAGCAAGTCTTCGAATGCTTTAATACCCTCGCTGGTGCGTCCGCCAGCATCGAGCACCACCGCCCGCTGATAGAGCAACTCAGGATGCGACGGGAAGCGCGCAAGCGCTGGGTCGAGCGTCGCCAGCGCCTCATCGGTGAGACCGGCGTCCTGTAGGGTGCGCGAACGCGCGATTTCGACCTCGATCGTATCGCTACGTCCGCTGCGCAGCATCTCATCAAAGAATTTGAGCGCCTCGCTGCGATCGTTGCGCTCGAGAAGAAGTCTCGCGGCACGGATGCGCGGCGGTAGTCCGGCACCCGCTGTAGCCAACTGCCGATAGCTTTGCAGCGCCACGTCCTTGCGCCCGCGCCGCTCGGCGATCACCGCGAGATAAAAGAGTGCCTCGGCGGCGCTGCGATCGCGACTAAGCCGCGCCTCGAATCTGCGCTCTGCTTCGGCTTCATCGCCCATCGACAGCGCAAGCAGTGCCAGGCGACGATCTGCATCGGCAACCGTACGCTCGTTGCCCGCCTCACGATTCGACTCGATGGCGAGCAATTCTTCGCGAGCCTGATCTAGACGATCGAGTGCGATAAGGGTTTCGATACGCGCAAAGCGATGATTTTCGGGATCACCCTGCGCGATGAGATCGGCCTCAGCGAGTGCGACACGATCATCGCCTTGCGCTGCGGCGGCTGCCGCCAACAACTGAATGGTACGCGCCTCGTTACCGCCGCCCTTGGCCCGGGCCGCCGCGATGAGTTCGCGGCAGGCCGACAGATCATCAGCATTGCAGGCAATGCGGGCGAGGGTTGAGAGTGTGCCGGCAGAGGCTTTCTCGCGATCGACGAGATCACGAAACACTAGCCAGGCCGCAGCCGTGGCATCGCCTTCGGCAATCTCGGGCAGCAGATCCGCCAGTGCCCGATCGACTTCGACATCGGGCTTGACCAAGAGATCGCGATACACCTTGCGCGCAAAATCGAGCCGCCAGGTCTCGAGCGCCACGAGGCCGATCAGGCGCAAGGCCTCGACATTTTCGCCGTCGAGTTCGAACAACCGATCCGCAGCCTGCGCAGCGGCCGGCAAATTGCGGCAGGCCCGCGCCACCTCGAGGGCACGCTCGATGGTTCGCGGATCGCGATCGACGAGCCCGCTCGCGAGATAACCGTCGACGGCGCGTTTACAATCCCCGGCCAGCAGAGCGCTCTCGGCCTCGTTGCGATCGGAGGGTTGCAGCGCTGGCAGCACCGGCGACAGTGATAATAGAAGAAGTGCCCAGGGGCAGCGAAACGCGTGAGATGACATCGTGACCCGACTATATCGGAACCCGCCCGCTTGTCAGCACCCGCGCGCACCCCGAGAATCGCGCCTGCCCGCCCACGGGGAAAAATGAAAGACTCCATCAGGCAACGCTTTGACCGACAACTCGACCGCTTCGAAGAAGTGGCTCGCTTGCTCGCCGACCCTGGCTTGGATGGCAGTTCCGGCGCGTTCCGCGATTTGTCCATGGAATACGCCAAGCTCACCCCGCTTGCTGAGCGTTATCAGGCATTTCAGGCCCTCGAAGGCAATCGCGCCGCAGCCCAAGCGCTGGCGAGCGACCCAGACCCGGAAATGCGTGCGCTCGGCGAAGAAGAAGCTCGCCGCCTCGAGCAGACCGTGGCGACCGAGGAACTCGCGCTGCGGCAACTTTTGGTCCCCACGGATCCGCGCGACAGCCACAACGTCTACCTCGAAATTCGCGCTGGTACCGGGGGCGATGAGGCGGCGATTTTTGCCGGCGATTTGCTGCGCATGTATAGCCGCTATGCCGAGCGGCAGGGCTGGCAGGTCGAAACCCTGAGCGAGAGCCCGGGCGAGCACGGCGGTTATCGTGAGGTCATTTGCCGTGTCAGTGGCAACGGTGTCTTCGCCAAACTCAGGTTCGAGTCCGGCACGCATCGCGTCCAACGGGTGCCGGCGACGGAGGCCCAGGGTCGTATTCACACCTCGGCAGTGACCGTGGCGATCCTCCCCGAGCTCGATGAGGTCGAAGATATCGAGATCAACCCGGCAGACCTGCGCGTCGATACCTTCCGGGCCTCGGGCGCGGGCGGTCAGCACGTCAATAAAACCGATTCCGCGGTACGCATAACGCACTTGCCAACCGGTATCGTGGTGGAGTGTCAGGATGAGCGCTCGCAGCACAAAAACCGCAGTCGCGCGCTGTCACTTTTGAAGGCGAGACTGAAAGCGGCCGAGCAGGAGAGGCGTAACGCGGCGCAGGCCCGCTCGCGAAAACTGCAGATCGGCAGCGGCGATCGCTCTGAGCGGATTCGCACCTATAATTTTCCGCAGGGGCGAGTCACCGACCACCGCATCAACCTGACGCTGTATCAGCTCGACGCCATCATCGATGGCCGACTCGAAGATCTGCTCGGACCGTTGTCACAGGAATATCAGGCAGAGCTGCTCGCCGAAGCAGGTATTTGATCACGTCGATGCCGCAGATCGGCATACACAGTAATCCCAAGAGCAATCAACAGCGGCTGAAAGAGCGCACCAAGCATCGTGGTCACGATAGAGGCCGCAGGCCAGCCATCGGCAAGCTCAATGAATGCTAGACCGAGCAGACTGCCAATGACGAATAGTCCAAAAACAGTCATGGCGACGACCACTAGCGTCGCCGCGAGGTGGCGCCAATGGCCTCGAGCCAACTGTAACGCTCCGTCGAGCGCCGCGCGCGGTCCTGCAGATTCGAACACCACGAGCGCGAGTGCAGGCCAAAAGCCGATGAGTAGGTAGATCCCGGGGATCACCAGCAACAGCAAACCGAGCACCACGGCCATAAGCGCGAGTGCTAGCGTCGCTAAGGCATGCGGCAGCAGTCGCAAAGCCTGCCGAAGATCTGTTACCAGCGATTGCAAAGATTTTGCTTCTCTCCGCAAGCTTGCGCGTTGGCGCAGCATCAACACTAGCCAACACCAAAGCGTACCGACAGCCGCCAAAATCATCAGTAGCCACCAGGATATATCTTTGGCGCGGTCGAGGGCGAGCGACTGTCCGGTACTCTGCAGATACGCCGAGGGTAGCTGCCCGAGTAGCACTGCAAGCAAAGATAGCGGTAAACAGGCTGCGAGCGACCGGCGATAAAGCCCAAAACCCGCATCTAGTATTTCGCCGAGACTCGCCGCGCGCTGAGGCAACAGCATCAAGGTGGGCAGCGTGGTAGGTGTGGTCATACCGCGGCAATCTAGCAGATGCCCGCACCCCTGCGCTCCGTGCCAAACTAGCCGCATGGTTCAGCGCCGCACGTCATCGCCGCCCGGCTTATCAGCGCCACCGCCCGAGGCCACAACGCTGCCCGCCAATTTGCGACCAGCAGTGCTCGCGGCTGCGGCCGCGCTGCGTATTGCGATCGATGATGACAGCGCTGCACTGCGCGAGGCCGAGGCACTCGTGCTCGCTGCCCTCACCTTGCCGCGCAGCACGCTTTACGCCGACCCGCAGCGCGCGCTCTCAAGCAGTGAGCGCGCGCGTATTGCAGAGTGGGTCGCCCGTCGCCGCGGTGGCGAGCCCCTCGCCTATCTTCTGGGCGAGCGCGAGTTTTGGTCTTTGACTTTCGAAGTAAGCCCCGCAGTGCTCGTGCCCCGCCCCGAAACCGAACTGCTGGTCGAACGCGCGCTGCAAGCTGGCGATACGCTGGCGGCGGCTGGCACCGCACCGCCGCGATTACTCGATCTTGGTACGGGCTCCGGGGCTATCGCCATTGCGATCGCGCACGAACGCCCCGACTGGCAGGTCACTGCCGTCGAAAAATCCGCCGCGGCGCTCGCAGTTGCGCGGCGTAACGCGCTACGCCACGCGACGACTAATCTGCAACTGCTCGACGGGGATTGGTTCTCGCCCCTCGGCCACCGACGCTTTCACGTGATTGCCTCGAATCCGCCGTACGTGGCCGGCGACGATCCGCACCTCACAGGGGATTCATTGCGATACGAGCCGCGCGAAGCACTGACGCCGAGTGGCGACGCCTTGGCCGATTTACGGCAATTAATTGCAGCGGCACCGAATCATCTCGAATCGGGCGGCACTTTGCTGCTCGAGCACGGCGCGACTCAGGGTGCCGAACTGCGCAAACTGCTTGTCGGGCGGGGTTTTGCTCACGTAGTCTCGCATCCCGACTTCGCCGGGCACGAGCGCGTGACCGAAGGGCAGCTACCCTGACCTGACCCAACGCGCCTAGCCTGAACCAGATCGCATCACTACAGAAAAATCTTCATGCTTAAATTCAATACCAGCGCCGGTGACTTCACGGTCGAACTTTTTGCTAAAGAGTCGCCGGAGTCGATCGCGAACTTCCTCACGTATGTTAATGACGGCCACTACGACGGCACGATTTTCCACCGCGTCATCCCCGGCTTCATGATTCAGGGCGGCGGTTTCGCTCCGGGCATGGAACAAAAGGACACGCGACCGCCGATCCGCAACGAGGCTACCAACGGCATGGAAAATCTGCGCGGTACACTCGCGATGGCGCGCACCAGCGACATCCACAGCGCTACGGCGCAGTTCTTCATCAATTTGGCAGACAATGATTTCCTCAATCACTCCCCCGGCAACTACGGCTATGCCGTGTTCGGTCGTGTGACCTCGGGCATGGACGTTATCGATGCCATCGCTGGCGTAGCCACCACGCGTCGTCGCGGTCATGGCGATGTCCCGGTCAATGAAGTGATTGTGCACTCGGTCACGCACGAGACCGCCAACTGAAACTCGCGCGCCTAGGTGGGCTGCTGCTGCGCGCTGCGCTGCTCGCGATCGGTGCGTCGGTCGCGCTCGTGCTGCTCTTATGCTGGGTATCGCCGCCGACCTCGGCGTTCATGCTCGCCGCGCGTATCTCGGCCATGACGGGTGGTGACTTCGCTTACTCCAACGCCTATGACTGGAGACCGCTCGAGAGAATCTCGCCCCATGCGGCGATGGCGGCGATCGCCGCCGAGGATCAGCAGTTCCCGTTCCATGCCGGCTTCGACTTCGAGTCGATCCGCAAGGCCGTGCAGCACAACGCCAAGAGCAAGCGCAAGCGGGGTGCCAGCACCATCTCGCAACAAGTCGCAAAGAATCTATTTCTTTGGTCAGGTCACAGTTGGGTACGTAAGGGACTCGAAGTGTGGTTCACCGTGCTGATCGAGGCGATATGGCCCAAGGAACGCATCCTCGAGGTTTATCTCAACGTTGCCGAGTTTGGTCGAGGCACTTGGGGTGTGCAGGCGGCCGCAAGAAAGTTTTTCGGTAAGGATGCTGTACGGCTGACCCGCCGCGAGGCCGCCACTCTTGCTGCCGTGCTACCCAATCCGCAACGCTTGCGCGTCGATCGCCCATCGTCCTACGTGCAGCGCCGCCGCGATACCATCATGGGGCAGATGCGTGCTCTCGGTGGACCGGGTTTTCTGCGCCAGCTCGACGACGAGGAGCCCTCTGCCCCACGCAAGTGAGCCGCATTGCGCGACTCTTGATCAGGCCCGCTCGTAACCCAAGTTGGGGGCGAGCCAGCGCTCGGCTTCGCTCACGCTGACTCCCCGACGACGCGCGTAATCTTCGACTTGATCGCGATCGATCTTGCCGATGGCAAAGTAATACGCCTCGGGATGTGCGATGTACCAGCCACTGACCGAAGCCGTCGGGTACATCGCGTAGCTCTCGGTGAGCTGGATGCCGACGTTCCGCCCAACATCGAGCAGCTGCCAGAGTTTTCCTTTCTCCGTGTGATCGGGACAGGCCGGATAGCCCGGCGCAGGCCTTATGCCGCGGTATTCCTCGCGGATCAGTTGTGTATTGGTGAACTGCTCGGCGGTGTCATAGCCCCACAGCTCGCGCCGACTGCGCTCATGAAAGTGCTCGGCTGCGGCCTCAGCGAAACGATCCGCCAACGCCTTTAGCATGATGCTGGAGTAATCGTCGTGCGCCGCCTCGAAGCGCGCCACATGGTCCTCGATACCGACACCGGCCGTAACCGCAAACGCGCCAAGGTAATCGCGCACACCACTTTCGCGCGGCGCGACGTAGTCCGCCAAACACTCATGCGACTGCCCGGCAGGCTTGCCTTTTTGCTGACGCAGATGCTGCAAGGTCATCAGTACTTCGCGCCGATCTTCACCGGTGTAGATCTCGATGTCATCGCCATTGGAGTTCGCCGGAAAAAATCCGACGACAGCGCGGACGGTGAGCCAGTTACCGGCGATGAGTTGCCTGAGCATACGACGTGCATCTGCATAAAGATTGCTTGTCGCCTCGCCGATGATGGGGTCAGTGAGAATGCCCGGAAACTTACCGGCGAATTCCCAGGCATTGAAGAAAGGCATCCAGTCGATGTAATCGAGTAGATCGGTGATCGGATAGTCTTCGAACACCTGCACACCGGGGCGTAGCGGCGCGACGGGTCGATACGCCTGCCAATCGATGCGCCGCCTGTTGGCGCGTGCGGCAGCAAGATTGGACTCGGGCTGCTTCCCGGTTTTCCCGGCGTATTGTTCGCGTCGGCGCTCGTGCTCCTCGGCAATCTTCGCGGCGAAGCCCGTTTTCTGCGCGGCGGTGACCAATGATTGGCAGACACCCACCGCGCGCGAGGCATCCTTCACATAGACCACCGGCTCGCGATACTGCGGGGCGATCTTCACCGAGGTATGTGTCGGTGAGGTGGTTGCACCACCGATCAGCAACGGAATCTTGAGGCCCTGCCGCTGCATCTCCCGCGCCACGTGCACCATTTCATCGAGCGACGGAGTGATCAGTCCGGACAAGCCAATGAGCGCCGCGTTCTCGCGTCGGGCGACATCGAGGATTTTCTCTGCTGGCACCATCACGCCCAAATCGATGACTTCGAAGTTGTTACACTGCAGAACCACGCCGACGATGTTCTTGCCGATGTCGTGCACATCGCCCTTGACGGTCGCCAGCACGATCTTACCGTTACTGCGCGCCGCACCGCTTTTCTCTTGCTCGATGAACGGCACGAGGTGCGCCACGGCTTTTTTCATGACCCGCGCGCTCTTAACCACCTGCGGCAAGAACATCTTGCCTGCACCGAACAGGTCGCCGACCACGTTCATGCCATCCATCAGCGGACCTTCGATGACTTTTATCGGATGATCGGCCTCGAGACGTGCCACCTCGGTATCTTCGACGATGAATTCATCGATGCCTTTGACGAGTGCGTGCTCGAGCCGCTTCGACACCGGCAGCGTACGCCATCGGAGATCAGCCTCGCGCTTACCACCCACCTCGCCCTTATATCGCCCGGCAATCGCCAACAGCCGCTCGGTCGAGTCGATACGCCTGTTGAGGATGACATCCTCAACGGTATCGCGCAGTTCGGGGGGAATGCCTGCATAGATCCCGAGTTGTCCCGCGTTGACGATGCCCATGTCCATGCCGGCACGAATTGCGTGATAGAGAAAGACACTGTGCATCGCCTCACGTACAGGGTCGTTGCCGCGGAACGAGAACGAGACATTACTGACTCCACCGCTAACCATCGCATGCGGAAGCTTTTCTTTTATCGCCTGCGTCGCTTCGATGAAATCGAGACCATAATTTGCGTGTTCTTCGATGCCCGTAGCAACTGCAAAAATATTCGGGTCAAAGATGATATCCTCAGGCGGAAAGCCCGCCTGCTCGGTCAGCACCTTGTACGAGCGCTCACAGATGGCAACCTTGCGCGCCACGCTGTCCGCCTGACCCTGCTCGTCGAACGCCATGACAACGACGGCCGCACCATAGGCGCGCACCTTGCGCGCCTGCTCGAGAAATGTCGCCTCGCCCTCCTTGAGACTAATCGAATTCACGACCGCCTTACCCTGCACGCATTTCAGGCCCGCTTCGATCACGCTCCACTTCGATGAGTCGATCATCACCGGAACACGCGCGATGTCAGGCTCGGCGGCGAGCAAGCTCAAGAAGCGCACCATGGCCGTCTCGGAGTCGAGCATGCCCTCGTCCATGTTGACGTCGATCACCTGCGCACCGGCTGCGACTTGCTGGCGCGCGATCTCCACCGCGGCGGTGTAATCACCCGCCTCTATCAGCTTACGGAATTTCGCCGAGCCCGTGACGTTGGTGCGTTCACCGACGTTCACGAACAATGAACCGGTACCGATGTTAAGCGGCTCGAGACCCGACAGTCGGCACCGGGCTTCGACTTCGGGGCGCGTTCGCGGCCGCACGCCGCGCACGGCATCGGCGATCAGGCGTATGTGCTCGGGCGTCGTGCCGCAGCAACCGCCCACAATGTTGAGTAACCCGGAGCGCGCGAATTCGCCGAGGATTTCCGCCGTCTGCTCCGGCGTCTCGTCATATTCGCCGAACGCATTCGGCAGACCGGCGTTCGGATAGGCACAAACATAGCGATCAGAGATTTGCCCGAGCTCGGCAACATAGGGACGCATCTCGCTCGCGCCGAGCGCGCAGTTGAGACCGATCGCGAACAGCTCGCCGTGCCGCACCGAATTCCAGAAGGCCTCGGTGGTCTGCCCAGAGAGCGTGCGCCCAGAGGCGTCCGTGATCGTTCCCGACACTATCACCGGCAGATGAGTACCGAGTTCTTGCTGCGCCTGGCGTACCGCAAACAGCGCCGCCTTGGCATTCAAAGTATCGAACACGGTTTCGATCAACAGAATATCCGCGCCACCGTGAACAAGCGCGCGCACTGCTTCAGCATAGGCCACGACTAACTGCTCAAAGTTCACGTTGCGCATACCCGGGTCGTTCACATCGGGTGAGATCGAGGCCGTACGATTGGTGGGACCCAAGGTACCGGCGACGAACCGCGGTGAACCCGTACGCAGCGCGACTTCGTCGGCGATCTGGCGGGCTAGCAGCGCAGCGCGGTAGTTTAGCTCCGGCGCCAGCGCTTCCATGCCGTAGTCGGACTGCGCGATGGTGGTGGAGTTGAAGGTATTGGTCTCGACGATATCAGCACCGGCTTCAAAGTAAGCCCGGTGGATATCGGCGACGATGTCCGGACGCGTCAACGTCAGCAAATCATTATTACCGCGTACGTCGCGACGATAGTCGCAGAAGCGCTCGCCGCGATAACCCGCCTCGTCGAGTCGATACCGTTGGATCATGGTGCCCATGGCACCGTCGATGAGCAGAATGCGTTGCTCGACGAGCTCGCGCAGTCGGTGCAGGCGTTGCTCGCGCGCCGCCACGTCGACCGGCGTCATGACATAGGGTGCAGCCGCCGCGTGCAGACCCTGACCATCGAGGGCCACAGCGGTGTGCGTAAGCTGCGGTAGGTGGCTTGGGCAGCAGCTCACGCCGCTTCTCTGACCTGCGGACGCATACCGAGAGCATGGCAAATGGCGTAGGTCAGCTCGGCACGGTTCAAAGTGTAAAAGTGGAATTCATTGACACCGTGTTCTCGCAGTCGCGATACCTGCTCGATCGCCACGTTGGCCGCAATCAGGCGACGGGTCTCGGGGTCGTTATCGAGCCCGGCAAAGCGCTCGGCGAGCCACTGCGGGATCTTTGCGCCACAACGGGCGGCAAAGCGAGTGACTTGCGGGAACCGGGTGATAGGCAAGATGCCAGGTACGATGCCGATGCCTATACCGACGGCTGCACAGCGATCACGAAAACGCAGATAGTCGTCATTATTAAAGAAAAACTGCGTGATCGCCCGGTTGGCCCCAGCGTCGATCTTACGACGCAGGTTGTCGAGATCAGCCTCGGGTGAAGTCGCCTCGGGGTGTGTCTCGGGATAGGCCGCTACCGCAATATCGAAGTCGGCAACACTGCGCAGGCCGGCAACAAGATCGGCGCCGTAAGCAAAACCGCCGGGGTGCGACATGTACGTGTTGCTGCCCTGCGGCGCATCGCCCCGCAAAGCGACAATATGCCGCACGCCTTCGTCCCAATAACGCCGCGCAATGTCCAATACTTCTGCACATGAGGCACCAACGCAGGTCAGATGCGGCGCGCCAACGAGTTCGGTGTCCATTTGAATGCGCTTGACGAGCGCATGCGTGCGATCCCGCGTGGATCCGTCAGCACCATAGGTCACCGAGACGAATCGTGGGGCGAGCGGCGCAAGTCGCTGTACCGACTGCCACAGCGTGGTGTCCATTGCGGGATCGCTTGCCGGAAAGAATTCGAACGAGACGCTGATCGGTGGGTTGGTCATGGGGACTCCAGCGGCAAATTCGTTTCGATTCGAGTGTGCTCAGGGGCCGCAGACTTGCGCGTGCCGCGTACTCGGCCCCGTGCCACGAGCACATGACGCCCCTCGGCCTCGACGGGCGCCAAGGTCAGACAGTCCATGTCGTACTCGGATAACAACGCGCGCAGTTGTAGCGGCGGCGCACTCTGCCCCTCGAGCAAGTCGTAAGACACCACGAGCCACAACACGCCTCGTTCGGCGAGCTGCGCGTGCGATCGCTGTAAAAGCGAGTCCAATTGCTCGAGATCGCGCAACTCGTCAGCGAGTGGCGCCTCAAAGATCACATCAAACGGCCCGCTGGCACCTAGTTCCGTGCTGGTGTGCACTGCGGCAGCGAGTTTCTCAGTCGCTAGCCAGGACTGCAGCACGGTCTTTTCGGGTTTGGAGGCGGCGCGCAGCGTGATTTTCTGTACGCCTATGCCGTCAGTTACGACATCGTTTTTCAGCGCGGATTCGTTTTTAAACACCAACTCGAGTACTTCGCGGTGCTGACTACGCAGCAGCACTCGCGCCCCGTCAAGGTCTCGCTCGAACTCTGCGCCAAGGGCCATGCGCAAATTGCGACCGAAGCGACTCTTGATCGCCCATTCCGCCGCCGAACCGCGCAGCGCTGCCCGTGCGCCAGCCTCGATCGCGTGCAGACGCGCGCGCGCCTCGCGCAACGCCGCATCGTCTGCTGCGAGCCGCGCCAGCAGCAAACCCAACAAATCGGAGGCAAATCCGCTCTCGCCCGTCGGCTGGTATTCGACGCGCTGACCGCGACGCACGCGGCGCAGCAACCCCACCTGCGCCAAAGCTTTGAGATGCCGCGAAACATTCGGCTCGCTGTTCGAAGTCGCGGCCGCGAGCTCGGAGACGCTGGTCGCCCGATCCGCACAGAGCCGCAGCAGGCGGACGCGCGCGGGATCCGCCACCGCCCGCATCGTGCGGGCGACAAGCTCGGAGTCAGCCGTAGTTTCATAATTACTCAACACTGTATAAATTATAGCCTGTCAAAGCCCAATATTGCAAAAGACACACTCGTACTCGTTTCTTCTGCAACGGTATGAATATCTGTGACCGCTCTAGCCGAATCGCTCGCCAACGCCAACCCGATGAGGCTCGACGGCTTCGAATTCGTTGCATTTGCCTCTCCCGAGAACGAACGTCTGGGCCGCGAACGGCGGCGGCTCGGCTAAGAGCCCGGCGCCCGGGCGAAACGGCATGTCCGCGAGACCGCTGCGGACTGGTTCCAGACCCTCACCACACTGCGGCTGGGGTGACGACTCGAAGATCGCATCACAAAACTCGCGGTCGACTCCAGCCTGCCGGCCACGGCACGCATCGGATTACTTGAGACCGGTCGCGGCTTTTAGCGGCGCATCGTCGATCGGATCAGCGCCCCAGGCGGCATCGGGCGCTGGCGCGCCGCGCGCGCCAACGCGCTTGCTCATTGGGAACGCACCGTGGCCGAGATGGCGGCTCAAGAAAGTGCCGACTTTGCCGCGCTTGCGGTGTGTCTCGATGCGCTAAGACCGTTGGCAGACTGAGAGCGGAGCGGCCCAAAGCTAGCGGCCATGATTCAGCAATTGCGAACGCGCTACGCGGTCGGCGTTATTTTGAATCGGCGGCTTGCTCGGCAAGCTTGCGTCGCGAGAGCTCCGCTTTTTGGTGCATGGGCGTGCGCGCCGCGAGCCAGGCGGCAAGCGTCACGCCCACCGCAATCGCAATGAGTTCGATCGCGTGCTTGTCAGGGTATTCCCAAAACTCGGTGAAGAGCTTCCACCGACCTCCGAGTTCGACCGCGTTCCAGGCGACGATGGCCGTCGGAATGCCATAGCGGATGGCTGTGGTGACCTTCCAAAAAAGCATCAGACGACGGAATAGATACACCGCCCAGGTTAGGTTCAGCCCGAACACCACATAGGCGGCCGGATGACGATCACCAAAGAAACGCTCGTCATAGAGGAACAACAGGAACAAGTAGAAGAACCAGATCACATAGATGGTTTCGAGGGCGGTGATCCCGCAGAAATTGCGCTCGTGCGCCGGATTCGGTTTGCCGGTCTTGAGGCCAAGGTGACGCTGGAACCAGACGAAGAAGTTGCACTTCGTTTCCTTGTTCAACAAGAAGTAGACGAGGGTCGCGCCCATCACGCCGACGGAAGACATCATCACGAGATACTCGCCTTTGGTGGCGATGGAGCCCGGACTGTTCTTGTCCATCAGATCGGGAACACCGAGTACCTGCGCCGACCACACGAACGCAAACTCGACCCAACCGGTCCAAAGAAAAGTACCCGCCCAGAATCCAAACCACGTCGCGGAGACTTCGTTCGGATTACGCATGCCGAGCCAAAGCAGCACTGCGCCAAAAAAGCCCATCGCGATGGCCGATTCGTAGACATAGCCCGGCCCCGGCCAAATATCCTCCATCATGATCATCACCGTGTGCCCGAGAGCCTGCACGATGAACACGATGAAAAAAGCCATCAGCCCCGGCCATGGCGGCCGCGCCAAAAACCCTTTGAGCCCGCCGTTAGGGGTTAAGCCAGATTCGACGTTGGCGTTCATGCTTCCCCCGTGTGAATCCGATGAGTTAGCGTCTTGGCTGAGTCCAGGCCTAGCGCTTGCGCCCGTGGGTCAACGGAGGGTCAACTTCCACCGATGACTGCCCTCTCGGCCCGCCTCTCACCCCGACTTTTGCTGGTCGAAGACGATCGGGCACTCGCTACCATGCTGCGCGAGCACCTTAGAATTTTTGGGGCCTTGAGGTCAAGCCGGTCACGAGTGACGAACAGGCGCTGGATCTCATCCCCTGCGAGTCCCCGGATTTGGTCGTACTCGATGTCGGACTGCCCAGGATTGACGGCTTCGCGACGCTCGAGCGCATCTTCGAACCCTATGTGCGGCTTGCAGACCCTGGCGATGATCGCACCGGCACCGGACTTGGGCTCTCGATCGCACGCCGAGTATTCGTGACTCACGGCGGTGACATCAGCGCGGTGCCCGCCACGCCGTGCGGACTTTGCGTACGCGTTCGCCTACCGCTGGTGTGCTAGCATTCGCGCGGAATTTCCCGAACAAACTTCGAGAAACCTTTGTGCCCGGCAAACTGATCCTTGTACGACACGGCCAGAGCATCTGGAATCTCGAAAATCTGTTCACCGGCTGGCACGATGTTGACTTGTCGTCGCAAGGTCGCATCGAAGCTGCGACTGCCGGGAAAGAATTATTGCGTGAAGGCATCGTGGTCGATGTCGCCTTTGCCTCGATGCTCAAGCGCGCCATCCGCACGCTTTGTATCATGCTCGATGAAATGGATCGCATGTGGATTCCCATCGAGCGCTCGTGGCGCCTCAACGAGCGTCACTACGGCGCGCTGCAGGGCCTCAATAAAGCCGAAACGGTCGCTCAATACGGCCAAGCGCAGGTCAAAATCTGGCGCCGTAGCTACGACATTCCGCCGCCCGCCCTCGGTGCCGACGACCCCCGCCACCCCCGCCACGATTCACGCTACGCCTCGATCGATCCCGCACTGCTGCCTGCGACCGAATCACTCAAAGATACCTTGGCGCGAGTCCAACCCTATTGGGACGCGTATATCGCACCAGAATTACGCGCGGGTCGTAACGTACTCGTCGCCGCGCACGGCAACAGCCTGCGCGCTATGATCAAGATGCTCGATAAGCTACCCGAGAGCGAGGTCGTCGACCTCAATATTCCGACCGGCGTACCTTTGCTATACGAGCTCGACGATGCGTTGACGCCCCGAAGCAGCCGCTATTTGGGCGATGCCGAGGCCATCAAGGCCGCAGCTAAAGCCGTCAGAAAGCAGACCGAGGAGCGCTGACTCAGCCGATGGGCTTTCCGGGGCCGGGCGCCCAGCCGTCGTAACGACCGTTGGTTTCGGCGGCGATGCCGCGCATGCGCGTCGACACTTCACGGACCGCATGCACGTTGAGCGACATGCTCTTCAGCGCATGCACGCTCCACGGGTGATCGACGCTGTCCACGAGCTCACGGATGTCGACCGTGTAGCCCTCGGCTTGCAGGCGCGCAGCCACGGTGTCGGCTACTGCGCGCGACGGTAGTGCAACAAAAAAATCGACATCCACCGGCTGAAAAGGATCGACGCCACTGCGGCGCAGTTTTTCGATGAGCTTGGTATCCCAGTCGTCGAACTGCACCCTCGATGCGCGACGAATCTGGTAGATAATACGCCACACCGCGATAGCGGCGCCGGCGATCAAAAAAATGACGAACCAATCCATCACTCGTCTGGAGCGATGGTCACACGCAGACCATCAAGCTCATCGGTCATGTCCAGCTGACAAGACAGACGTGAGCCCTCTTTATAATGCGCCAACTCGTGCAGCAGCTCGCGCTCGTCCGACATCGGCGCCGAGATCTTCGCCGCCCACGACGGATCGACGTAGATATGGCAGGTCGCGCAGGAGCACATGCCGCCGCAGATCGCTGCGATACCGTAGTCGAGCTCGCGCAGGGTCTCCATCACCTTAACGCCGACGCGCGCCGGTACGTCGTGTTCTTTTCCATCGCGATCAACAACTTTGAGCGTAGGCATGAGCGTGTTCCAAACTTGAGACTGACGCTGTTGGGGCGCGTAGTTTGCCCGGCTCGAGCGACATCCGCCACCCACCCCGCAGCGAGATTCAGCCTTCGAAGGCCAAAAACTCGCTCACGGCGGCCAAATCCCGCCAAACAGCGTCGAGCAATACCCGTAAACGCCGGCGTTGTTCAAAGCACTCGGGTTGCAGACTCCACGACGCGAACTCCATCGCATGCGCAGGTAAGTCTGCAGCAAGGCCAGCCAGGTCCTCATCGGCGTGCCCACGGTGGGCGTATTCCCAATCGAGCAGACAAAGTGAGCCATCGGATCGCACGATGATATTTGACGGATTGAGATCGCCGTGTACCAGTACCTCACCGGCAACCTCCGTATATTCGGCCTCGAAAATCACATGATTGACTTGCTGCGCCCAATGCGCAGCGTGCAGTGGACTGGCCATCGCTAGACGCTGCTGCAACTCACCAAGACGCTGCGCGAGATCAAGGGTCGGTAAAGAGAGCGAAGATATCATGCGCAAACGCTCGAGCAGCTCGCGGACGGCAGCTCGTCGCTCGGGCCGCAACATCCAATCGACCTCGAGCATCGAACCCTCGATAAACGGCATGAGCAGGAAGCGCCGAGCGGGATCGAATTCGAGAACCGGCGGCGCCACGCCCTGCGCGGCGGCAAGTTGCTGCGCCGCCACCTCGACCTCGGGCGAGATACCTAGCGCTTGCGCAACCGCGACCATAGGCCACTCGCGACGAACGAGCCGCCCACGCAAATCATTGAGGATCGATAGCCGGTTGAGTTGGCTGCCGCGCATTCTAGAGTTTGCGTGACTCGTCCAGTCGATAGCGTGCCAGCCATTCTCGCCAGCCGATGACCGCAATCACGAAATACACTGCGTAGAGTCCAACCACAAACCTCAGACCTTGCGCGCCATATAGAAACATCGATGCCGTATTGACGACCATCCAGTAGAGCCAGTTCTCGAGCACACTGCGCGTTGTCATCCAGGTGGTGATGAGACTTGCGCAGGTCACCGCCGCATCGAGCCGCGGCCAACTGCCCC
>VGTW01000031.1 GCA_016874555.1 Gammaproteobacteria bacterium | reverse complement strand
GCTGTAAGACAGGAAAATCATATCATCCTTACCTTGTGGGCGAGCCCGCGGATTGCTAAATTGCCCGGGTTTTCTCGGCCCTTTTCCCTCCACCAGATTCTCCCGGTACCACAAGATGTTCAAGCGCCTGCGCGACTATTTTTCCAGCAATATTTCGATCGACCTCGGCACGGCGAACACGTTGATCTATGTGCGTGACCGCGGCATCGTGCTCAACGAGCCGTCGGTGGTCGCGGTTCAAGATGACTTCAGCCGCGGTGGAAGAGTCATCGTTGCCGTCGGCTCGGAAGCCAAGAACATGCTCGGCCGTACGCCCGGCAACATCACGGCCGTGCGCCCTATGAAAGACGGAGTCATCGCCGACTTTACCTACACCGAGAAGATGCTGCAGTACTTCATCGCTAAGGTGCACGACAACCGTCTGCTCAAACCCTCGCCGCGTGTGCTCGTGTGCGTGCCGGTGGGTTCGACGCAGGTCGAGCGCCGGGCGATCCGCGAGTCAGCCGAGGGCGCGGGTGCGCGCACGGTGGCCATCGTCAGCGAACCCATGGCGGCCGCCGTCGGCGCGGGACTGCCGGTGCAAGAAGCGCGCGGTTCGATGGTACTCGACATCGGTGGCGGCACGTCCGAAGTAGCAGTCATTTCTTTGAACGGCATCGTCTATGCGCAATCAGCGCGCATCGGTGGTGATCGCTTCGATGAAGCGATCATGAACTACGTGCGTCGCAATTACGGTATCCTCATCGGTGAAACGACCGCCGAACGCATTAAGATCCAAATCGGATCGGCCTATCCCGGGCAGAGCGTGCGCGAAATCTCGGTCAAGGGGCGCAACCTCTCCGAGGGTGTGCCGCGCGCCTTCACGCTCAACAGCAACGAGATCCTTGAAGCGCTGCAAGAGCCGCTGCAGGGCATTATCGGTGCCGTCAAGCAGGCGCTCGAACAAACCCCGCCCGAACTCGGTTCGGATGTGGCCGAACGCGGCATCGTGGTCACGGGCGGCGGCGCGCTGCTCCGCGATATCGACAAACTGATCACCGAGGAGACCGGCGT
This sequence comes from Gammaproteobacteria bacterium, assembly GCA_016874555.1. Classification (GTDB taxonomy): domain Bacteria; phylum Pseudomonadota; class Gammaproteobacteria; order Steroidobacterales; family Steroidobacteraceae; genus UBA964. The sequence continues at coordinate 18,215 of VGTW01000031.1, read as the reverse complement.
GCCAGTCGTCATCGCCGAGGACCCGCTCACCTGCGTGGCGCGCGGCGGTGGACGCATCCTCGAACTGATGGATGAGCTCGGCCCCGGCAACTTCGGGCTTGAGTAACACGGCTGCCAGCCGCAACATCCCCTCACGCGGTGCCCCGGCGGGGCTGCGCTTCTTCGTCTACGCGGCTATCTCGCTGAGCATCATGTGGCTCGACCAGCGTGGCGGCTGGCTCGACACCGTGCGCTTTACGCTGCAGGCAGTCGCCTATCCACTGCAGATGGCGCTTGCTTCGCCAGCGGCCGCTTGGGATTGGACCCGCGAAAACTTTGAGCAACGCACGATGCTACAACAGGAAAATCGTGCGTTGCGCGAACGTCTGCGCGAGTTCGAATTGCTGGCCATGCGACGCGCCGATCTAGAGCGCGAGAACTTCGAGCTGCGCAACCTGCGCAGCGCCGCGGCCGATGTGGCCAATCGCTGGCTGGTAGCGCGCGTAATCGCCGTCGAGACCAACCGCTTGCGACAGCGCTACACGGTAGATCGCGGGACAGTGCACGGCATCAGCAAAGGTCAGACGGTGATTGCCGGCGAAGGTCTCGTCGGTCAAGCGTTACGCGTCGGACCATGGAGTACCGAAGTCATTCTGCTCGCCGATCCCGAACATGCGGTGCCCGTGCAGATTGCCCGTACCGGGCAGCGCACCGTGGCGCTCGGCACCGGTCGTGACAGTGAGCTCAGCCTGCCCTTTTTGCCCCTGCAATCCGACATCCGCGAAGGCGATCTGCTCGTTACCTCGGGCCTCGGCAAGACCTTGCCGGCGGGCTACCCAGTCGGCAGCGTCAGCGCAGTGCGTCGCGATGGCGCCTCACCACTGGCCCAGGTCACGGCAACGGTCACAGCCAAAGTCGATCGCGATCGCGTGGTCGCATTTCTTTGGTTCAATCCGGCGCATCCCGCCGCACCGCCGACCGTCCAGCCCATAACAGCGCCGCCTGCGGCGGCCGCCACACCGCCATGATCACGAGTACCGTTCGCAGTCGGCTGGTGCTGACGACGCTCGCCGCGTTCGTGCTGCAAGTGCTGCCACTGCCATTCTGGCTAGCTGCGGTCCGCCCGCCGCTCGCGGTGATAGCCGTAATTTTTTGGTCTTTGATCGTACCCCGCGTCGGCGGCATCACGCTCGGCTTCGTCACCGGTCTCGCACTCGATGTCTATCGCGGTTCGGTCTTTGGTCAGCACGCTCTCGCGCTGTCGCTGGTGGTTTATATCGCAGTTCGCCAGCACTTGCTGGTGCGCAACAAAACGCTGTTCGAGCAAACCGTTTTCGCCGCCGTCTTGCTGTTCGCGAGCGAAGCGGTCAGTTGGGCGATCGACGGTTGGACCGGCCATGCTGCGGGTGGCTGGATACGCTGGCTGCCCATTTTCGTAGGCTCACTGCTTTGGCCGCTGACCGCCGCCTGGCAGGCGAGCGAAAATCGCGCGCGGCGCTGAGCGCGGGGGCGGTACCGGCACTAACGATGAATATCCGCAGGCGTATCAAAGATTTTTGGATCGAACAAAAATTGTTCGAGCAGCGCGTGATCGCCACGGTGTTCATCGTCGCCGCCCTCACGCTGGTACTGCTCGGCAGACTGGTCTGGCTGCAAGTACTGCGTCATGACGAATACACCGATCTCGCGCAGGGTAATCGTGTGCGGATCGAGCCGCAGCCGGCCCCGCGCGGCATTATTTACGATCGCAGCGGTGCGATCCTCGCCGAGAATAAGCCGGCTTATCAGCTTGAACTCGTCCCCGAAGAAGTATCGGATCTCAAAGCGACGCTGCAGGGTCTCGCGCGGATCGGCCTGATCGAAGCCGACGACATCGATGGCCTGCGTCGGATCGTGCGCTCACGCAGACCGTTCGACAGTGTGCCGATCCGACTCTTCCTAAACGATGAGGATATGGCACGGTTCGCTGTGAACCGCTTCGATTTTCCGGGCGTCGACATTCGTACTCGCCTCGCGCGTAGTTATCCGCAGGGCGAAGTCGCAGTCCATGCGCTTGGCTATGTCGGCTCCATCTCAGAGAGCGATCTCGCGCGCATCGATCGTGAGCAGTACGCGGGCACCTCGACCATCGGCAAAGTCGGGGTAGAGGCGGCGTTTGAAGAACAACTGCGCGGCCGTAACGGTCGACGCGAAATCATGGTCAATGCGCGCGGCCGCTCGGTCGAAAAAGCCGGTGGACTCGAGATACAACTCGCCGCGATACCGGGCGATCCTGGCACCGATCTCATGCTGACAATCGATCTTGAGGTACAGCGTGTTGCCGAGGACGCCGTGCGTGATCAGCGCGCAGCTATCGTCGCACTGGATCCAAACAATGGCGATATCATCGCGCTCGTCAGTCGGCCTGGCTTCGACCCCAACATGTTTGCGCGCGGCCTGACCCGCCCGGAGTTTCGGGCGCTCAATGAAAACCGCGATCAGCCGCTGTTCAATCGTGCGCTGCACGGCACTTATCCGCCGGGTTCGACGATCAAGCCCGTGGTGGCGCTTGCCGGACTGACCCACGGCGTCGTCCAACCGACCAAGCCGCACTTCTGCGCAGGCTGGTTTTCGCTGCCCGGCAGCAGTCATCGCTTCCGCGACTGGCGACCGCGCGGGCACGGCACGATCAACCTGCGCACGGCGATCGCGCAGTCCTGCGATACTTATTTTTACGATATCTCGAACAAGATCGGTGTCCGCCGGCTGCATGATTTCATGGCCGAGTTCGGTCTCGGCGAACCCACCGGCATCGATATCGGCGGCGAGAAAGTCGGCATCCTACCCTCACCCGACTGGAAAAAGACGTTCTTCAAAAAGAAAGCGGAACAGGTATGGTTCCCCGGCGAGACCGTAATCTTTGGCATCGGACAGGGCTATATGACGAGTACGCCGCTGCAACTTGCGCATATGACAGCAGTGCTCGCCACCCGCGGTAATAACTATCGACCGCGTCTCGTACGGGCAATGCGCGATCCTGAAACCCAGAAAGTCACCGCGCTCGCGCCGCGGCCGCTGCCAAAGCCCGAAGCTGGCAAGCCCGAGGATTGGGAGCGAGTCATCGATGGCATGCTCGCGGTGATGCAAGGCGGCACGGCGAGTCAAGCGGCTGCCGGAGCGCCGTACAGCATCGCCGGAAAAACCGGTACGGCACAGGTGTTCACGATCGCACAAAATACACGCTACAACGAGGCGGCAATCTCCGAACGATTGCACGACCACGCGTGGTTCGTGGCCTTTGCGCCCGTCGAGGCTCCAAAGATTGCGCTCGCGGTCATCATCGAAAATGGCCGTAGCGGCAGCGGCACCGCAGCGCCGATTGCGCGCAAGGTGCTGGATGCTTATCTGCTGCGCAAATTTCCGCCGCCGCCCGCCGCAAACGAACGCGCGGTCGCGGGCACGGTCGATGCGACCGAGGAGTGAGTATGCTGCGTGAAGATGTCGAAAGCGCTACGCAACGGACCCTGACCCGCACGGCGCGGCTGCTCGGCACACTGCGTCTCGATGGTCCGCTGCTGGCGGGGCTCGCCGCAATCGCGCTCTACGGACAAGTCATACTCCTCAGTTCATCGGGTGGTGATTGGGAGTCGGTTCTGCGCAGCAGCATTCGGCTCGGGCTAGGCGCCGTGCTGATGCTGGCGCTCGCACAATTGCGACCCGGCGCCCTGCGGCGGATTACGCCCTGGCTGTATTTCGCAGGACTCGTGCTGCTCATAATCGTCGATGCCATCGGCTTCATCGGCAAGGGCGCGCAGCGCTGGCTGGATCTCGGCTTCGTGCGCTTTCAACCCTCGGAAATCATGAAGATCGCAGTGCCCATGGCTTGCGCTTGGCTGCTGCGTGAGCGGCCACTGCCGCCGGGTCCGCGCACCTTGCTGCTGCTTGCTGCAGTGATTCTGGTGCCGACCGTACTCACCATCCTGCAACCCGATCTCGGTACGGGACTGCTTATTTTAACGGCCGGTTTCATCGTAGTGCTGCTCGGCGGTCTCGCGTTGCGTTACATCTTGCTGCTGGCGGCCAGTGGTATCGCCGCCGCCACGATCGGCTGGTTTTTCCTGCACGATTATCAGCGGCAACGCGTGCTGACTTTTCTCGATCCGCAGGCGGATCCGCTCGGCGCCGGTTATCACATCATCCAGTCGACCATCGCCATCGGCTCGGGCGGACTCTACGGCAAGGGTTTCTTGCAAGGAACACAAGGGCAACTCGATTTTCTACCCGAGCGAGCCACCGATTTCGTCTTCGCCGTGATCGGCGAAGAACTGGGTCTCGTTGGTGTTACGCTGCTGCTTGGTCTCTACGTCTTTGTCACACTGCGCGCCTTGTTCCTCGCTTCGCAGATGCGCGACACCTTCGCGCGTTTGCTGTCGGGCAGTCTTGCCGCAACTTTCTTTTTGTATGTATTCATTAACGCCGGCATGGTGAGTGGCCTCCTGCCCGTGGTCGGTGTGCCGCTGCCGCTCGTGAGCTACGGCGGCACTTCCATGGTGACCTTGCTCGCCGGCTTCGGTATGTTAATGTCGCTATACGCGAACCGGAAACTCGCCGCCTGATGATGATCGTCAACGCTGCACTCCGCCGAAGTCTCTACGCTCCCGTCCTGCTCCTCTTACTAGCGCTCGGGGCGTGTGCCTCACCGCCCAAGAAAGCAGTGACGGCTGCGGACGCATTCATCGTTGCGCCAACGCCTGTCGCTGCGCCAGCAGTGCCGCCAACTGTTGTCGCCTCACCGCTACCCGAGGCTCCGACCCCATTCGATCTCGGGCGCGAAGACATCCGCGCCTTTATCGATGAGATCTCGACCAAAAATTCCATTCCGGTCGCCGATATCCGCGCCCTGCTTGCGCAGGGCATGCACCAGCCACGCATCATTGCCGCCATCACCCGCCCTGCCGAGAACGTGCTGCGCTGGTTCGAATACAGTAACCGCTTGGTGAGCGCCGAGCGTATCGCCCGTGGGGTCGAGTTCGCTCTCGGCCAAAGCGCACGCCTCGAGGCCGTGCACGCCAAGACCGGCGTGTCGCCGGCATATATCGTCGCCATCATCGGTATTGAAACTAACTATGGTCGAAACAAAGGGACGTGGCGCGTACTTGATGCACTCATGACGCTGGGTTTCAACTACCCACCACGCAGCCGCTTCTTCCGCACCGAACTCGAGCAATTCTTGCTGCTGGTGCGCGAGGAAAAACTCGATCCACTGGCGACTCTTGGCTCTTATGCGGGGGCGATGGGTGCTCCACAGTTCATGCCTTCGAGTTACCGGCGTTACGCGGTCAATGGCGCACTCGATGGCGAGAGCAATGCCCGGCGCGACCTCTTCGACAACTGGGATGATGTGATCGGCAGTGTCGCCAATTATTTGATGGAGCACGGTTGGCAGCGCGAGCAAACCGCGATCATCGACGCCGAGGCCAATGCAGACACCATGGCGACGGTGATACCGACCCTCGATCGCCGCAACCTCGAACTCAATGAAACCGCAGTGGGTGCACGCGCGCGCGGCTTTGTACTGCCGGAGTCGATCAGCGATGACACGCGAGTCATTTTGATACCCGCCGAACTCGTCGACCGCGCAAACGTGCGGATCGGCTTGCGCAATTTTTACGTCATCACGCGCTATAACCGCAGTATTTTGTACGCCATGGCGGCGCATGACCTCGCGACCGCGATTGCTGCGGAACTTGCCAAGTCGGCGCCGCTGGCGATCTCCACAACTAGATAATGTTTTGACCCTTGTGATCTGCAAAAGTCGCGCGCTGTCCTTGCTTGCGTTAGCGGCCCTGTGGCTGCAGGCTTGCGGCAGCCTGGATCGTGGGCTGGAGCCTTTGCCGCGGGCCACAGTTCCTGCGGGTGCAGTCAAACCGCCACGCCGCATCGACGACATCCCCGACGCCGTGCCGCGCAAAGAACCGCGCAGCCGCTACGGCAATCCCGAAACCTATGAAGTTTTCGGTCGCACCTATCGTGTGAAGCGTAACGCTAGTGACTACATCGAGCGCGGCACAGCCTCGTGGTATGGCCCCGGCTTTCATGCCGAACGCACTTCGAGCGGTGAACCTTACGACATGTACGCCATGACCGCGGCTCACAAGACGCTGCCCATTCCGGTGTACGTCCGCGTGACTAATCTCGAGAACGGGCGCGCCGTGGTGGTGCGAGTCAATGATCGTGGACCGTTCGTAGGCGATCGCATCATCGACCTTTCTTACACGGCGGCGCACAAACTCGACATGGTGAGAAAAGGTACCGCCTCGGTCGAGCTCCGCGTTATCGAAGCAGGCGATGAGCCGCCGCCAACGCCTGTGCTTATCACTGCCGCAGCGGTAGCACCTGCGGCGGCTTCGTCATCGTTAGCTGTCGACATCGGCGTCAGCTCGCGTTACCTGCAAACCGGATCGTTCGCGGCGCGCGATAATGCAGAGGCTATGGTAAACGTGCTCGCGCGTTCCGGGATCCGCAATGCCAGCGTACGCGAGGCCCGTCTCGGCGAACGCGCGGTGTTTCGCGTGCGAGTCGGACCGCTCGACAACGCCGTCGAGGCCGCTGACATGATCGAGCGGCTGCGGGTCGCCGGCGTCCCAGATGCTCGTCCCGCACACGAGTAACACGTTTACAATTCTCGGCGGACTCTGATCCGCATCATCCGCAGGAGCTACATCTTGTTGTTACAGTCGCTGTCCACCGCTCGCTTGTCCCGACCCGTCCTGTTTGTCTGTGCACTCGCGCTGTCATTCTTTGCAGCACAACCCGTAGCGGCCATCACCTCGGCCGTCCCGCCGGAACCCGCCGTCGAAGCCAAATCCTGGATCCTCATGGATCAGGCCACCGGACGCCGCCTCGCCGGACGAAACGAAGATCTGCGTGTCGAGCCCGCCAGCGTCACCAAAGTAATGACCGCTTATGTCGCTTTTCGCGCGCTGGCCGAAGGACGCCTGCAGCTGCAGGAGCCGATCACCATCAGCGAAAAAGCCTGGCGTGCCGAGGGCTCGCGCACCTTTCTGCAGGTAGGCGACAAAGTGCCCGTGGAAGTCCTGCTGCAGGGCATGATCGTGCAGTCAGGCAACGATGCAGCCATCGCGCTCGCCGAGAGACTTGCAGGTTCCGAAGACGTTTTCGCGCAGCTGATGACGCAGCAGGCGAAGGCCCTCGGCATGAAGAACAGCAGCTTCGCTAATGCAACCGGTCTGCCTGATCAAGCGCTCTACACGACGGCACGCGACATCGCGATCCTCGCGCGCGCCCTGATCCGCGAATTTCCACAATATTACCGTTGGTACTCACAGAAAGAATTCGTCTGGAACAAAATCCGTCAAGGAAATCGCAACGGCTTGCTCTATCAAGATCCGACCGTCGATGGCATTAAGACGGGCCACACCGACACCGCAGGCTATTGCCTCGTGAGCTCGGCGGAACGCAACGGAACCCGCATGATATCAGCCGTCTTCGGTACCGACTCACCGAAAATCCGCGAACGGACGAGCGCGGGTATCCTCAACTACGGCTTCGCTTTCTATGAAACCGTCACGCTGCGCAGGGCCGGTGAGATGGTGCTGCGACCGCGCGTCTACAAAGGCACCGAGCAGTACGTATCGATCACCCCGCAGAGCAACGTAGCAGTTACGGTGGTGCGCGGTAGGGCGGAGAAGCTTCGGGTTGCCACCAATTTAAACGAACCCTTAGTCGCGCCGCTCAAGGCGGGGCAGCAGGTCGGCGAATTACGCGTTCAGGACGGCGACGCTGTCATCCGTCGAGTCCCGCTTATGACCAGCAAAGATTTGCCAGCAGGCGGCGTGTGGGCGCGCGTGCGGGACACCGTCGCGATGTGGATGCGCTGAGATGCCGGCACCCCTGCCGATCTGCTATCTGAATGGCGAATGGCTGCCACTCGCCGAGGCAAAGATTTCGCCGCTCGATCGCAGCTTCCTATTCGGGGATGGCGTGTACGAGGTGGTGCCGGTGTTTGCCGGGCGACCGTTCCGCTTCGACGAACACGTCGATCGCCTGAGTCGTAGTTGCGCCGCGCTGCGGCTGCGCGACCCGCATGATCGCGACGGCTGGCGCACCATCGTGCGCGGACTCATGGAGCGTAACGAAAGCGGCGACCTGTATGTCTATTTGCAGATCTCGCGCGGCGCCGATAGCGAACGCTCCCATGCTCCGTTGCCGCAGATTCCGCCCACGGTGTTCGGTTTTGCGGCACCGCTAAGCGAACCCGGCGCCGAGGAACTCGCGCGCGGCATCAACTGCGTTACGGCGCCCGATATCCGCTGGGCGCGCTGTGATATTAAATCGGTCGCTCTGCTCGGCAACGTGCTGCAAAGACAACTGAGCTGTGATGTCGGCGCCGACGAGACCATTCTGCTGCGTGATGGCCAGATGATGGAGGCCACCACCTCGACCGCACACGTGGTACTCGCCGGCACCATAGTCACGCCGCCCAACTCGACCGCCATTCTTCCGGGCACCACACGCAGTGTCGTCGAAGAAGTCGCCGATCGATTGAAAATCGCGCGCGCGACCCGCGCAGTTAGCGAAGCCGAGCTGCGCCGTGCGGAAGAAGTCTGGATCTCTTCATCGACACGCACCGTCTCCGCGGTGACGACTCTCGACGGTCAGCTCGTTGGTAGCGGCAAACCCGGGCCCGTATGGCAGAAGATGCGCCAAGGCATCGACGACCTGCGGCGCGCGCTCGCGACCCAACCGTGGTGAGCACGACCGATCCAGCAGCGAGTCCGCTGCAATTTCCGACCGACTACCCGATCAAGGTGGTCGGGCGAACCTCGCGTGATTTCCGCGCCCGCATCGATGCAGTGATCACGCAGTACAGCTCCTCGCTCTCGACGGATCGCGTCAGCGAGCGCGCAAGTGGTGCCGGAAACTTCATTTCGATTACGTATACCATCGTCGCCGAAAGCCGCGAACAAGTAACGGCGCTGGTCGGTGCGCTGGTCGCCACCGAAGGCGTGATGCTGGTGATCTGAGCCCGATCAGCGCCCAATCAGCGACAGAAACTCGCGGCGCGTATCGGCATTGGTTTTGATCGAACCCCGCAGCGCCGAACTTACGGTCGCCGTGCCGGTGTGCCGTACCCCGCGCGATTCCATGCACATGTGACGACACTCGATGACCACGGCAACCCCGAGCGGCTGCAGATGGGTGTCGAGCGCGTCGGCGATCTGGTTGGTGAGCCGCTCCTGCACCTGCAGACGTCGGCCATAGATTTCCACCAGTCGCGAAATCTTTGACAAACCGAGAATGCGCTTATCAGGCACATAGCCGACATACGCCTTGCCGAAAAATGGCGCGAGGTGATGTTCGCAGAGCGAGTACACCGGGATATCTCGTACGATGACCATCTCATCACAGCTTTGGGCGCCGTCCTCAAAAGATTTGAGGATCTCTTCGGGCTTCTCGCGATATCCGCGGGTGTATTCCTCCCAGGCCTTCAAAAAACGCGCTGGAGTTTCGAGCAGACCTTCGCGGTCCGGATCTTCACCGATGTAGGTGAGAAGGTTGCGAACCATCTCGATTTCTTTCTTGGTCGGTACCGGCTTCGGAGGGGTCATGGCGGGTCCTCGACAACCTACGTTGCAGTTCGGTCAGCAGGTCGGTGGCCACACGCGACATACCGGTCGGGGCGCCTAGCACCGCCAGCTGGGTCATTGCGAGCCCTTTGTAGCCGCAGGGGTTGATGCGCTCGAACGGCGCCAGATCCATGGCCACGTTCAACGCCAAGCCATGATAACTCGCGCCCCGCCGCACCCGGATGCCGACGCTGGCGATTTTGCGTCCGTCCACATACACACCCGGCGCCTTTGGCCGCGTGGCGGCCGAAATGCTATACCCGGCGAGGCAGTCGATGGTCGACTGCTCGAGCGCCGTCACGAGATCACGCACCCCGAGCCCGGCGCGTCGCAGATCGATGAGCGGATACACAACCAATTGCCCGGGCCCGTGGTAGGTGACCTGACCCCCGCGATCAGCGCGCACCACCGGAATGTCCCCCGCAGCGAGCACATGCGTCGGGTCGGCGTTAATACCAAGGGTGAATACGGGTTCATGCTCGAGCACCCAGATTTCATCTGCGGTGTCGAACGTGCGCTCATCGGTGAAGCGCTGCATCGCCTGCCAGACCGGCAGGTACTCGGCGCGACCGAGATTACGGACGAGGCGGTACACCAGCCGCGAGCGCCGCGTTGTCGAGCCCGGCGTTGTTGCCGACGAGCGCCTGCTCGGCGCGATAGCTCGAGCGCACGAGCGGCCCCGATACGCATTCACGAAAACCGCGCGCCAGTGCCCACTCGCGATAGCGATCGAACTCCTCCGGTGTGACGAATCTTGCCATCGGCAAATGATTTGCGGTCGGCTGCAGGTATTGCCCAAGGGTGAGCAGGTCGACGTCGTGCGCACGCAAATCATCCATGGTGGCTATGATTTCTTGATCGGTCTCACCGAGTCCGAGCATCAGGCTGGTTTTGGTCAAGACCACAGACCGATGACGCTTGGCATGAGCGAGCACGCGCAAGGTCTGTTCGTAGCCGGCGCGAGGATCGCGCACCGGATAAGTCAGCCGCCGCACGGTCTCGACGTTTTGCGCAAAGACTTCGAGTCCGGAATCGACTACCGTCTCTACATCGGCAAGTACACCCTGAAAATCCGGCGTCAACGCCTCGACTGCCGTCTGCGGCGAGATTTCTTTGATAGCCCTCACCGCCGCTGCAAAATGCGCGGCCCCGCCATCCGGCAGATCGTCACGGTTCACGGAAGTGAGCACGACATAACGCAGGCGCATAAGCGCCACCGTGCGCGCGGTGTTACGTGCCTCTTCGGGGTCCAGCCAGCCGCGCGGATTGCCGGTGTCGACTGCACAAAAACGACAGGCTCGCGTGCAGACCTCCCCCATCAGCATGATGGTCGCCGTACCCGCGTTCCAGCATTCGCCGATATTCGGGCACTTCGCTTCCTCGCAGACCGTGACTAGACGATGCTCGCGCACCGTGCGGCGCACGAAATCATAGTTCTCGCCTGCAGCGAGTGGTGCCTTGAGCCAGCGCGGCTTGCCGCCCGGTACACGCAGCGGCGCGCCGGCAGTCGCCTTAATGCCGTCGCGGATCGCGGAAAAACCTCGTTCCGTGCGGTACTTCTCGCCGCTACGCACGAGTGACGACACAGCGACGACTTTTTCCTTTTCGGTCATGGCCGCAGTTTACGCGACCGCGGTCGCGCTTTACCGGGTGCGACGCACCGCAGACTCAGCCGTTCGCCCCTCCGGCGAGCCGTTCATCGAGTTCGCGTAGCCGCTCGGGCGTGCCTATATCCGACCAAAGTCCCTGGTACAGACGGCCGCGCAAACGCCCCGCGGCTGCCGCTTGCCGCAGCAGCGGCAACAACGGGAAACGCCCGGGCTTGCAGCCGGCAAAGAACTCGGGGCGGTACATGGCGATACCCGAAAACGTGTATCGCGGCGGCGCATCGGGCGCGGCGAGCCGCTCAAGATCGGCGAGCACGTCACAGCTATCCTCGCGCGCATCTCGGGGCAGCAATGCAAAGTCGCCGTGCGGGTGCTGAGGCGGATTGGGCACCAGGATCAGGCTGGCGGTTGCCGCGGCATCGAGTCGTGGCGGGTGTGCGTGATCGAAGTCGGTCCAGATATCGCCATTGACCACCAAAAAGGGTTCGTCGCCCAATAGCGGCAGCGCGTTGACGATGCCGCCTGCGGTCTCGAGTGCCTCACCGTGTTCGTCACTGTAGACGATACGCACGTCGTAACGACGACCGTTACCAAGGGCTGACTCGATCTGTGCGCCGAGCCAGGCATGGTTGATGACAATGTCGCGGACACCAGCACGCGCAAGCGCCGCCAGATGCCACGCGAGCAACGACCGGCCCCCTACCTCGAGCAAAGGTTTCGGACAGTGGTCGGTCAACGGTCGCATGCGCTCACCGCGCCCAGCGGCCAAAATCATCGCTTTCATTTCGACGCCGCCTGCTTGGCACGCAGGTTCGCGATCGCCAGTTGCGGGACGACGCGACGCTCCAGCCAGCGCGCAAACTCGCGCAACTCGGGGTAACGCGCGCTGCTGTCGCGCAGGTAATCGAGGGTCAGCGGCAGATCATCGAGATAGCCGATCTTGCGATCGCGCCACCAAAGCCGCGCAAAGATGCCGAGCACCTTGATGTGTCGCTGCACCCCGGTCAGATCGAACCAGCGCAGGAATTCACGATCGTCACGACCGCACAGTGCCACAGCGCCGCGGCGCAGCAGCCGCACCCGATATTCACGAACCCAGCTCTCGACTTGCGCCCGCGGCCAACCGATGTAGCAATCTTTGAGTAACGAGACCAGGTCATAACCCACGGGGCCGGCCAGCGCATCCTGAAAGTCGATGACACCCGTGGCATCACCCGGCAATAGCATGAGATTGCGCGAGTGGTAATCGCGGTGCACGAAAACGACCGGCTGCGCGAGCGCCGCATCGATCAGCCAAAGAAATACCTGCTCGATGAGCTCGCGCTCGGCGGCATCGAGTTCGAGTTGCAGGTGACGACCGCAAAACCACTCGGGCATCAGTTCGAGTTCGCGGCGCAGCGCGGCCGCGTCGTAGAGCGGCAACTCGCGCGCTGCGGGCAGCCCGTCGACCTGAATTCCCTGCAGGGTTTGCAACGCCGCGGCGTACAGCGCAGTGGCGCGACCGGGCCGGCGCAGCTCGGTCAAAAACGGGGTCGAGCCCAAATCTTCAAGCAACACGAACCCGCGTTCGCGATCGATGGCATGGACCGCAGGCACGTGTACACCCGCGCCTTGCAGCAGAGTCGCGACATGTAAATAGGGGCTGATGTCCACGAGCGCAGGTGGCGCATCCATGACCACAAACGTGCGGCCATCACGCAGGCGAGCACGAAAATAGCGGCGAAAGCTAGCATCGGCCGAGGCCACACCGATCTCTGCGGCGTCGTGACCGAGCTCTTGCACGATCCACTGCGACAGCAGTTCGAACCGGGCGTCGGCCCAGGGCCGCGAATTGATTGAATCGGCGGAAATCGACAAGTGCGCTGAAATCCACAGTGGCGAAAAGGCCAATCATATAATGTCCGACGTCATGGCCCCGCCGCGCCGCCTCTCCAGCCTCATTGCCTGTGCAGCGCTCGCGGTCCCACAAGGCGTGCTCGCCGCCCAGGCGTCGGCAGCGCCGGCGGCAGCCGCCGAAGCGACCACGCCGCCCACGCACTGCCCGGCTCCGAGTTCGATACGCGCGGCACTCGCGCGCGGAAATCGGCTGCCCGAGGCGGGCAGCGCGCCGGCCGCGGCCACCCCACTCGTGCAACAAACCGACGAGGCGGTCGAAGTCACGAGCGATGCCGCGGAACTTGGCGTCAGCGGTGATGCGAACCTGAGCGGCGGCGTCGCTATCCGTCAAGGCGAGCGCAGCCTCCGCGCCGAAGATGTCGAGTACGACGCCAAGAAGCGTGAGTTCGCGGTGCGCGGTCCCGTACGCTACGCCGATCCGCAGCTGCGCGCCTCCGGCCGCTCGGGTCGCTACGATCCTGCAGGCGGTGCGAGTTTTGATAATGCCGAGTTCGAGCTGCCGACCCGGCCGGCACGCGGCGCAGCTGTTAGCATGGCGGTCGGTCTTGATGGCAAGGTGACGCTATCGCAGGTGTGGTTCAGCACCTGCCCGCAAGCCTCGCCCGATTGGCGCATCCGCGCCCGTAGCGTCGAGCTCGACACTCAAAGTCGCAATGGCACGGGTCGCAACACAGCGATCGAATTCAAGGGTGTACCGATTCTTTACCTGCCCTATCTCTCGTTTCCGCTCGGCGGACAGCGCAAGAGCGGCTTTCTATTTCCGAATATCGGTTACAGCACTCGCGGCGGTGCCGAAGCGACCCTGCCCTATTATTTCAATCTCGCACCCAACTATGACCTCACGCTAGAACCCACGATCTTCGGTCGACGCGGACTCGATCTCGGCAGCCACTTTCGTTACTTGACGCGACAGCATCGCGCGGAACTTCGGTTCAATTATTTGCCCTCCGACTCGCTACGCGATACCGATCGCAGCTGGCTGCGAGTCAGGCACCGCAGCGAACTGCCTGCAGGCTGGCGTTTCGATATCGATGCGCAGAGTGTCAGCGATGCTGAATACTTTGAAGATTTTGCTGCTGGCGGCGAAGGCACGAGTACCGCCTTCCTGCGGCGGCTCGCGAGTCTGAGCTATCGCGATGATCACTGGTGGCTGCGTGTCGAGGCCGATCAATTTCAAACCTTCGATCGCGCGCTCAACGCAGTCGATCGACCCTATGCACGCCTGCCGCGTGTACTCACGAGCGGTGATTGGCAACGTCCCGGCGCAGTGCCGTTGAGCCTCGCTCTCGATGGTGAGCTCGTGAACTTTGACCGCGATGCCGGTGCGCGGGGCTGGCGGGCTGATCTCGCGCCGCACTTGGGGCTCGACTTCGGCAAAGCGGGTTATTACCTGCGGCCGCAGGCGGGTTGGCGGTACACGCGGTACAATCTCGAAAACGTCGATCGCGGTGGCGATGATAAGCCCACGCGCTCACTGCCCTGGGTGGCACTCGATGCTGCGTTGCGTCTCGAGCACAACAGCAACGCCGACTCGCGCGCGCGCATGACGCTTGAACCGCGGCTGCTATATCTTTGGACGCCCTATCGTAATCAAGATGCGCTGCCGGTCTTCGACACCGCACTGCCGGATCTCGATTTCGTACAGCTCTTTCGCACCACACGATATACGGGTGTAGATCGTGTCGCCGATGCGAATCACGCCAGTGTCGGTCTGACCTCGCGCATCTACGACAGTCGTTCGGGTCGGCAATTGTTGGCCGCGACGCTCGGACAAACCTGGCGATTCGAGCGACCGCGCGTTCGTCTGCCGGGCGAAGCCGCCACCATCACTAATCGCTCCGATCTCGTGGCGCAACTCGGCATCTCGGCCTGGCGCGACTGGAACGTCAATCTCGGCCTGCAGTGGGACAGCGAAGCATCGCGACAGCAGCGCAGTCATTTGCGCGTGCAGTATCGACCTGACGATGAGCGTGCGCTTAATCTTGCGTATCGCTTCCAACGCGACCAACTGGAGCAGAGCGAAGTGTCGGGCGCGTGGCCGATTCACGCCCGCTGGAACGTTTACGGCCGCGTGGTCTATGATCTACGCGAACGCACTAAGCTCGAACGGTTTGCAGGACTCGAGTTCAAGGCTTGTTGCTGGCGGCTGCGTCTGGTCGGTCGCCGCTTCGTCTCGAACCGCACCGGCGAGCGCGATACCGGCATTTACCTGCAGCTGGAACTGAACGGCCTAGCGAGTGTCGGAAGCTCGGCTGATGCTTTCCTCGATGAGGCAATTCGGGGATACTCCTCGCCTAGTTTAAGCCGATGACTTTTCTAGATCTTCAGGTTCAAATCATGGTCCATCGCCGGCCCACTTTTCGCCTTGTCGCCGCTGCCTTGCTGGTGCTCGCCACCCTTCCACCAGCGATTGCACAACGCTCGCTCTCCGATCGTGGCGTGATGCTCGATCGCGTGGCTGCCGTGGTGAACGATGGCGTGGTGCTCACCACCGAACTCGAAGAGCAGATGCTTTTGATCAGCGAGCGTCTCAAGGCACAGGGCCTCGAAATGCCGCCCGCGACCGTGCTGCGACAGCAAGTACTCGAGCGCCTCATCGTGCAAGAAATTCAGATACAACGCGCCCAGCGCGCCAGCATCCGCATCAGCGATGAAGCCCTTAACCAGGCGCTAACCGACGTCGCGCAGCGCAACGGCCTCGATCTGGCGAGATTGCCTGCGGCGCTCGCCCAGCAGGGCATCGACTACGGCATGTACCGGGAGAATATCCGCCGTGAAATGACTCTGCAAGTACTGCAACAGCGCGACGTCATCCAGCGCATCAATGTGTCGCCGCGCGAACTTGACCAGTTCCTCGACAAGCAAAAATCACGGCCGTCCGAGCTCAACGAATACAACATCTCGCACATCCTCATCGCGGTGTCGCTAGACGCCTCGCCGACGCAACTCGAAGAGGCGGCCAAGCGCGCGCAGGACGTATTCGAACGCGCCAGATCGGGCGAAGATTTCGCGCGTTTGGCGGTCGCCTATTCGAACAGTCAGACGGCGCTCGAGGGTGGCGCGCTCGGTTGGCGTCGCGGCCCCGAAATCCCGACGGTGCTCGCCGATCTCGTGGTGGGGCTGAAGCCGGGCGAGATCAGTCAGCCGCTGCGTACGCCCTCAGGCTATCACCTGGTTCGCCTCAATGAAATCCGCGGAGCCGATCAGCAAATCGTCATCGAGCAGACCCATGCGCGGCATATCCTGCTGAAGCCCACTGAGATCCAGGACGACGCCACCGTGCGCCAACGTCTCATCGACGTTCGCGGGCGTATCGACCGTGGCGAAGACTTCGCAGTGCTTGCCAAAACGCTCTCCGAGGATCCGGGCTCGGCAGCTGAAGGCGGCGATCTCGGCTGGACCGCCCCGGGCACCTTCGTGCCCGAATTCGACGCTGCACTCGGTAAACTCGCTGTCAATGAAATCAGCGAGCCCGTCCGTACTCAGTTCGGCTGGCATATCGTGCAGCTTCTCGGCCGTCGTCAGTTCGACAACACCGACGAACTGCGTCGTCAACGCGCCTTTCTGCAACTTCGCGAAAGCAAGGCCGACGAAGAAACCGAACTCTGGCTGCGTCGGCTGCGCGACGAGGCGTATGTCGACATCAAGAGCTGATCGACCACGCCTCGTTATCACCTCCGGCGAGCCTGCGGGCATCGGCCCAGAGCTCTGCGCTCAGCTCGCTAACGTCACCCTGCCGCCCTGCGAGATCAGCTGTCTCGTCGATCGCGAGCTGTTCGAGACACGGGTACCTGCGGGCACGCGACTTGATCACCTCAAAGTTTTGCATCGACCTCTCGCCACGCCCGCCGTGGCAGGCAAACTCGACGTGCGTAATTCGGCCTATGTGCTGCGCCTGCTAGACGACGCGCTCGCTGGGGTGCGCAACGGCGAGTTCGACGCTATGGTCACTGCACCGGTACAGAAAAGCGTGATCGCCGAATCGGGGGTAGCGTTTTCAGGTCACACCGAATATCTCGCGCAGCACTGCGGCGCGCCCAAATCCGTAATGCTGCTGGTTGCAGGTGATTTGCGCGTGGCCCTCGCCACCACGCATCTGCCGCTGCGCAGTGTGCCCGATGCGATCAAGGCTCCCATGCTGCTCGAGATCCTGGGGATAATGCATCACGATTTAAAAAGCGTATTCGGGATCGCGCAGCCACGTATCGCCGTCTGCGGGCTCAACCCACATGCGGGCGAGAGCGGACTTTTGGGCGACGAAGACGTGTGCGAAATTGCCCCGGCCATCGAAGCGGCGCGCGCCAGTGGTATCAACGCCTACGGCCCAGTACCCGCGGACACCGCCTTTGTACCACGCGAGATGGCCAAGGCCGACGCCTATCTCGCCATGTTTCATGATCAGGGACTGCCGGTGCTCAAACACGCGGGGTTTGGGCATGCGGTTAACGTCACGCTCGGTCTGCCGGTGATTCGCACTTCAGTCGATCACGGCACCGCCCTCACGCTCGCCGGCAGCGGCCGTGCCGATGTCGGCAGTCTGCTTGCCGCCGTCGAACTGGCCGTCGAGCTCGTGCGACGCCGTCGCACCGCAGCCCACTGAGTCGCGAATTGGTCTTCGCTCGAAAGCGCTTCGGTCAAAACTTCCTGCATGACCCGCGTGTCATCGCGCAGATCATAGAGGCAATCAATCCGCAGTCAGACCAAGCCTTGGTCGAGATCGGTCCGGGTCGTGGTGCGCTCACCGAACCTTTGCTCGAGCGCTGCAGCGCACTCGATGCGATCGAGATCGATCGCGATCTGGCAGGCGAACTGCAGCAGCGACTCGCGGATCGATGTCTCACACTGCACACAGCCGACGCCCTGAAATTCGATTTCGCAGCGCTGGCAGCGAGCCGTAACAGGCGCCTGCGCGTGATCGGCAATCTGCCTTATAACGTCTCGACGCCCCTGCTCTTTCATTTGCTCGAGGCCAGAGCTTCGATCATCGACCTGCACATCATGCTGCAGCGCGAAGTGATCGAGCGCATCTGCGCTGTCCCGGCCAGCAGCGACTACGGACGCCTCACCGTGATGCTCGCGCCCTGGGTGACTGCCGAGCATGTGT
>VGTW01000030.1 GCA_016874555.1 Gammaproteobacteria bacterium | reverse complement strand
TCGAAACAGGATGAAATCGCCGTAGCGTTCACGCATGTGATCGCGAATTTCGGCGTCGGTCTTGCCTGCAAGCAACAGCTCACGCACCTCGCGCCGCAAGTCACCCGCGAGCCCCACCGGTGAGTCGGCGATCGACTGGTTCTGGCACTGCATGCAGCGCAGCTCATGCGTCAGATCGCGATAGCGCTTTTGCAGCACGGGCTGTTCAAGCTCGATGGGGTCGATGGCCCTTGCCGGCACGCCACCCATCACTAGCATTATCACTGTAATTAGAGAAATCGGCGTCAGCGACCAACGGCTCACGAGCCACCCCCGCCTGCCGACTGCGGCAGTCTGTCGAGAAATTTGCGGCTCCAGATTTCCGGATTGAGGGGCCCGACATGCCGGTAGACCACGGTACCCGAGGCGTCCACCAAAAAAGTTTCCGGCGCACCGTAGACGCCCCAATCGATGGCGACCCGCCCCTCGCGGTCGACCGCTACGACATCGTAGGGATTACCGAGTTGGTCGAGCCACTCGAGCGCTGCCTTGTCGTCGTCTTTCCAGTTCAGACCAATCACGGGCAGCACCCGGCTGCCAGCGATCTCAAGCAGCGTCTCGTGCTCGTTGCGACATTCCGCACACCAGGTACCCCAAACATTGATGATGTACCACCGACCGCGCATCGAGTCAGCAGCGAACTGCTGATCGCTACCGAGCACCGGTAGCGTGAATACCGGCGCAGGTTTACCGATCAGCGCCGAAGGGATCACGGTTTTTTCTGGGGCACGCTGTACGCCAACGAAAAGCACGGTTACCAACAGTGCGAACGCACCCGCGGGCAACAGAAAGCGCGTCACCCCGCAGACTCCGGTCGGTAGCGCCGATCGGTGGCGGCGATCACGCCGCCGAGCGCCATCAGGAACGCCGCGAGCCAGACGTAGTTGATCAACGGCCGCACCTGCGCGCGCACGCTCCAGCGTCCGGCGCCGAGATCCTCACCGAGTGCGGCAAAGATATCGCGCGTCAGTTGCATGTCGATACCGGCTTCGGTCATGACCTGACGCTGTACCCAGTAGTTACGTTTTTCCGGATGCAGCAAGCCGATCTCGCGGCCGTTTTCGTAGACCACAATCTCGCCGCGCAGCGCGTCGTAGTTGGGACCCTCGACAGTGCTTAGATCGCGCAACCGATATTCGAATTCGCCCACCTGCCCGGTCTCGCCGACGGCCAGCGCCAAGTCGCGCTCGCGAGTGTAGGACTCGACTGCCGTGATCGACACCACAAACATGCCGAGCGCCGCGTGCGCGATCGCCATGCCCACCACCCCTCGACTAAGCGAGAGACCTCGCCGCCAGC
The DNA here is from genome assembly GCA_016874555.1 of Gammaproteobacteria bacterium. Lineage (GTDB taxonomy): Bacteria > Pseudomonadota > Gammaproteobacteria > Steroidobacterales > Steroidobacteraceae > UBA964. The sequence continues at coordinate 17,975 of VGTW01000030.1, read as the reverse complement.
GGTCGATGGGGTCAACCAGCGCCGACAACATCAACCACACCCCGAGCGCAAAGCCGATGGGCGTGAGCAACGTTGCACCCTGCCATGCGCCGAGCACCAGCACGAGCGCCACCAACACACCCACCACTAAGCTGAGCAGAATGGCTTTACGACGATCACCGAGCCGACCTTTTTTCCAACTCGAGTGGATGCCGACGGCACTAAGCGCCAGCAGGGGCAGCGTGGGTAACAGGAAGACCGGATCAAAATATTGCCGACCCACCGAAAGTGTACCTAGGCCGAGCGCATCGGCAATCAGCGGGGCCATGGTGCCCGCGAGCACCGCGCCTGCCGCGACAACCAGCAAAATATTATTGAAGAGAAGAAACGACTCGCGCGCCGTAAATTCGAAGCCTGCCTCACTGCGCAGCAACGGCGCCCGCCACGCATAAAGCGTAAGCGCGCCGCCAATCACGATTATGAGAAAGGCAAGAATGAACATGCCGCGCGTCGGATCAGCCGCAAACGAATGCACCGAGACCAGCACACCGGAACGCACGAGGAAAGTGCCCAGCAACGACAGCGAAAACGCAAGGATGGCAAGCAGCAGCGTCCAACTTTTGAAAAGACCGCGCTTCTCGGTGACCGCCAGCGAGTGGATCAGCGCTGTACCGACCAGCCAAGGCATAAAGGACGCGTTTTCCACCGGATCCCAAAACCAGTAGCCGCCCCAGCCCAACTCGTAATAAGCCCACCAACTGCCGAGTGCGATCCCGATCGACAAGAATGCCCAGGCGACCGTCGTCCAAGGTCGCGTCCACCGCGCCCAGGTTTGATCGAGTCGGCCCTCGAGCATGGCGGCGCAGGCGAACGCGAAGGCCACCGCAAAACCGACATAGCCTGCATAAAGCATCGGCGGATGGGCGGCGAGCGCGGGGTCTTGCAGCAGGGGATTCAGGTCGCGACCGTCGGGCGCCGCAGGATCAAGTCGCAGGAAGGGATTGGAGGTAAATAGTGTGAACGCGTGGAAACCGAGACTGACAAGTCCGAGCACCCCGAGTACGCGAGCTGCGAATCCCGCTGGCAGAGTTTTGGAGAGCGCGGCAACAGCGAAGGTCCAGGCCACAAGGATCCATGCCCAGAGCAGCAACGAGCCCTCGTGTGCACCCCACACCGCTGCGATGCGGTAAGCTACGGGCAGTGCGGAGTTCGAATTAGCTGCGACATACTCGACGGAAAAATCGTTTTGCACGAAGACGACGATCAACACCGCCAAGGCTAAGCTCGACATCAAAAATTGTGCGGTGACCGCCGGGCGCACCGTGGCGATCCAGGAATCACTATTGCGCGCCGCACCGAGCAACCCGAAAAAAGTCTGTGCCAGCGAGGCGAGCAGCGCAAGGATAAGGGCGTAATGCCCGATTTCTGCAATCATGAGTAAGTCACGTCAGATTCGTGGCGGAGCGGTAGAATCGGGGCTCACCGGCATCACGCCACCGTTTTTTTCTTTGATGGCGCGAGCCACCTCGGGCGGCATGTAGTTCTCGTCATGTTTGGCGAGGATTTCATCGGCAACGAAGATACCGTCGTTACCCAGGCGGCCATGCGCCACGACGCCCTGATTTTCGCGAAACAAGTCGGGTACCACTCCCGTGTAAACGACTTTCACATCTTGCTTGAAGTCGGTCACCACAAAGCTCATATCGAGACTGCCTGCGAGACGATCGACGGTCCCCGGTCGCACCATGCCACCGAGACGGAATCGCTTCTCGATGGGGGCCTCACCCGCGACTACCTGCGAAGGATCAAAAAAGAACATCACGTTGTCGCGAAAGGCGTTGAGCGCGAGCACACCGGCGAGCGAGACCCCCGCCAGAATGCCGACGACTAAGGTGGTGCGACGTTGCCGCGGTGTCATGAATTACCTCTCGTGTTCGGGCGCGGTTTCTATTTCTAGACGGCGTCGCGCCTCGGCACGCGCTGCCGCATGCGCGCGCTGCGCCGTAACGACGTTGACGACCACCGCGAGCAGCGTGACGGCATACGCCGGCCAAAGAAAAGCCGCATAACCGCCCATGGCAAAGAACTCGCTCATTGCAGCGCCTCCTTAATCCAACTCGCGCTGCGCTCACGGCGCAGGACCTCCGCGCGCAGCCGCACCAGCATCACAGCGGCAAAATACAGCGTAAAGCCGAGCAGCATCATCAGCAGCGGTGCCAGCATATCCATCGGCATCGACGGTCGATCCATTCTCATCACCGAAGGCGCTTGATGGATCGAATTCCACCATTCGACAGAGAAGCGAATGATGGGGATATTGATGACACCGACGATGGCCAACACCGCCGAGGCGCGATCGGCGCGCGCGAGATCGTCGATGCCCGACCGCAAGCCCATGTAACCGAGGTACAAGAACAGCAGCACCAACTGCGCGGTGAGCCGCGGATCCCACACCCAATAAGTCCCCCACATCGGCTTGCCCCATAGCATGCCGGTGATCAATGACACCACCGTGAACCAAGCGCCGATTACGGCGCAACTTGCAGCCGCGGCGTGCGCGACCTTCATCCGCCAGATCAACCCGATAGCCGCGGCGGTCGCCATCACGCCATAGATCATCACCGACAACCACGCCGAGGGCGCGTGCACGTAGATAATCCGGAAACCGTCGCCCTGCTGGTAGTCGGGCGGCGCCAACACGAGACCTGCGAAGAGCGCAGCAACGATCAAGAGCCCCGCCGGCCAGCCGAACCATGGCGCGAGTGTTCCTGCGATCCGATAAATGTGCGGCGGTGAGCCGAACTTATGAAACCAGGTCCAATTCATCTGTCCCCTTCACTCCACGCCGATGCGCACGGCTGCAGCCGCAGCGAGCGGTGCCAAAGTCGCTCCGAGTACCGCGAGCGCGGCCAGCAGGTACAACACTCCTGTCAGACTTTCGCCGGCGATCGCGAGTTCCGTTGCCCGCGCGCCGAACACCAGCACCGGCACCGCGAGCGGCAACGTCAGCATCGACAACAGCACCCCGCCCCGCCGCACCCCCAAGGTCAAGCCCGCACCGATGGCACCGATCAAGCTGAGCGTTACGCTGCCGAGCGCCAATGACGAGAGTATGCCGGGCATCGCGGCCACAGGCACGCCCAACGCGACGCCAAGCAGCGGCGCTATCAACGTCAGTGGCAAACCGGTCAACAGCCAGTGCGCTAGCGTTTTTGCGGCGACCAGGCCCACGAGTGGTTGGCCGCAAATCAAAAACTGTTCGAGCGTACCGTCGGCCGCGTCCTCGCGGAACAACGAGTCGAGGGCGAGCATTGAGGCCAACAAGGCACCAACCCACAGCACCCCGGGAGCAATCGCCCTCAATTTATCGAGCTCTGGCGTGTAGCCCAGCGGAAATAACAAGGTGACCACTGCAAAGAATACGAGCGGTTGCAACCACTGACCCGGGCGACGGACTGCGAGCCGCAAATCGCGCTGCAATATTTTGAGCGCGGCGGCGAGTGCTCCGGTACGGACGAAGTGTGCTGAATTCGCGGCCGAATTCATGCACTAGATCCAAGTTCGAGCGCGATTCGAGCTGTGGCCGCCAGCCCAAGATCTTGATGCGTGGCGGCGATGACCGTCCCGCCACGCGCGAGCTGTTCGCCGATGAGCTCACCGATCAGCGCCTGCCCAGCCGCATCGAGGTTAGTGGCCGGCTCATCGAGCAACCAGAGGCTGCTGCCACTCAGCAGCAGATTAGCGAGGGCAATGCGGCGTTTTTGGCCTGCGGACAGTGTGCGTACCAATCGATCGGCAAATTTTTGCGCACCCACGCGCGCAATCGCCGCCGCGAGCGCAGCAGGGCCGAGCCGAGAGCGCAGCCCCGCGGCGAAGCGGATATTTTCGAGACCCGTGAGATCGGCTTTGAGGGCGGCGTCATGCCCGTAGTAGGCGAGCTCACCGTGATATCCCGCATCGCGCGGCGAAATAGCGCGCTCACGCCATCGCAGTTCAAGGCTTTCGGGCTCGAGCAACCCCGCCAGGACCCGCAACAAGGTGGTTTTGCCGGCGCCGTTAGCGCCAGTGATCTGCAAACACCGCTGCGCCGGCACCGCCAAAGCAAGACCCCGAAAAAGGTGGCGCTCACCCCGAAAGACCTGTAAATTTTTCACCGACAGCTCAACCATTTAGCAATCTTTTCTAAAGCGACGACGCAATTTCGCGGCGCCGTCCACCCCTGCCATCGGTAACCGCGACGCAAGCCTAGCACAGCCCTTGTGGCCTACACTTGCGGGGATAGGTGCCCCGGTGGCGAAACCCGGTAGACGCAGCAGACTTAAAATCTGCTGGCCGTAAGGCCGTGTCGGTTCAAATCCGGCCCGGGGCACCACCCTGAAATCTGCGGTAATAATTCGCGGCAATAATGCGCGCGAGGGACAGCGAAATGCCCAGCAAGATCGAATCGGCGCGAACCTCCAGGCAGATCTGGGCGCTCGGTGTCGCGGTTGCGGCGCTGCTTGCCGTGGGCGCCTGCACCCGCACCACCCAGGGAATCGATCCGGCTTCAGACCCCATCTCAGTGCGCGAAATCGATACCGGTGAGCTCGTCGGCTTTGGCAATTCGGCGGGTGGCCACAGTTGGCTTGGGATCCCCTACGCCGCGCCGCCGGTCGGCGAACTGCGCTGGCGAGCGCCCCGTCCCGCCGCCCCATGGGGCGGCCGCCGCGAGGCGCTTGCGGCAGGCAATGCCTGCATCCAGTACGGCTCGCTGCTCGCTGGAGTCGGCAAACCCGGCAGCCGCGAAGGCAGCGAGGACTGCCTGTACCTCAACATCTATGCGCCCAAACTGTCGGCCGGGGAACTCGCGGGCGCCGCGTTACCGGTGATGGTCTGGATTCATGGCGGTGGCAACAACACTGGCCATGCCGCGTTCTATAACGGGCAAGTGCTCGCCGAACGCGAGCGTGTGCTCGTAGTGATGCTCAACTACCGCCTCGGGCCGTTCGGCTGGTTCGTGCCGCCGGAGAATCCACGGTTGACGGCGGTAACTGCGGACCCGGATCTCTCCGGTAATTACGGCAACCTCGATGTGTTGGCGGCCCTGCGATGGGTGCGCGCCAATGCCGCAGCATTCGGCGGCAATCCACAAAATGTCACGGTGCTCGGTGAGTCGGCCGGCGGCACCAACGCGGTTGCTTTGCTGCTCACACCGGCCGCCGAGGGGCTGTTCCATCGTCTGATCGTACAGAGCATGGGCTTCGGTTTTGCCCGCACCCCCGCTGCCAATGCTGAGGCGAGCCCGGAGCGAATTTTGCGTCGGCTGCTCATCAACACGGGCAAAGCCACCGACGTCAGCACCGCCGACGCGCTCGCCAGCAAGATGTCGCCGGCCGAGCAAAGCGCGTTTCTGCGTTCGCTCGAGCCGTGGACTATTTATGGGGCTTATCGCGGCACCAGTGGCGATCTCGAACGTATTCCCTCGGTCTTTCAGGATGGTCGAGTGATTCGCGCCGGAGATGCGCGCGCCCTGCTCGCCGACCCTGCCACGCATATCGATGTACCGACGATCCTCGGAACCAATCGCGATGAGCCAAAGATTTTCATGGCTTTTGATGAGCGCCTAGTGCGCACAGCAGCCGGCCTGCCCTTCACGGTGCGCGATGCAGCGGCCTACGATCGCGAGGCCCGCTATCGCGCCTTGGTGTGGAAAGCGGATGCGGTCGACTCGATCGCCAGCGTGCTCGCGCGCCACGGCGAACCGGCCTGGGCTTATCGCTGGGATTGGGACGAACAAGGCAAGGCTTTCGGGTTCGTTGATCTCTCGCGCATCGTCGGCGCCGCGCACGGGCTCGAGATCCCTTTCGTGTTCGGGTTCTTTGATGTCGGCCCTATGGGCTCGATGATTTACAACGATGGTAACGCCGCAGCACGTGCCGCCCTCAGCGAGCGCATGATGGCCTACTGGGCAGGCTTTGCGCGCGACGGCAAGCCCGGTCGTGGTAGCGACGGCCGGGGCGTCGAGTGGACGCCGTGGACAGCCGATGCGCAGGCGGCGCGCATGATCGTGTTCGATACGCCGCGCGATGGCGGCATCCGTATGGTGACGACCGATGTCTCTCGCGATGGGGTACTGGCGCAGATGGAGCGCGAAGCGCTGCCGCTCACGCAACGCTGCGCGTTGTTCCGCGCCACGTTTCGCGATCGCGTCGACGAGTGGGCCGAGAGCGCCTGGAAACGCTTCGGTGAAGGCGGCTGCATCGGCGCGCGGCTCGCCGCACCGTGAGGTACAGTTGTGGCTTATGGACTTGCTCCCGGCAGGTCCGTTACTGAGTGACCCGGTAGATCACTCCGGCGTAGTCATCTGAAACGTAGATGCTGCCGTCGTCCGCCTCGACGACATCGACCGGTCGACCGATGAGACCCGTTTCGTTGCGAAAGCCGGTCAAAAAATCCCGCTCCTCGAGGCTGCCGTCGGCGGCGAAGTGCAGTGAAACGACTTTGTAGCCATCGGGCGTACTGCGATTCCACGAACCGTGCAAGGCCACGAGTGCCGCGCGCTCGTAGCCCGCCGGGCGACTCGCGTGCCGCAAAAAGCGCACGCCCAGCGGCGCGTTGTGGGCACGAAACTCGTGTACCGGTGGACGCGCCGTGGCGATCAAAGATTCGTAGCCATGCCCGTATTCTGGATCGATGAGCTGGCGTCCGTGGACATGGGGCCAGCCGTAAAATCCACCCGCTTCGATGCGATTAAGTTCATCGGGAGGCAGGTCATCGCCCAATAAATCACGACTGTTCTCCGTGGCGTAAAGCGCGCCGTCCCATGGTGCCCAATCGAAGCCGTAGGGATTTCGCGTACCGGAACCAATGATTTCGCCACCGCTGCCGTCGAGCGCAAACCGCATCACCGTTGCACGACGCGAATCTTTTTCGATACACACGTTGCAGGTCGAGCCTTGGCCGAGATAAAGCAAACGGTCGGGTCCGACCTTGGCCGTCTTGCGCCAATGCGCGCCATCGGCAGTGAGCCCAGTCACCAGAGGTTGAAGGCTGCCCGTAACCTGGCGCACGGCCGAATCGAAGGGCACCCGCGACACCCGTGTCGCCTCGGCGACGTACAACCAACCCGCGTGCAAATCGACGCCATTCGGACGGTCGAGCCCCGAGAACAACGTCTGTCGACCGTCCGACCGACCATCACCGTCGCGATCGCCGTATAGCAACACCACCAGCCCGCCCCGCGGCTGCGAGAGGATAAGATCACCGTTCGCGGTCGGCGCCATCAGTCGGGCACTCGGCAGATCCTGCGCCCACAACGACACCCGAAACCCCGTGGGCACACGAAGTTGCTCGGCAATCAGGGCGGCGCTCGGCGGCTCAACGCCCTCCTCGCGCATCATGCGCCAGAGCATGGTCCGGTCAGAGATGGCGATGCCACCTAAAAAAAATAACCATATGAACCCGGCGATCGCTACCGTCGCCAAACCCACAACGGAATACAACACCACGTGCACCCAGCGCGGCCAGCGTCCTGACATGACCGATCTCTCCCCAGTATCGTGTTGCAGCCGCTCTGCGAAGTATCCCGCAAGGCGGCGTTGCCCGGTAGAATCATATGATATGAAAAATCTCGTATGTACCATGGTCGTCGCGCTCGTCATCACTCTGACCACCAATACGGTGCAGGCCAAAGGGGTGCCGGGCGATCCGGACAAACTGTTTGCGCAACTTGACACGCTGTTGCCGACCCCAGGGGTGACCCGCGCCGCCTCGGGGGCGCCAGGCGCACAGTATTGGCAGCAGCGTGCGGACTACCGCATTCACGTCTCGCTCGACGAAAAGCGCCATCGGCTGACGGCGAAGCAGTCCATCACGTACATGAATCGCTCGCCGGACACGCTGAACTACATCTGGCTGCAGCTCGATCAAAATATTTTTAAAGATGATTCACTCTCACGTCGCTCGGAGGTTGCAGCTAACTCGGGCACGCGTCGCGACTCGGTGGGCACCGGCGACAGCCTGAGTTTTGCCGCTATGCGTCGCCATCAGGCGTTCGAGGATCGCGAGTACGGCTACGAAATGAGCGCAGTTCGCGACGCAGCGGGTCGCGTGCTGCGCACCAGGGTCAACGACACCATGATGCGCATCGACTTGCTGACGCCGCTGCGCCCGGGTACGAGCATTGAGATTAATTTCGAGTGGGCTGCGAACATCGTCGATGAGGCGGCAATCGGTGCCCGCGGCGGCTACGAGTATTTTCCGAAAAATGACACCTACCAGTATTTTTTGGCGCAGTGGTTCCCGCGCCTCGTGGCCTACACCGACTACACCGGCTGGCAGCACAAACAGTTCCTCGGACGCGGTGAATTCACGCTAGATTTTGGCGACTACGACGTCGAACTGACCGTGCCAGCCGATCATATTGTCGCCTCCACCGGCGTGTTGCAGAACCCGGCTGACGTACTCACGGCGCAGCAGCGCGCGCGCCTCAAGCAAGCTGAAACCGCCAAGAAGCCTGTATTCGTGGTAACGCCCGAAGAAGCGCTCGCCAATGAAAAGGTAGGCACCTCAGCGACCCGCACTTGGCGATTCAAAGCCGCGAACGTGCGTGACTTCGCTTGGGCGAGTTCCCGCAAGTACATCTGGGATGCGATGGGCTATCGGCAAAACGACGCGCAGCGCCCCTTTGTTATGGCCATGTCCTTCTATCCAAACGAGGGTGAGCCGATCTGGTCAAAATATTCGACGCATGCCGTGATGCACACGATGGAGGTGTACTCGAGGTTCTCGTTCCCCTACCCCTACCCGGTTGCCATCTCGGTCAACTCCTGGGAACGCGGTGGCATGGAATACCCGATGATCACGTTTAACGGGTATCGGCCGACCGCCGATGAAAAAAGCGGCAAACTTACCTACTCGCGCGACACCAAGTACGGGCTCATCGGCGTGATCATCCACGAGGTCGGTCACATATACTTCCCGATGATCGTCAATTCGGACGAGCGCCAATGGACCTGGATGGACGAAGGTCTGAACACCTTCCTCGAATACATCGCCGAGCTCGAATGGGAAGAAAACTTCCCAACCTTCGGCGATAAGACCAATGTGCTCGACTTCATCACCGACTACATGCAGTCGAAGAATCAAGTACCGATCATGACCAACTCGGACACGATCGTGCAGTTCGGTCCGAACGCCTACTCGAAGCCGGCTGCAGCGCTCTCGGTCCTGCGCGAGGCCATCATGGGTCGCGAACTTTTCGACCACGCGTTCCGTGAATATGCTAATCGCTGGAAGTTCAAGCGCCCAACGCCCGCGGATTTCTTCCGCACCATGGAAGACGCCTCAGGCGTCGATCTCGATTGGTTCTGGCGAGGTTGGTTCTATGGTACGGATCACGTGGATGTGGCCGTCGGTGACATTCGCGAGTATCAGGTCTCGACGCAGGACCCTGACGTCGAGTTCCCACTGAAGCGTAAAGACTTCGCAGCTGACTGGCCCGAGTCCTATTCACAGCGCTTGAACCGCAACGAGGGCCGTCAAACTCGCGCCGATCGCTATCCGGAACTCAAAGATTTTTATAACGAAAACGACGCCTTCGTCGCAACAAATAAAGACCGCAACGAGTTCAAGGATTTCCGCGAGAAACTGCGCGACTGGGAGCGTAAGGTACTTGACCGCTCGATTAAAGCGGGCGAATACGTCTATTTCGTGGACTTCCGCAACTTGGGCGGGCTGGTGACGCCGCTGCCGCTGACGCTAACCTACGCCGATGGGAGCACCGAGGAATACGGCGTGCCAGCGGAGATCTGGCGCTATAACGCTGTCGAAATCACCAAGCTCTTCGTACGCAAGAAGCGACTTGTCAGCGTCGAGCTCGATCGCAACCATCTGATTGCCGACGCCGACAAGACCAACAACATCACGCCGAGACGCATCGAGCAGAGTCGTATCGAACTCTTCAAAGGACGCGATCGCGAGCGCGACCAAATGCTCGATGCGCTGGCCGAGTTGAAGGGCCAGCCGAAAGCCGAGAGCCAGGCCGACGCCAAAGATCTGCCGCTGCAACCTGCCGCCAAGTGAGCAGGATTGATTCGCGACGCCGCCGGGTACTGCAACTCGCAGTGCTCGGCGGCGCTTCACTCGCGGTAGCGCTCGTCAGCTCTGCGGCCTTTGCGCATCGTACGCATGTCTCCTTGACCCGGGTCACGACCAACCCGCGTACCCAGCGCTGGGAGATCATCCATGCGGTGCACTATCACGATGCCTTGAAACTGCTCGCAGTACGGCGCGTGGGCGGTGACGCGCAACCCGCCTCAGTCGCGGGTCGTGCGCGAATCGCGCTCGAAGTCGAGCGCAGTTTTTGTTGGCGTGCCGCAGATGGCAGTCTGCTGCAGCCACTTACCGTGGGCGCCGAGCTCAAGGGCGAGAATGTGCTCATTTACCAAGAGCTGCAGCTACCACCGACGCCGACAAAAATTTCGCTCGAATCGAACTTCCTGCATGAGGTATTCGAAGATCAGGTGAACAACATCAGCCTGGAGTTCGAAAAACCCTTCGTGGTCCTCCAACTCTCCAAAACCCAGCCCCGCGGTGCATTCGACTGGCGATCACCCGCTGCGCCGGCGCCTCAGGACTCTCGGCGCGCGAAATAAAACCACTCGTGACCAGGCGTAGCGAGGCAGCTCGGGAACATGATGTAGCCAGGCGACGCGGCACGAATTTCGCGACCGTCGTGGCGCCGCGCAACCAACTCGCCCGGCGCCACCGGCGAGAAACTCGACCACTCGATGACGAAACTATCTGCGGCGTGCTCGCGATCGACGACTTCGGTCAGTCGCAGCACTTCGGGCGCCGCGGCAGCCACATCGTCTGTGCAGCCCGCCTGCTCGATCAAGCCAAAAAAATCGAGTGCATTGTCGATGGCGTAAGCGGCCACTTCGACCGCCTCGGGATCACCGTGTTGGCCGCATTCGAGCGTCACACCACAGCCGCCACAGCTTCGCATGTACTCGGTTGTGCCGATCCCGTAGCCCGCATCTAGCAGACCCGGGTCGTCGAGTTGCTGTCCCGCACGCCGCCGCCGGGCAACACCCGCCTCGTACACCTCCATCCAGCCGGTAACGAAACGCTGTGGCCCGAGTCGTTGTGCGAAGCGCCACTCGATGCTTTGCGGATCGGTACTACCCACCATCACGAAGGGGGCCGCGGGGGCGGTGAAGGAATGCAGGTCCAGCAACACGTCATGCTCAGCCAAGAGTCGGCACAGCACGTTGCCGACGCGGTCCTCGAAATCGGCGATGATTTCTTTGGGTCGGAGATTGCGGTTAAGGTTGCGATCGCCGCTACGCGTACCTCGTCGATAGGCGAGCGGATTGGTGATCGGCACGAAGGTCACGCTGCCGCGAAGCAGATCGCGCTCTCCGCGCTCGAAGGCACCCACCACGCGCTCGATCGCCCGGGTGCCGCAGGTTTCGTTGCCGTGCACGGCACCGAGCACCAGCAAGCGCGGCCCGGGAGCGAGACCCTCTTGGCGATACACGCGCAGGCTTTGTGGCAAATCGTTCACGGACCTCTGGGCGTCGGTGACGCCAACGGATGGAGGCTAGGGTCGGAATCGAACCGGCGTAGACGGCTTTGCAGGCCGCTGCATGACCACTCTGCCACCTAGCCGCGCCGATGGAACGAAAAGAGATTGGAGCGGGAAACGAGACTCGAACTCGCGACCCCGACCTTGGCAAGGTCGTGCTCTACCAACTGAGCTATTCCCGCCCTGGACCGAGCGGCGAGATTGTAATGGCGACCCCCCGCAAGTCAAGTTTGAGGGCGCCGAAATCAAGCATGACCGCGCAAGTCAGGCCAGGCCGCACGCAGATAGTCGATTGCCGAGACCAAGGTCAGCACAGCCGCGATCGAAGTCAGGATCAAGCCAAGCTCATAGGTCGGCAGGATCCACAAATCCCAGCGGATCAGCATCATCGACAGCCCGACCATTTGCACAATGGTCTTGATCTTGCCTAGCGGCGAAACCGCGACCCTGGTGCGCTTGCCGATTTCAGCCATCCATTCGCGCAACGCCGAGATCGCGATCTCGCGGCCAATGATGACGATCGCGGGCAGCACCACGATCAGCGTCGGATCGCGACTGACCAGCAACACCAGCGCGACAGCTACGATCAACTTGTCGGCCACCGGATCGAGAAACGCACCGAGGCGCGAGGTCTGACCGAGCTTGCGCGCGTAATACCCATCGAGGGTATCAGTGATCGCCGCGACAGCGAATATCGTCCCGGCCGCCGGGTCCGACCATGGGAACGGCAGGCAGAACAGCACTACGACGAGCGGAATCGCGAGGATTCTCAACCAAGTCAGCGTATTCGGTACCGTGAAGAGCATTTCGAGCCGCGCGGGGTGTGGCGTTCACTCGCCAGGGTGCAGCGCATCATAAAGGTTTTGCGCCAGTGCCGGACCGATGCCGGGCGCGCGCTCAAGATCCATCCGCCCGGCTTTTAGCACGCCCTGCAGCCCGCCGAAGTGCTGCAGCAGGGCGCGACGTTTGGCGGGACCGAGGCCGGGCACGGTTTCGAGGATGGACTCGTTGAAGCGTCGCGCGCGTCGTCGACGATGACCGGTAATCGCAAAACGGTGCGCCTCATCCCGCAGCTGCTGGATCAGCTTCAGGCCGATAGATTGGGCGCCGGGAATCCACGGTGGCCGCTCGCCTTTGGCAGTGTGGTCTCGGACGGCATGGGCCTGGGGGAAATGGATGCGCTCCTGCCCCGCCCGACGATCGACGCCCTTCGAGACGCTAATCACCGGCTGCGAGTCGAAACCCGCCTCGCGCAACACCTCGACCACACCGGCGAGCTGTGCCGGACCGCCGTCGATGATGAGCAGATCAGGCGCCGGGATTTCACCCGCGGCAATCCGCGCGAAGCGGCGCGCGATGGCCACCCGCAGCGCGCCGTAGTCATCGCCCGGCGTGACACCTTCGATATTAAACCGCCGATAGTCCTGTTTGAGCGGGCCTTCGGCGCCGAAAACGACACACGAGGCCACCGTTCCCTCGCCCTGCATGTGACTGATATCAAAACACTCGAGCCGTTGTGGCGCTGCTGCGAGCCCTAGATCGGTGACGAGAACGGCGAGCGCCGCGTCGTGATTTTGGCGGCGCGCACGCCGCATGCGCAGCGAGTTCGCCGCATTTTCGCCAGTCATCTCCACCCAGCGCGCAGCGAGTCCACGTTGCGCTCGGCGGACACGTACCGCATGACCCGCCTGTGGCGCGAGCGCTTCGGCGAGCGCCTCCGCATCCTCGAGCACAAGGTTGGTGTAGATCTCGGAGGGCGGCAACTGCTCCGTATAGTACTGCATGATAAACGAGGTCAACGCCTCAGCCGGCTCGGCAAAACCCGCCTTCGGATAAAAGCCGCTGGTGCCGAGACTGCGTCCGCCGCGGACCGGCATCACGCTCACGGCGTAGCCGAGCACATCGCCCGCGATCGCGAACACGTCCGCGTCGCGCTCGTCATCGGCCGCCACCACCTGCTGCGCCTGCAATTCTTTGAGCGCGCCGATCTGATCGCGCAGCGCTGCTGCACGCTCGAATTCGAGCCGCGTCGAGGCCTCCTCCATGCGCTGCGCAAGCCGCTGCTGCACCTCGTCATTGCGCCCCTCAAGCACCTGTACCGCCGATTCAACATCGCGGGCATATTCGGCGTGTGTGACCAGTCCGACGCAAGGCGCCGAACAGCGCCCGATCTGGTGCTGCAGACAGGGTCGACTACGATTGACGAAATAAGTATCGCGACAATTGCGCAGTCGAAAAATCTTTTGCAGGTAATGTAACGATTCGCTGACCGCACCGACGTTCGGATACGGTCCAAAGAATCGTCCAGGCAGATTGCGGATGCCGCGATATACCGCCAAACGTGGAAAATCGTGATCCGTCGACAACCAAAGATACGGAAAGCTCTTGTCGTCGCGCAGCACCACGTTGTATTTTGGACGCAGTGCCTTGATGAGGTTGTGTTCGAGTAGCAGCGCCTCTGTCTCGGAGCGCGTCACCGTCACTTCCATCGCGGTGATCTGCGCCACCAGCGCCTGCACTTTCGGGATGATATTCGACGGCAAAAAATAACTGCCGACGCGATCGCGCAGACTCTTCGCTTTGCCTACATAGAGCAGCAAGCCATCGGCGGCATACATGCGATAGACGCCAGGCCGGCGTGGTAGGCTGCCGACAAATTCTTTGGCATCAAAGCCGGTACCCATCAGGCCGCAAGTTGCTGGGCTCGCGCCAGCACTGCGTGAAACATCTCGGTCGTGAGCCTGCGGGTCTGCGTGTTGTAGCGACTGCAATGATAGGAATCCACCAACCAGCGCCCGTCGGCGAGGCGGTACTCGGCCGCATGCACAAAGCGCAGCGCGCTGCGTGCCGTACCGGTGGCATCGAGGATGGCATCGTGGGCAATTCGCCCCAAGGCCACGAGGACTCGCAGCCGGTGATATGCCGCGAGCTCGGCACGCAAAAAGCCGTTGCATGCACGCGCCTCGGCAGGCGTCGGTTTGTTCTCGGGCGGCAGACACTTCACCGCGTTGGTAATGCGCACGCCCTTCAACTGCAGACCATCGTCTCGCGACAGCGACTCGGGCAGCGAGGCGGCGCCGATCGCGTGCAGCGTCCCGTACAGGACGATGCCTGCGTGATCACCCGTGAACGGACGTCCGGTCCGATTGGCGCCGTGCATGCCGGGCGCGAGACCGATGATCAGCCAGGACGGATCGGCATCACCGAACGCGGGCACCGGTGCCGCGTAATAGCCGGGGTACCGCCGAGCCGAGTCCTCACGGAATTCGGCCAGCCGCGGACATTTGCGACAGCCGGCGTCGAACAATGCTGCATCAGACGGCATAGCCCTCGATTCTACCCGACGGCGAACTGCGCCTCCGCGGTCGCACCCGAGGTGGGGCAGCGCCGCAGCCACTTAAGTTTCTCGCGAGGGAGCGGTCCCCGCATCACGATTTGATCGAGCACGGCAGGCATCGCGTTGGCCTTTAGTTCACCCTCCAGCGGATCCAAAAACAGCGTGGCGCCAGCGGTTAATCGTGGACCCGCCACAAGCAATCCAGCCTGAACAGGCCGCGCCTGAGCTATGTACTCAGTGCCGTCGACTCGTAGTCGCACGATCAGCCATGCATCGTTGGTGGTCGAGCGAACGATCCGCGAGCCATCGTCGAGCGCGCCCGTCCAGCCCGGTCCGACGATCGCGACCCGGCCACCGCCGTCATTACCGTCGCGTTTGCCGATGACGGCAAAATTGTCTGTGAATACATCCAAGAGCGCCACGCTAAAGTAGCAATCGGCTGTCGGAGGTATCGTCAGAACGACTGGACCTTACGACAGATCCAGCCACGCGGCTGAATAGAATGATATCGTCTAGCGGCTGGGGGATCATGGAGCCCTCAACAGTCTGAAGGAGGTTGTTCCCATGGGTACCGAAACGAACCGTCCCACGTATACCGTTGAGGCGATTCCGTCCGATATCACTAACGCCGTTTTTTTGGGTAATCCGGCCCTCGATAACGTCGTTAGCTGCATCATCGCCATGAGTGCGGAGATGTGGGCTAGCAAGCGCCGCATGAAAGTCCTCGAATCGCTGCTCGCGAAGAAAGGCGTAACCCAAGACATGATCGAGGGCTACATACCCACCGCCGACGAGAGCGCCGCTTGGGAGAAAGAGCGCGATCGCTTCATCAGCCTGGCGATGGGTCCGCTCGCTAACGATGGTTTCCGCAACATCGCCACCGGCTTCCCGCAGCGCTGAGTCCCGGCGTTGTCGTTGCCTATGTTCACGGGAGAACACCACATGATCGGACGTCGTCAACTTTTCGGCGCCACAGCCGGTGCTTTGGTGCTTTCGCAGACGCTGCGTACGGAAGTTGCTGAGGCGGCTGCCAAAATGCAAGCGTTTCCCGGCTCAAAGAAATCCTATCTGCCCCGCGGCGTCGACGGGCGACTCGCGCGGCTTGGTACGCTTGATCTCGAGAGCCAACAGGATTTCACGCTTGGCTTCCGGTTGATGCACGGCAAAGAATTGCGCAAGGCATCGGCAGCGGCGTTCGAGCGAGTGCTGGAGCGCGAGGAAATCGACCCGTTGACTCCGCTGACGCACGAGCAAGTTCGCCGACTGGTCGAGACCGAGCCGGCGATCAACCTCGCCTCCAAGGCCTGGCTCGCCAACCAACAAGTCACTTGGAAAACCCTTCGCGATCACTTCCACTCGAAGGCCGACTTCTATCTCTCTGAGATGGAAGCCGCCGACAAGTCTGGTCCGGGCGTCCTCGAACTCGCCCCCGACCTCGACATTCCGGCCTATGCCCGACACGAAATTCACATCCAACCAGGTGGCTATGTCGGCGATCCGTTCGCCGGCCATATTTACCACTACGGCACGAACAGTTTTTACATCAGCGTCATCGGACATAACGAACAGGACCAGGTCCACAAGGCCACCGCTTCCCGGCTGCCGACACCCGAGGACGGCAAGGTCAAGCGCATCCTCGACATGGGTTGCGGCATCGGCCAGATAACCGTTGCTCTCAAGGAACGTTTCCCCGATGCCGAAGTGTGGGGCATTGATGTCGGCGGACCGATGGTGCGTTACGCGCATATGCGCTCGCGGCGACTCGGCGTCGCTACAAACTTCGCACAGCGCTTGGCCGAATCCTCCGGCTTCCCGGATAACTACTTCGACATCGTCACCAGCTACATCGCACACCACGAAATGCCGGCTGAGGTCACTCGCAACGTGATCGCTGAGGCACAGCGCGTCACGCGACCAGGTGGCGTCTACTACCCTGTCGACTTCAACTCTGGCGGGATTAAGTTACCGGCGCGGCAGATGTACAGCCGCTGGTACGATCATCGGTGGAATAATGAGGTGTGGAGCCTTGAGTACCACTCGATTAACTTCACCGACGAAATCGCCCGACGCGGCTTTAGCGTGGTGAAAAACGCAAAACCTGCGCTGCCGGGTTTTGGCGTGCGTCACACGGTTAGAGTCTGATCTGGGCTGCGTGGTGACTCACTGTCTCCGCGCGGCTCGATTTCCAGCGTCGCGGGCAAAATCGTGTATCACCGATTCCTGCTAATCCCGGCGATGGCGATGGTGGCGAGTGCGCCCATTGCTGGCGCCTACGATCTGCAGACTATCGAAGAAGCGCAACAACGCCTTTATCCCGATGCAAAACTCTCGCCGTTCGAGTTCAGGTTGACGCCTGAGCAGTTCTCGCAACTCAAGAACGAGTACAAGGTCCCAGCTTTCCGCCCGCTGTTCCGCGGCTGGAACGTAGAGGGCGGCGGCTGCATCTACATTGATCAGGTATACGGTCTCAATGACATCGTGACCTACCTAATCGCGATCGGCACCGATAGCAAAGTCAGAGGCGTCGAAATCCTCACCTGTGCCGACGGTTACTGCGATCTCTACGCGCCACAATGGCGTGGGGCGCTGGTCGGGCTCGCCCATGGCCGATGGGATCCGACCAAGACCGTACCGATGGTATCGGGCTCTACATTGTCCGCCACCCACGTCGCTGAGGGGGTGAAAAAAATCCTTGCTGTCCACGCACGTTACCGATCAAAACCCTGAGCCGCGGACGATGGGTCCACGCTGTCGTCTGCCGATGCTTGGGTTATCTGCGATCGGTGAAGCGGGCGCCGCGGAAGCGAAGATGGTGATGATTCCCGGTGGTCTGGTGAAAAGAACTTTGAAAAATGCTGCGGCCTACAGTGCCGAGATCGAACTCTCGCCCGCCAAGGTTGGTGAAAATATGTTGATGGTGACCTTGAAGGATCCCGGCGGCGTTATCGTGGACGGCGCGATTGCCTTCGAAGTGACTGGCGCTTTGGAGTCAGCTGGAATCAGCGAGGTGAGACTCAAAGCCGAACCTGTGGGTAATGGTATGTGGCATCTCATGATCGGCGAAACTTTAATTCCCGGTGACTGGGCGTT
>VGTW01000029.1 GCA_016874555.1 Gammaproteobacteria bacterium | reverse complement strand
GACCGAGGACTCGATACCGGGATTGTTCGCGCCGTTACCGAAGCCACGAATGATAAAGTTGGCATTCGTCGAGGTCTGCAGCTGTGAGACGCGCAGCGATGGCACGATCGACTGCAGGTCGCTGATGGTGCGGATCTGCGCGCGCTCCAGGGTTATGACCGGCGTTACCGACACTGCCACAGAAACGTCCTGCAGCGTCTGTTCGCGCTTGGTGGCGGTCACCACGATCTCTTCGAGCCCCTCTTGAGCGACGGCGCCCCCTGCTAGTAGCGTGAGCGAAACCGCAAGACCTGCGGCGGAATATGTCTTCATTGACAAAGCCCCTCTCTGAAATGGTTACTTTGCGCAGCGGGATCACCGCGCACGGAGTTGCATCTGCGCTTCGATTCTAAACCTAACGCGCGCGAAAAAGCCCCAGTGTCGGCGCGCGTCGAATCGTTGTTTTTGAGCAACAGCGCCGCCAAGCCATTGCTTGAGTTTTGTTTCCGGGTCCGATGGGCTAGCTCGAGCCGCTTTTAGCCAAATATTGAAGCGCGCGATGGTGGATGGACCCACAGGCGCTGACGGCGAGTAGAAGGCCGTCGGTTTGCTCCACTATAATCGCCGGCTTCTATTTTACGCCCGTTTTCGTTTCCATCTTTAGGAGTTGCCCATGCGCAGCAAATTTGTCGCTGTGTTCGTCTCGGCCGCGCTCGCCCATGCCTCGCTGGCCCAGAACGCTTCGCAGTCCGCAAGTGTCGATGACCTTGAGCAGGTCGTTGTTACCGGTACGCGCGTCGCGAATCGGTCCGCACTTGAAACCGCGGTACCCGTCGATGTGATCCCGTCGGACACTCTGTCGAATATCGGTGTCACCGAAATTAACCAGGCCTTGTCGGTTGCGCTGCCCTCTTTCAACTTCCCGCGCCCAGGCCTGACGGACGGTACCGATACCGTTCGACCGGCAACTCTGCGAGGCCTCGCACCTGACCAGACTCTTGTCCTTGTAAACGGTAAGCGCCGTCACTCGGCTGTGCTCGTCAACGTCAACAGCACGATTGGTCGTGGCGCTTCAGCGACCGACCTTAACTCCATCCCGACTTCCGCGGTGCGCTCTATCGAAGTGTTACGCGATGGCGCTTCGGCGCAGTACGGCTCTGATGCCATCGCGGGGGTCATCAACTTGCGTCTGCGCGAGAACCGTGATGGGGGAGAGTTCGGCGTGAGCTACGGCTGGCGCGACACTGAGTACGAGACTTTCACGTCAGCCCCGCCGGCCAATGCGACTTGGTCGGCGCCAGCACTTCTCAAGCGCAGTCGCTCGGACGGCGAGACGCTAACGGTGTCAGGCTGGAAGGGCTTTTCATTGGGCGACTCGGGCTTTTTGACGATCGCCGCTGAATACAAGGATCAGGAACGCACTGAGCGTGCTGGCTGGGACTATCGTCCGCAGTATGCATCCATCGCGGGTGCCTTCGATCCGCGGGAAGCGACGTTTAATCGCTTTAACGCGTGGTATGGCGAACCTGAAATGAAACAGACAACAATCTTTGCGAATCTTGGTAACACTTTAGCAAGCGGTCGAGAAATTTACGCGAATGCGTCCGTCATGAGCCGCAAGGCGCTATCCGCTGGCTTCTATCGTCGCGCTTTGCAAGATCAAAATATTACATCGATTTATCCGAACGGCTTTCTGCCACAGATCGCGCCAAACGTGAAGGATTATTCTTTGAGTTTTGGGAGCCGTTGGGCAGTCGGCGAGTGGAGCATGGACGCGTCTTTGGGCTACGGCTTCAATGAGATGTTCTACACTATTCAGAACACTCTGAATCGCACGCTTGGCCCCGCGAGTAAGACCTCCTTCGATGCTGGCGGCTTTGATTACGCACAGACGGTTGCGAATATCTCGGGCGTCCGCGAGTACGAAATGGGTTTCGCCTCGCCGCTTAACGTGGCAGTGGGGGTCGAGGCGCGCACCGAACAGTACAGCATCACGGCCGGCGAGCCGGATTCGTATCGAGACGGGGGCTTCCGCCCCCCGAGCGGGGCGGTGCTGCCGGGTTCACAGGTGTTTCCCGGCTTTCGTCCAAGTAACGCGGTGAATAAGTCGCGCGACTCGATCGGCGCGTATGTCGATGTTGAAGCCAATGTCACCGATGAGCTCCTTGCATCGGCCGCTATCCGCGGTGAAAGCTACTCGGACTTCGGCAGTAATGTCTCGGGCAAACTCGCATTGCGTTACGATTTCAGCGAAGCGTTTGCCCTGCGTGCTTCGAGCTCGACAGGGTTCCGCGCGCCGTCGCTGCAGCAGCAGTATTTCACCACCACATCAACGAACTTCATTAGTGGCATTCCGTACGACATCACTACGTTTCCCGTAAGTGACCCTGTCGCTCGGGCACTCGGTGCTCAGTCGCTCGATGCCGAGGAGTCGACGAACTTTTCGGTCGGTGCCGTGGCTCGCGTCGGCGACCTCAGCCTGACGGTCGATGCGTATTGGATCAACATTGATAATCGCATTGTGCTCTCTGAGAACCTCGGTGCCGGGACCTCGGCGTCTGACCGTGCTGTGCAGGCCTTCCTGCTTGGCAAGGGGTTCCCGGGTGCTGCCGGCCGCTTCTTCATCAATGGTGTCGACACCGAGACCAATGGGGTTGACGTGGTCGTGAGCTATCCGATCGTCACTGAGACGGCGGGCAAGTTTGACGTCACGGCAACCGCCAACTTCAACGACACCAAGGTCAAGCGCATTCCTGCGACCCCGCAGCTCACCGCTCTCAACCCGGCGCCGACGCTGTTTGGACGCGTGAACGTGCTGACTTTCGAAAGCGGCAACCCTGAGAACAAGTTCTCGCTGTCAGCCGTCTGGTCGATGGATAGGGTGGGGGCAACGCTGCGTGCCACGCGTTACGGCGATGCGTTGTCGCCGGGCTCCGCGGCTGCCACCGACTTCGTGCTGACGTCGAAGACGCTCGTCGACCTCGAGGCGCGTTACCAAGTGTCTGAAAACATCAGACTAGCAGTGGGTGCCGACAACCTCCTCGATGAGTACCCGGATGCGTTGCCGCCGACCCTGAACACGACGGGTGCGACGTCGTTTTCAAACTACTCGCCGTTTGGTCGCTCGGGACGCTTCATCTACGGCCGAGTGACCGTCGGCCTCTGACTGTTTGACACGCTCAGAGGTCGCTCCTGAAGTCGTGCTGTTGCATGGCTTCGCGGCACCGATTGATGAACTGGATGCGGCGGTCGAGTGCATCTCGGCCGCCGCGCGGTTCCGGCAGCTCAAAACACCGAGCGGTCGGCCGATGTCCGCCTTCATGACGAGTTGCGGTGCCTGCGGTTGGTACAGCGATGCCCGCGGGTATCGCTACGAACTCGCCGATCCTTTGACTGGTCAGCCGTGGCCCGACATTCCTCCCGCTTTCGCCGCTTTGGCGCGCACTGCGGCTACCACCGCGGGCTTTGGTACTTTTGATCCTGACACCTGTCTTATTAACCGCTATTCGCCGACGGCGCAGATGGGCGCGCACCGCGACGCCGACGAACGCGATTTTTCGCAGCCGATCGTCTCGGTGACGCTCGGCGCCGCCGCGACGTTTCTTTGGTATGGACTCGAGCGCCGAGGCTCACCAGTACGTATCCGTCTCTTTCCCGGTGACGTATTGGTGTGGGGCGGCGCCGCTCGCAAGGGCTACCACGCGGTGCAAAAACCCGAGGGTGGTACGCGTTACAACCTAACCTTTCGAAAGGCGTTATAGCGTTAGACCAGCACGCGTTCGATGCCGCCGTCATTCGCAGCGGCGACGTAGTCGCGCATCCAGTGCTCACCGAGCACATGTTTGGCGATCTCGACGACGATATAGTCAGCATCAAGTGAGGTTTCGTCTTCGAAGCGCTTCAGGCCCTGCAGACATGAGGGGCAAGAGGTAAGTACTTTGACCTCGCCACTAAAGCCGTCGGCGCGCGCTGCGCGTGCGCCTTTCTGCATTTCTTCGGCCTTGCGATAACGTACCTGCGTAGAAACGTCGGGTCGCGATACGGCAAAGGTGCCAGACTCGCCGCAACAGCGATCGTTTTTGACGATCATACCGTTGGCCTTTGAATTCATCAGCTGGTTCACCACTTTGAGTGGCTCGTGGCTCTTCATCGGTGAGTGGCAGGGGTCATGATAGAGATAGCGCACGCCCGTCACGCCCTCGAGCTGCACGCCTTTCTCCATCAAATACTCATGGATGTCGACGATGCGGCAGCCGGGGAAGATCTTGTCGAATTCGTAACCCTGCAGTTGGTCGTAGCAAGTGCCGCAGCTGACCACTACGGTCTTGATGTCGAGATAGTTGAGCGTGTTAGCGACGCGGTGGAACAGCACGCGGTTATCGGTGATCATCTTCTCGGCTTTGTCGAAATCGCCCGACCCGCGCTGTGGATATCCACAACAAAGATAACCGGGTGGCAACACGGTTTGCACGCCGACATGCCACAGCATGGCCTGTGTGGCGAGTCCGACTTGTGAGAACAAGCGCTCCGAGCCGCAGCCCGGGAAATAAAATACCGCCTCGGCGTCGCTGCTGCCCGAGCGCGGGTTGCGGATCACCGGCACATAATTACGATCTTCGATGTCGAGCAACGCCCGAGCGGTTTTCTTTGGAACACCTGCCGGCATCCGCCGGTTGACGAAGTGCACCACCTGCTCGCGTACCGACGCCTTGCCGGTGGTTGCGGGCGGTGCCTGCACTTGTGGTTTGGCAAAGGTCTTGAGGACCTGATGGCCGAGGCGCTGCGCCTTGAACCCCCATTCGATAATGCCCTTGCGCACGAGCTTGATGGTCTCGGGGTTGGTGGCATTGAGGAACAGCATCGCGGCGGCGGTACCGGCATTGAAGCGCTTCTTGCCCATGCGGCGCAGCAGATCGCGCATCGCCATCGAGACGTCGCCGAAGTCGATATCCACTGGACATGGTGATTCGCATTTATGACAAACAGTGCAGTGGTCGGCGACATCGCCGAACTCGTCCCAGTGGCGCAGTGAGACACCGCGTCGGGTCTGCTCCTCATACAGGAAGGCCTCAATCAGCAACGAAGTGGCGAGGATCTTGTCACGAGGGCTATAGAGTAAATTGGCGCGTGGCACATGCGTTGCGCATACGGGCTTACACTTGCCGCAGCGCAGACAGTCCTTGATCGCGCCGGAGATCGTGCCGATATCGGACTGCTGCATGATCAAAGATTCGTGACCAAGCAGGTTGAAGCTCGGCGTATAGGCACGATTGAGATCACCGCCCGGCAGCAACTTACCTTTGTTGAAGCGACCGTCCGGGTCGATACGTCCTTTATAGGCGCGCAGTTCAGCGGTTTCTTCATCGGTGAGAAACTCTAGTTTGGTGATGCCGATGCCGTGTTCGCCCGAGATCACGCCGCCCAGCTCACGAGCGATTTTCATGATACGAGCGACGGTGGCATTAGCCTCCTGCAACATCAAATAATCGTCAGAGTTCACCGGGATGTTGGTGTGCACGTTGCCATCGCCCGCATGCATGTGCAGCGCCACCCAGACTCGGCCTTTAAGTATCCGCTGATGGATGGCATGAAACTCGGCGCGGATTGGCGCGTAGGCATCACCTGCAAAGATTTCGTTGAGGGGCTCACGCAGTTCACGCTTCCATGAGACACGCAGACTACGATCTTGCAGCGCAGCGAATACGGTATGGCCGGCTTCGCCCCAGCGTGCATCGAGATCTTCGAGCAATTGCTTCCAGCGACGGCGCACCGCGACGACAAGTGCACGCGCGCGGGTCGGACGATCACCGAGTATTTCGGTGCGCGAGAGCGAGTCGAGTTCGGCATCGCCGGTCTTACCGGGACGCAATTCGCCGCGAAGATATTCCTCGACCGCGTCGGTCAGGCGCAATTTATTGGCGATCGAAAGCTCGATATTGATGCGCTCGATGGCGTCGGTGTAGTCGCCGAGGCGCGGTATCGGGATAACCACGTCCTCGTTGATCTTGAAGGCGTTCGTGTGTTTGGCGATAGCCGCCGTACGCGCCCGATCGAGCCAGAATTTTTTGCGGGCATCGGCACCTACGGCAATGAAGCCTTCGCCGGCGCGACCGTTTGCGATGCGCACTACATCGGATGTGGCGCGGGCGACGGCGGTTTCGTCATCGCCTACAATATCGCCGATCAGTACCATTTTCGGCAGCTGCGCGCGCTTGCTCTTGGTGATGTAGCCCACAGCCTTCAGATAGCGCTCATCGAGATGCTCGAGCCCTGCGAGGTTGACGCCGTGACTGCGATCGGCCGTCGTCAGCTGGTTGATGATTTCGACGATCGAGGGGATGGCATCACGCGCCTGACCAAAGAATTCGAGGCAAACCGTGCGCACATGCTGCGGCATGCGATGAACGACCCAGCGTGCTGCGGTGATCAGGCCATCACAGCCTTCCTTTTGCACGCCGGGCAGGCCGCCAAGGAATTTGTCAGTGACATCCTTGCCGAGCCCGGCCTTACGAAACATGTCGCCAGTCATGCGCAGGGTTTCGGCGCGCAGCAGGCGCGCACTGGCGGCGGGCGAGCGACCGTCCTTCCAGACAAGCCGCCATTCGACTTCGGCGGCATCGTGGATCTTGCCGAGATTATGACCGACGCGCTCGACCTCTAGCCAATTACCCTCGGGATCGACCATGCGCCACCAGGCAAGGTTGTCGACGGCGGTCCCCCAGAGCACGGCTTTCTTGCCGCCCGCGTTCATGGCGATGTTGCCACCGATGCACGAGGCGTCGATCGACGTCGGATCGACCGCAAAAACAAAGCCTGCGCGCTCGGCGGCATCGGCCACGCGCTTGGTCACCACGCCGGCTTCCGAAAAGACGGTGGGCACGGTGCGCTCGCGACCGGGCTCGCCAACACCCGCCAAAGAAACATACTCGACTTCGGAGACGCACTCGAGTTTTTCGGTGTTGATGACCGCGGACAAAGGCGTGAGCGGAATGACACCACCGGTGTATCCGGTACCACCACCGCGCGGGATGATACTGAGACCGAGTTCGATACAGGCGCGCACCAGGCCTGGGATTTCGTCCTCGCTGTCCGGATAAATCACAACGAAGGGATACTCGACACGCCAGTCGGTGGCGTCGGTGACATGCGAGACGCGCGCGAAGGCATCGAAGCGGATGGCATCGTCGCGGGTGTGTTTGCCAAGCAGTCGACGCGCGCGATCGCGTAGTTTTACCGTGCGCTTGAACGCGGCTGCGAACGAGTCAACCGCGGTCTGCGCAGCCTCGAGCAACAGCATCACCTTGCGATCGCGCTCGGCATCGAGACCGGTGAGCCCCGGTGTTCGACGCTTGTCGATTTCGCCGAGCCGATGCTCGAGTGCCTCTATCAACAGACGGCGACGACGTGGATTGTCGAGCAAATCGTCTTCGAGATACGGATTACGCTGCACGGCCCAGATGTCGCCGAGCACCTCGTAGAGCATTCGCGCCGAGCGGCCGGTGCGGCGCTCGCCGCGCAATTCATCGAGCAGAGCCCAGCGGTCAGCTCCGAGTAGACGGATGACGATTTCGCGATCCGAAAAAGAGGTGTAGTTATACGGAATCTCGCGGATGCGCGGGGCGGCGCTTTCCGGCGGGGCAAAGAGCGGGAGTTCTGCGGCTACGGCGTTCATCGGGGCTCCGACCATCGCTGTCGGGAGCGTCATTCTCCCATTGTTGGCCTATCATTTGCGACCCAATGAACCACGCAGCCATGCAAAATCCGCAAGCCGAACAGATGACCGACGAATCGATGTTGCGTACCCTGCGACATCAAATCGAGGCGATTTGGCCTCAGGAATCAAAACTGCTGTCGCGGTACGCGCTACCGCAGGGAGCACGCATCCTTGATCTCGGCTGCGGCAGTGGTGAGGCAACTTTGCGAGTGGCTGCAATGTTTCCGGGTGCGGGAGAGGTCGTTGGCGTCGATTTAATGCCCGAGCTGCTGACCGCTGCCCGTTCGCGACCGCTGCCCGCCGCGCCGCCGGTGAGCTTCGAGCAGGGCGACGGTTTTGCATTACGTTTCCCCGCCGGCGACTTTGATCTCGTGCTCTGTCGTCACGTGACGCAAATGGTACCGGGACCCGAGCGCATGCTGGCGGAGATTCGCCGGGTGTTGAAGCCCGGCGGCTGGGCGCATGTGCTGAGCGAGGACTACGGCATGCTGCACTTTCCCGAGCGCGAGGGGGTAGACCCGGATCGACTGTGGCATCAGGTGGTAGTGCCGTTCACCCGTGCCACGGGAACCGACGCGCGCATCGGTCGACGCACTTTGCCGTTGCTGCGGGAACTCGGGTTCACGCACCTCGGAATCCAATTCCTGACGCTCGATACCGAGCGGGTACCGAGGGCCGAACTCGCTGGCATTTTCACGGCTTGGCGTGACGGTTATATCGAGGCGATGGCGCGGCATTCGAGCATGACGGTCGAGGAAATTCGTGCCGCTTTCGACGCGATCATCGCCACGGTGCAAGATCCGCGCGCCTATGGTGTGTGGCAGGTGCCGGTGATTGCGGGACGTCGGGCATGAGGCTAGAACTCATCGCCCATCCCGCCGCCGCGGCAGAGGGTCGTGTCGCCGTGGAGTTGGTCGCTCAACAAAATGCTTTGCGCGTGGTTTATGAGATTGAGTCGGTCGATGTGATTATCTTGCCATCGCGGCGCGCTGCCGTGGTCCAGCGCTGTGATGAACTTTGGCGCCATACTTGTTGTGAGTTGTTCGCCGCACCGGTGGCGTTGGTCGCAACGGCGCAGGGCGGGGCGTATCGCGAGTTTAATTTTTCACCCTCCGGTGATTGGGCTGCCTACGCGTTCGACTCGCCACGCTGCGGTATGCGGCCGTTGGCACTCGACGAAGCGCCGCGTGTCAAGCAGTCAGCACGCACTGCCGCAACCCCTATCGGCGAGCGGTTTGGGCCTGTGCTTGATTTGTCGGTCGAGGTGGAACTGCCAAGATCGGCAGTGGTCGATTACCCGTTTCTTTGGCCGACGGTTGTACTCGAGACCACGCTCGGTATCAGTCACTGGGCGTTGCGTCATCACGGCCCGCAGGCCGATTTTCATCGGGTTGAGAATTTGCTGACCGCTATCGGAGTCGCATGATCAAGCTTGGCATCGATCGTTTGCTCGAAGACACCCGTCTGCGCGCGCCCCTCGTAGGTCGCAGGCTGGGATTACTGGCACACCCGGCTTCAATGACCGCCGATTTTCGCCACAGTCTCGATGCACTCGCCGCGACGCCTGGCTTGCAAGTCACTGCGGCGTTTGGTCCGCAGCATGGTCTGCGCGGCGATAAGCAAGACAACATGATCGAGTCGGCCGATTTCATTGATCCGGTACTCGGCATTCCCGTCTTCAGTCTGTACGGCGAAGTACGTCGGCCGACCGATGACATGCTGGCGCATTGCGATGTCGTGCTGGTCGATTTGCAGGATCTTGGCTGCCGCATCTACACGTTCATCACCACGCTGCGCTACGTGCTCGAATCGGCGGCGCGACTTGGCAAGTCGGTGTGGGTGCTCGACCGACCGAATCCCGCCGGCCGCCCGGTGGAGGGGCTCGCGCTGCGTCCGGGCTGGGAGAGTTTTGTGGGAGCTGGCGAGATGCCGATGCGACATGGTCTCACCATGGGCGAGCTTGCACGCTGGTTCACGCAACGCGGCGCGCTGCAGGTCGATCTGGTGGTGGTGTCGATGCTGGGTTGGGAGCCCGAGCGAGCGCCCGGTTGGGGCTGGCCAGAGGGCGAGCGCAGCTGGGTCAACCCCAGCCCTAACGCCGCCAATGTTTTCATGGCGCGGGCTTATGCAGGCACCGTGATGGTGGAGGGCACCACACTCTCGGAAGGCCGCGGCACCACGCGCCCGCTCGAACTTTTCGGTGCGCCCAACCTCGATGCCGCAAAGCTGCTTGCCGAGATGCAGCGGCTCGAACCCGCCTGGCTCACGGGCTGCAGGCTGCGAATGTGCTGGTTCGAGCCGACCTTCCACAAGCACGCTGGCACGCTCTGTAACGGGCTGCAGATCCACACCGACGATTCCGCGTATGACCATCACGCGTTCCGTCCGTGGCGTCTGCAGGCCCTCGCTTTTAAGGCCATTCGTAATCTTTTGCCGGAGTATCCGCTGTGGCGGGATTTTGCTTACGAGTACGAGCGTGAGCGCCTAGCCATCGATGTGATCAACGGCGGGCCGTTGCTGCGCGAATGGGTCGATGATCGGCACGCACTGCCGGGTGACCTCGAGCATGCGACGGCGGCTGACGAGCGACTCTGGCTGGAGTCGGCATGGCGATCGGCTCTTGAAGCGTGATCTTTAAATATAGCTTATCTTTGAACTGACGGAGCGTTTCATGATTACACCGTCCTCCGAGAGGATCGTCGACGATCTGCGCCAGGTTGTCGAAGATGCGGAATTGCTGCTGCGTGAACCTGCAAGCCTCGCCGCCGAGCGGCTCGATGAAGCGCGCGGTTGGGTCGCCGACGCCTTTCATGCGGCCCGCGATCGTCTGACGGTGCTTGAAGAAGAAGTGCTCGGCAAGGCACGGGACGCTGCCAAAGATGCCGAGCGTTACGTGCGTGATAATCCGTGGCAGTCCGTTGGTTTGGCTGCGGGCATTGGGCTCGTCATCGGGGTGTTGATCAGTCGACGTTGACGGTGATGGTTATCGCCTTTTGTCGGGGAGGGCAGGCCGCGTGTTTGATTCCTTGCCTCAATTGCTCGCGTAGATCGTGGTCCTGATGAATTTGCGTCTCGCGCTCATCACCACCGAGCTCGCCGCCAAAGTCAGCGCGTTGCACAGGCGCTGGTGCGGGTTTTTGTCGCCTTGCCATGCGATGCGCCCGGGCCGCTACTTGGCGCAGTCACGCTGATTGTCGCGTTCTGGGAGGAGAGTCGCGGGCTCGCGAGCATGTTGGCGACCGCTGGTTTTGTGGGCACCGTGGCAGTTGCCGTGTGGAGTGTCTTGCGTGGGCTCACCGAGTGGCCGCGGTTGCTTGAGGCAACGCTCGGTGAGCTGCGTCCCGATCGCAACGCTCTGATCGGGGTTCCGTCAAGTGAAACCCAAAGTGACTGATCGCAATGCTAATTGGCTACCCGTGCAGCACTCAACCGCCCCGTAATTACCGCTGGGGCGGCTGATCTCGCGCTTTTTTTGGGACCATTTCGGGCGCTGCACCTTGCAGCGCGGCCTCCTCGTGGCTCCCGGCTTGATGTGAGCGGTTGCTTACGCTGAGCGACGACGCGAAACGTTGAGCCGGCGGCCGCGGTTGCTGCTCGGCAGACGCATCGAAACGCGCATTGAGAACGCCTTGAAGGTCACTGCGGCCACGGAACGACCGAGAGCCTTGGCAACTTTGTCGGTGGACATTTTACCCGCGAGCTTCTTCAGCTTCTTTTCATCAGCCGGTGTCCACGGGGACACATTGCGGCGGGACTTCTTGGCAGTGCGTACAGTTTTTTTGGCCATAAGAATCTTTTGGGTGGGTAGTTTTTGAGGAGACGGTAGTTTAACAGATAAAAAATCGGTTTGCATACCGTATTTCGGTGCTTTTTTTAACCTATTGCGCGTAGGTTACACGATTTTCATTGGTTACCGACTTTTTGACGGTCGCTTTTATAGGTCGATGGCATGAAGCCTCGCTTGCGCATTAAAGCCTCGATTTGCGGATCGCGACCACGGAAGGCGCGATAAGCATCGGCCGGATCAATGGTATTGCCGACCGCGAACACGTTGCTGCGCAAGCGATTGGCGACGTCGCGATCCCAGGCTCCTGTGCCCTCGGTGAAGGCTTCCCAGGCGTCGGCGGTCAAGGTGTCCGCCCAAAGATAGCTGTAGTAGCCCGCCGAGTAGCCGTCTCCCGCGAATATGTGACTGAACTGGGGAGTGCGGTGGCGCATGACGATCTCGCGCGGCATACCGAGTGCCTGCAGAGTCTCGCGCTCGAAGACATCGGGATTGATGCGCGAGTCTGGCGTCGCCGCGAGATGCAGCTTCATGTCGACGAGCGCAGCAGCCAAATATTCCACCGTGGCAAAACCTTGGTTGAAGGTTTTGGCTTTTTCGACTTTGGCGAGCAGTTCGCTGGGAATCGGTTTGCCGGTCTGGTAATGAATGGCAAAGCGATCGAGGACTGCTTTGGTCGGCAGCCAGTGCTCGAGCAGCTGCGAGGGGAATTCGACGTAATCGCGTGCGACGTTGGTACCCGAGACACTCGGATAGTTGACGTTGGACGCGAGGCCGTGCAGCGCGTGGCCGAATTCGTGGAACAGTGTCACCGCATCGTCCCAGCTGATGAGCACGGGTTCGGTAGGTTTGCCTTTCACGAAGTTGGAGTTGTTCGAGACGATGGTCTTCACCTCACCATCGAAGCGCTCTTGGTTGCGGTAGGCGTTCATCCACGCGCCCGACTGTTTGCCGACGCGCGCATAGGGGTCGAAGTACCAGAGACCAACCAAGTTGCCCGCCTTGTCATCGACACGCCAGACGCGCACATCGGGGTGATACACCGGCACGCTGCCCGCAGCGACTTCGGTAAAGCGCAGACCAAAGAGCTCGCCGGCGACGTAGAACATGCCTTCGCGTAATTTTTCGAGTTGCAGGTAGGGCTTGAGCTCGTTGGTGTCGAGATCGTACTTGGCCTTCCGGACTCTTTCGGCGTAGAAACGGTAGTCCCAGGGCTCGATGCGCATGCCGCCACCGTCGGCATCGACGATTTTCTGCATGTCGGCGACTTCCTCGGCGACTCGGGCGATAGCGGGCTTCCAGACGGCTTCCATTAATTGCATTGCGCGCTCGGGAGTCCGCGCCATTGAATTTTCGAGTCGCCAGTGCGCGTGCGTAGCGAACCCTAGCAGTCGTGCGCGCTCGGCGCGCAGCTGCAGGATTTGACCGATAATGGCGTTGTTATCACGGGCATCGTCATTATCGCCGCGATTTACGAATACACGCCAAACTTTCTCGCGTAGATCGCGGCGCGTGGAGTAAGTTAGAAACGGTTCTACCGATGAGCGCGTGTTAGCGATGATCCACTTGCCGTTTTGACTGCGCCGCTCGGCATCCGCGGCGAAGCCCGCGCGTAAAGATTCGGGTAGTCCGGCGAGATCGGCCTCGCTATCGAGTACGGTGTAGCGCTCGCTTTCGTCAGCCAGAAGGTTTTGACTGAATTGCGTGAAGAGCTCGGCAAGCGACTGGTTGATTTCGGCGAGGCGTTTTTTGGCGGCTGCATCGAGCCTGGCACCGGCGCGCACGAAGTTGGTGTACGTCAGCCAGGTCAGGCGTTGCTCTTCGGCGGTGAGCCCAGATTTTTCGCGCGATTCATAGACTGTCGCGATGCGACGAAACAATTTTTCGTTTTGCGTGATGCGGTCGCGGAAAGCGGCCATCTTGGGTTCAATGTCGCGCTCGACTCGTTGTACGGCATCGTCGCTTAAAGTTGACCCGAAGATGTAATAGACGGTGCTCGCGCGATCGAGGGCGCGACCCGAGCGCTCCATGGCGGCTATGGTGTTGGCGAAGCTCGCTGGTGCCGGATCGTTGGCAAGTCGATCGAGTTCGGCCAGGTGAACGGCCATGCCGGCTTCGAGTGCCGGGGCGAGCAGGGCGGGTGAGGCCTTGTCGAACGGCGGCACTCCGCCATATGGTCCGGTCCAGGGATCGAGCAACGGGTTGGTGGGCGTCGCAGCGGTGGCTGCAGTGACGAGCACGATGCTCATGACCAACGAGAGAATTTTGCGCATGGATTGATCTTCATGAGTATTTTGAGGACTGATTTAGAGGGCTGGGTAAGGACTGGGAGTCGCGGCTACGACACGGCGCTCAGCCCGCAGCGAGTCTGAGCGGTTCCGCGTCGCGGTAACCGGTTCGTGCGTCGAGTTTGCTATGCAAGGTGAACATGATGTTTTCGAGGCGCTGGCGTAGAGCCTCGAGGTCAGATTCATCGAGTTTGGGCGGCACTTCGATGGGCGCGCCGATGCGCACGCTGACCGTCGCACCGGGCCGCGGGATGATGGTTCGATCCCACGAGGCGTTCCAGCGCCAGCTTGGCGAGGCAGATGCGGCCACGGGCAGCAAAAGACTGCCGGTTTTTTGTGCAAGCGTGATGGTGCCAAGTTGCGCCACGCCGCGCGGCCCGCGTGAACCGTCGATGGCGAGACAGGAGTTGAGGCCACGATCGTCACGCTGAGCTTTAATCATTTCGACCAGCGCCCGGGCGCCGCCTTTGCCCGATGAGCCGCGTGCGACGCGAAATCCCAAACCCTCTTCGATACGGGCCATGGCCTCGCCATCGCGACTCTGCGAGCACATCAAGATCCAGCGACCCTGCTGCGGCAGACTGAAGTAATGCAGCAAGGCAAAGGTGCGCGAGTGGTAGAACGCACCGACCACGGGTTGTCTTGCGGCGACCAGTTGGCGAAGGATCGAAACATCGTGTTCATCGTAATGCCACGAGCGACCGAGCGCGCGGTACAGGCGCCAGCCGACGGGCAGCAGCAGTTTGTGCAGTACGAAACGACGCAGCGGCTTACGGGCCCGCGCGGTCGGCGCGGGACTCGACGGCTTGCCGTTGGCATGATTGTTGTCCGCCGTATTGCTGCTCGAATTCTTTGACACGTACTGATCCGACCGCGAAGTTCGGCTGTCAGGTTTCGCCGGTGCCGCGGCCCTTGCGACCGCCACTCGCGTGGGCGTCGGCAAATGTGCCGCTTGCCATAGCGCCAATCAGCGACAGTTCGCCGGCGAGGGCGACGACTGCGCAAATTTCCGCAAATTTTGCTGCGCTGCCTTCGCCACGACAACCTAGCATGGCGAGGCAATCGCGCGCGGTGGGCAGGAACGTGCCACCGCCCACGGTGCCAATGATGAGATTAGGCAGGGTCACGGAAGTGTAGAGATCGCCCGCAGCGGTGACTTCGAAGCGCGTAATTGAGGTTGTCGCCTCGGACACGCAAGCTACGTCCTGACCACAGGCTATGAACAGCGCCGCGAGACCATTGGCGACGTTGCCCTGCAGGCCGACGGCGCCGGTCTGCGCAGCGCCGGCGATGGCTTGATCCCAGCAGCGCGCCAGTGCAGCCGGATCGGCGCGCCAATAGCGGCTGACCGTTCGCGCTGGGATGATGATCTCGGCCGAGGCGTTGCGGCCGCGCGCACCCAAAAAAGCCTGTGCGGAGGATCGTTTGTCACCGGAGAGCGCAGACTCTAGCAACCAACTCGTGGGTTGTGCTGGCATGGCTGGCAACAAGGTTCGGCAAACCGCGCGGGTGGCTAGGGTCACCATATTTTGTCCTGCGGCGTCACCGGTCGAATACTCAAGCATCAAATAAACCGTATTGCCTAGTACCGAAATTTTTTGGTCTTGTAATCGGCAGTATCGCGACGTCGAGGCTGCGGCTTGCTGCATCGCAGCGAACTGCGCGGACAACCAACTGGCAACTTTGATCGCGGTCGGCAGATCGGCGAATTCGAAGCAGGGTGCTCGACCGACGAGCTGCCGACTGCAGGCGGCGTTGGCTCCCCCGCAGCGGTTGATGACGTTGAAGGCGTGCTGAAACGAGGCGACCAGCGTGCCCTCGGTCGTTGCCAGCGGTACCATAAAATCACCGCTCGCATGCAGGCCGCGGATCTGTATGGGCCCGGCGACACCGAGCGGTACCTGCGCATAACCAATGAAACCCTCGATGCTGCCGGCGAGTCTCTCCGGCTCGAGGAGCGGCTGTGCACCGCAGAGCGCATCGATTGCGTAACCCTGTTCGCGCAGGCGTGTGCGTCGTTCGTCCATCGCTTCGCGCGAGGCATCGGTGGTCGCGGGCAGGCGACGTGGACTGCTGCGGGTCTCTTCGGTCATCCCGGCATTCTGAGCGGCGACGCACGCTGCAGCAAGACGGCTGCGAGATAATCAGTCCGGGAATTAGCCAAGGCTTCACGATTCGACTGGCAGGGGCTCGACTGCCGCGCCAAGGGCAGGCTCGATCGGATCGACCGCGCGACCCAGTGCACCGAATTTACCTTGCATGCCACGTTGACGCTACCTACCGGGCCGATCAGTAGCGTGCGCGCAAGCACCTCAAATTACTTTGCTCGAGATTACTTTCGCTGCTGGTTGAGACGCTCGCCGCCGGTCATAAGCGCGCGGACACGTTCCGGCGCAACGAGGTGGCAATAATGATTGCCGCGAAAGCTTTTGGGCATGATCTTCCAGCGCCAGTCTTCCCAGTCGGCGTACAAGGCCGAGGCACGAAGATGCAGTCGTCCGTCTGCCGCGAGGTAGGCCTCGGTGGGTGAGCCAATCCAACCTGAGCCCGTGTAACTCTTCGAGTCGGCGTCAAGCATGACGCGCTGCGGTGAATGCACCACCGTCGCCCGCTCGTTCTCTTTGAGCGTCGACCAGACGTCAACTACGACCCGGCGCTGGATATCGCGACAGCTGCGTGGTGCAAGCGCGGGATCGCGTGCTGCACTCGCGCCGTGCTCGGCTAGCAGATGATCTGCTGTCTTGGTCTTGCAGGAAATTTCTCTTGGTTGTCCGGAAACATCGGGCTCCACGAACTGGTGGATGCCGAGTGGCGTGACACTCGCTTTCGACTCCGTGAAATCGTCCTTGGTGGTTTGCAGCGTGATTTGCATCGGCAGATCGGTGTCGACCAACAGGCGTTGCACCACGATGCAGAATTCACCGTGGCTGGTGGCGAGCGTCGCCGATGGTACTGCAGCGCCATCGGGAGCAGTGATCGCAGTGGTCGCGGTGGCGGCAGCGACCGCACCGAGCGCAGCGAGGCTGCAGCGGAAAATCGCAAGGTAGTTACGGAACATGACAGGACCTCCGGCGCGACGTTTTATCCAAGCTAGATGTTTTGTTCAGTCTAACAGGGGCCGGTATATCATTAGCACATGCGGGCCGATCCGAAAAAACTGCTGGCTGAGGTGACGACGCTCGATGCGGCGAGCATCGATGCGCTCTATGGGCTCGAGCCGGTGTTCGAACCTAGTCAAAGTATTGGTGGCGGAGCCGAGGGTGGCACGGCGGAGCTCGGCGTCTTCGTCGAGTTGCAATGCCCGTGGTGTGGCGAGCCCTATGGCTCGATGCTCGATCTCACCGATGCTTCGCGTAGCTACATCGAAGATTGCCAGATTTGCTGTCGACCCATCGAGGTACGGCTCGAAGTAAGCGAGCGCGGCGAACTCGATAACGTCTCGACCAGCCGCTGCGATTAGTCGCATTCAAATCGATTAGTCCCGCGCGGCGGGTTGCGAGAACAAATCCGTGCGCGCCGTTTCGGTGATCATGGCGAGCGCCGGATGTTTGATTCGACGCTCGGTGGAGATCGCATAAAAGCGTGCCTTCAGCCCCTCGATGCGACCGACGCGCATCACGTGGCATTGCCGAGTGACTTCTTTTTCGAAAGCGAGCGGGATCGCGAAGGCGTCCACGCCGTGTTGCGTAAAAGTTTTGACGATGGCGCTGTCGTCGAGTTCGCCCACGATGCGCGGCGTGATCCCCTGTTTTTCGACCCAAAGATCGAGCACGCGCCGATTGGCGCTGCGATCGGTCGGCACGAGCAGTGGCACATCCTGCAGGCTCTGCGGGAAGCCGCGTGGTAAACGCGCGGCGAGCGGTTTGGCAGCAAAAAAAACCGATCTCCGATTCGCCGAGCAAATGGCTGTAGGCCTTGAACGAAGAGTCGGTCGATACTGCGCTTATTGCCAGCACCAGATCCAGTCGGTGAGCGGCGAGGTCGGCGAGCAGCGCATATAGCGGTGCCTCGTGACAGATGACGTGGAACTTGCCGTCGCCGGCGAGTAGCGGTTCGAGCACGCGTCAGGTGATGAGCTTGGGAACGGCATCGGCGACCCCAACCGTGACTTGTCGACTGCCGCGCGTACGTGCGCCCCGCAGTGCGCTTGCGAGTTCGAGCCCGCGCGGAGAGATTTCTTCGGCATAGGCGTAAGCAATACGGCCGAGCTCCGTGGGTACGAGCCGCCGGCCCTGTTTCTCGAACAGGGTGCTTTGCAATTGATCTTCGAGTAACTTTATCTGGCCGCTCACGGTTTGCGGCGTGACGTGTATCGCTGCTGCAGCGGCGGCGACCCGGCCTATCGGGCGCTCAGCCTGGTGCGTCGCAACACCATGGAAATCCGCCAGCATGCAGGTCGCACGTTGGTGGCTCGCGAGGCCGAACGTCTGCGCGCCGTGGCGCAGGCCGCCAACGAAGACGCGGCCACTTTGCGCCTCGATCCGCAGCTCACTGACGATCCGATGCTCGATCGGCTCTACGGCGTGACCCTGGCGCTAATCACCGAATTGGCGGTGACGCGTACCAGACTCGATACGGTCGAGAAAATGCTCGCGCGCCGTGAGCTCGTGGCGGGCGAGGAGATCGAGGATTTCACGCCAGATGACAGCGAGGCGGCGGCACGCAGTCGACTGCAAGCTGAATATCTCGATCGGGTATTGCGCTCGCTGGGCTGATTTTTCTCCGGGCCGGCTTTCACGCCGGCCTGTTTTTTGTCTCAGCGACTGTAAAGCCGAGCCGCCGAGGTCATGGCTGTGACGAGCTCCCGCTCAGCCTCGGATAGTAGCGGGTTCCACACATCAAAGATCATTACGATACGCAATTCATCGCTGTCGTTGCGTGCTTCGTGCTCGAGCGTGTCGTCGAAGGCCAGAATTTTGCCAACTTGCCAGTCGCATTCGTCGAAACCCACGCGATAGCGACAGCCCTCGGGCACGACGAGTGGCAGATGTACGACGATGCGCGCATTGGTTTCGCCGTGATGCGGCGGAATCCGCGTATGGGGCGCAAGTGCCGAGAACATGGCATTCGGGCAGAGTCCCTCGATGACGGCCATGTCGACGGCAGCGAGTGCCGCAGCGGTCACCGGACAGCGCTCGAGATTTGCCTCGACCCGATGACCCGAGCGCCACAAGTGGTACGCGCTCCAACGTCGAGAATGGTTTAGCTCTTGCCACTGATTGACCGGCTCGCCGGGTCGATAGCCGATGTATGGCGCGAAGCCTTCGTCGTGGGTCTGCAGCGCTTGTTCGAGCTCTGCACGGATCTGGGCGGTTTTCGCTTCCAGACTCTCTGCCCAGGGGAACAGACTGCGCTCAAAGAAAGGAATTGCCGGTAGCCGCGGCACATGCAATTGGTTGCTGTCCGAGACATAGGGTTGGCTGCGACCCGCCATGATCGACACGGCCTCGCGCCAGCGTAGCTGCAGGCCGCCGGGCAGATCGTCAAGCAGACTGGCGAGCGTATTGCCCAGATATTTTTGGTAGTCGCGGCCATGCCGGTCGACGAGCTCGCGGGCGTGCAGCAATTGCTCGCGCAAAAAATCAGGCCATGCGGATTCCGGCGGTGCGACTTTGAGCGCATTGCGAAAGGTGCTTGCGGCAGCGCTCACGGTGTCATGCGACTCGAGCCAATAGCCGCGCGCAAGCAGGCCCGGCAGGTAGTACGGGTCGGCGGCGAGCGCTGCGTCGATCGCCTCGCGTTCACCATCGCGATCCTTCATGAAGCGACAGGCTGACGCGAGCGTCATCAATACAAGCAGATCGTTGGGCGCACGCTGATGCGCGGCCAGCAATCTTTGACGAGCACGCGTGAACTCGCCGCGTTGCAAAAGATGCACCCCGAGACTGAAGAGC
>VGTW01000028.1 GCA_016874555.1 Gammaproteobacteria bacterium | reverse complement strand
AAATAGACCATTGAAAAAAATTAGACCCAGCAATATCGCGATTTCCATAAGTGGCGACGACACCCTCCTTAATACTTAAGATACGCGCTATCTTATTGGACCGCCGACGGGTATGCGGAAAATCGCGACCCCTGTTGCTCAGAACGTCAGCCGCGTTACAAACATGGCGAAGATCAACCTCAACGCGGCCAAAGCCATGTCTTTTTGAGCGTCCCACTCATCTCCTTGTGCCCCAAGTATGCTGCGCCCTGATCCTTGCTCAAAAAGACTGCGGCCCACCACTCCAGCACCTCGAAAATCGTACTGATCGCCATAATCAATACAGCGAAAGAAAATAGCTCCGACCTTCTGCAGGGATCGCGTAGCGCTGCAGCATGTCGAAAAAAAGATAAGCGACGAGTAAGCCGTAGCAGAAATGTACAAGACGATCATAATGATTGCGAACCCAGCCGAACGTCTAATCGATTTCACGTCTGAATGGCTGAAACGCCATTCGGTCTCACAGTACGCGAACATAGGTGAAATAGCCACCGATCGTATGTAGCACGAGAAACACGTGGTAGGGGAATAGCAAGGTTTACGAGAGGCTATCGCCGGTCGATCGCACGTAACGTGGCGACCGTTATCACTGTCAATGAATTTTCAGCAAGCCAGACGATTCGATCGGGTGATCGCAGCGCGAGCGCGATCCGAAACCGACTAAACAGAGACAGCAAGACATGCGGATAAGCCATCGATGGCGGTCGACGTATCAGGGTGTGTTCCCACCAATCTTCAATCCGCTGCGGAATCCAGGTGAAGCGATTCGGGCAAGGGACGATTAAGGTATGCTGCCGGTCCCATGTCGACTCTCCTCTGGCGTATTCTGGGTTTTGCGAGTGTCGGCATCGGCGTCATCAATGCCTTCATTCCTCTCATGCCGACTACGGTTTTTTTACTGGTCGGAGCTTGGGCGCTGGGCAAAGGCTCACCCGAGTGGCGCACGCGCTTGGTCAATCACCCGCGTTTCGGGAGGGCACTGCGCGATTGGGAAGACGGTAGAAGAGTGAGTCGGCGCGGCAAGCGTCTTGCTGCACTCGGGATGGCAGTCAGTTGGACCGTTCTCGTAGTTTGGCGCGGCTTCACGCCATGGTCGATTGGCACGGGTGTGTTACTCGTAGGCATTGCATCGTGGTTGTGGCGCAGACCTGAGCCGCGAAAATCGTCAGAGTAAGGGAAGGTCGATTTGTATCGCCTCACCCGCCGATGCTGCTGCGCCGACGCAGGTCGCTGAAAAAGCTCTGGGCAGGCCTTTGAGGCGCGAAACTCGGCAGCCGAAATAGACCTCTAGTGTCGCAGCCATTTCAGTGAAGCCATAAAGGCGTCGAAAATCGCAGTAATCGATGGCGCCACAAGGCTAATCAAGCACCATGGCGAATCAGCAGGGTTTTCACAATTACGCTGGGGCTCGGCGCCCAATGTGTTTCAGATCCATCGCCCGGCGATATCGCGTGCTTTTTTTATACTACGGGAGTTTCACGGCTCAGGCGTCGCGTCGCCGCTCATGCAGAGCTCTCTTCAAAGCTCTGCAGAGTTAGGGCTACAAAACAGCGTGGCTCGGAGTCAAGCAAGAAAATCCAAGAGCAATCGCATTTTTTTATCGTATGTACGGTTTTTGCTTAGTCGGCGAACACATTTTTGTGCTTGCCAAAGACCACAAGCGCGACTTCATTCTCGGGCGATCGCTGACCGAACACTGAATCATCTACGAAAATCTTTGGCTACGATATATACCTCGCGCGATTCAGGTCGCGAGGCTTTGGGCTTGCGGATCGAGACCTGTCTGAAGCTTTTGCGCAGCTCCTTCACGTATTCATCTGACCCTTGCCCCTGAAACATCTTGGCGATGAAAGCGGCTCCCGGCGTGCGCGCCAGGCGCACGGTATCGAGGGCACACTCGAGAAAATAAATCGAACGCGCCTGATCTGCGGCGTCGATCCCACTGAGATTGGGAGCGACGTCAGAAACGATCAGGTCAAATTTTTCACCCTGAAGCCAGGCGTGAATCTGGTCGACCACCGCGTCACTCGTGAAATCGCCCTGAATGAAGTCGACATTGCAGATCGGATCCATCGGCAGGATATCTGTCGCCAACACCCGGCCCTTAGGACCGACGGCCTTTCCTGCGACCTGCGACCACCCGCCGGGAGCTGATCCTAGATCCATCACCCATTGGCCTAGGCGCAGAAGATGGTCTTTCTTGTTCAGTTCGAGCAGCTTGTAGGCAGAGCGCGACCGATAACCCTCTTTTTGAGCGAGTTTGACGTAGGGATCGGTGACGTGACGACGCAGCCAACCACCGCTGCTCTTGGATCGGGCCATGATGACGATAGACTAGCGCGATTCGAAACCTTTGTCGGGTATACCGACCAGGACCGCACCGTGATCCGCATCACCGAACTATCGCTCCCGTGGGGCGATCCCACAGACACCCGCACTCAGGACGCGCTACGGCGCGTAATTCTGCAGCGGCTGAAAATCGAGGCGAGGGAGCTCATTGGTTTCACGGTTTTCAAGCGCAGTCACGATGCACGACGCAAAGATCGCGAAATCGCCTTCATTTATATCGTGGATGTGGACTTACGCGATGAGCAAAAGGTCCTCGCGAAGCATAGCGATGATCGGTATATCGCTCTCGCACCAGACACAAACTTTCGGCCACCACCCCGCGCAGCACACAATGTCGATAACCGCCCCATCGTGGTTGGCTTTGGTCCTTGCGGTGTGTTTGCGGCACTCATTCTCGCCCAACAGGGATATCGCCCCATTGTGCTCGAGCGCGGTCGGGAAGTCCGGCAGCGCACGCAGGACACTTGGGGCTTTTGGCGCAAGCGCATCTTGACCACGGAATCGAACGTTCAATTTGGCGAAGGTGGCGCCGGGCTGTTTTCCGACGGCAAGCTTTACAGTCAGATCAAAGATCCCCGTCATCTCGGTCGACAAGTCATGCGAGAATTCGTGCGTGCCGGCGCACCGCCCGAGATCATGTACGTTAACAAGCCGCACATCGGCACGTTTCGCCTGGCCGGAATCGTAGCGAAACTACGCAATGAAATCATCGAACTCGGCGGCGAGATCCGCTTCGACAGCAGAGTTGTTGATCTCGTCATCGAGGAGGATGAACTGCGTGGTGTCATTCTCGCGAACGGTGAATTCATCGCCTCGCGACATGTAGTGCTCGCAGTCGGACACAGTTCGCGCGATACCTTTCGTATGCTCGAACAACGAAAAGTTTTCATGGAGCCGAAACCTCTCGCGATCGGCCTCCGCATCGAGCATCCGCAATCACTCATCGATCGTGCACGCCTTGGGCGCTTCGCAGGTCACCCGGCCATCGGCGCAGCGGACTACAAACTTGTACACCACGCTGACAACGGGCGCTCCG
This sequence comes from Gammaproteobacteria bacterium, assembly GCA_016874555.1. GTDB lineage: Bacteria > Pseudomonadota > Gammaproteobacteria > Steroidobacterales > Steroidobacteraceae > UBA964. The sequence continues at coordinate 16,375 of VGTW01000028.1, read as the reverse complement.
TCTACAGTTTTTGTATGTGCCCCGGCGGCACCGTCGTCGCCGCTACTTCAGAAGGGCAGCGCGTGGTGACGAACGGGATGAGTCAATACTCTCGCAACGAACGCAATGCCAATGCGGGCATCGTGGTCGGTATCGACCCTGCTAAAGATTTTCCGAGCGGTCCGCTCGCGGGTATTGCATTACAGGAGCGACTGGAGTCTCTCGCGTTCGAGCTTGGCGGCAGTGACTATTCTGCGCCTGCGCAACTGGTGGGTGACTTCATTGCTGGCCGACCATCGAGTTCTTTAGGTAAGGTCACGCCTTCCTACAAACCCGGCATCAAACTTACGGATCTCGCACCGTTGCTACCCGATGATGCCATCGAAGCGATACGTGAAGCACTGCCGGTCTTTAGTCGACAGATTCGCGGTTTTGATCGTGATGACGCCGTACTGACAGGGATAGAGAGCCGCACCTCCTCGCCCTTGCGGATCACGCGAGACTTTACAACTCTGCAAAGTTTAAAAGTGAGGGGTCTATACCCGGGTGGTGAGGGCGCAGGCTACGCGGGCGGTATTCTATCGGCCGGGGTTGATGGCATCAAAATCGCCGAGGCCGTCGCGGCAAGCATAAGCGGCCAAGCGACGTAACGGATACGGGCGTGAGCGCGGGCAGGGGTATGAACTTCAACGACCTCAAAAAACTTCGATACAAAAAATATCGCGACGAACTCGGCTTTTTCCTAGCCGAGGGCGAACATCTGGCGCTGGAACTTGGCAAGGCACTCAGCCATCGACCGCAGCTCGCTGCCGCGAAAGTTCTGGTCAGTAAGGAATATTTTGCTGCTGGTCTGCCGTCGGGCTTTCCGCGACAACTCGCTATCGAAACCCTCAGTGCTAGGCAAATGTCGCAGTTGAGCGAGACTCGCTCGCCTCAAGGCGTGATTGCGGTCGTTCCCATGCTGACGCCGCCTGCCCCACGACATGGTGAACGTGCGATCTATCTGCACCAGATCCAGGACCCGGGCAATCTCGGCACGATCCTGCGTACGCTCGGCTGGTTCGGCGGATTTCGTTGTCTATTGTCGCCAGATAGCGTTGAGCCTTATAACTCAAAAGTAGTACGCGCGAGTATGGGGGCGAACTTCAATGTGCCGTTCGAAACCGATGTCACGCTCGAAGCGGTGCAAGCCCAGTTCCCGCGGATCGCGCTACTCGACATCCACGGATCATCGGTCGCAGAAAATTCATTCAAGCATTTCGACTGCTACATGTTTGGTAGCGAGTCGCACGGTGCAACGATGGAGATGCGCGTAACCTGTAGCAGTTCGATTTTTTCGATACCGGGTGGTCAGGGCGTGGAGTCGCTGAATCTTGCATCAACTGTCAACATCTGCGCCTACGAGCTGTCAAAAATCCTCGTCTGTTCTTAGATATCGCCACTGCCCGACAGGCAGCGCACCGAGAATGACCCGCCCCGTGCGAATACGCTTGAGACCAGTCACCCTGAGTCCCACAATCTCGCACATGCGACGAATCTGCCGCTTGCGCCCCTCGCGCAGAGCGAAGTGCAGCTGATCCTCAGTTTGCCACGCGATCCGCGCAGGCTTCAGCTTCACGCCATCGAGCATCAGTCCATGACGCAAACGCGTAAGTCCGTCATCGGGCAACACACCCTGAACACGAACCAGATATTCCTTCTCAACATCGTTACCACCAATCAATTGCTTGGCAATACGACCATCCTGCGTGTATACCATCAGGCCTGTCGAATCGATGTCGAGCCGGCCTGCGGGCGCCAGACCCAAAAGATGCGTGGGGTTAAAACTTAGACTCGAGTCATCGCCGCGCCAGCGATTCTCTGGTCGAATCAAAACCGTAGCGGGCTCGTACCCGTCTTCTGCTTGCCCGGAAACATAGCCGATCGGCTTATTGAGGAGGACCGTGACGAGTTCCGATTGCTGCTCGCGCGCACGGCAATCGATCTCGACACGCGCAGCGCGACTTACACGGCTACCGAGGACATCGACCACCACACCATCGACGCGAACCCAACCATTCACGATCCACTCTTCGGCCTCGCGGCGCGAACAGAGACCGAGTTCGCTCAGGCGCTTGGATAAGCGTGGCTGGCCGTCCTTATCGGTCATCGTCGAAGATATTCAGCGACGTTACTCCCTAGCACATCGAGGGGAACATTACCGCCGCGAAGTATCGTATCGTTGAAGTCGCGAACATCAAAGCGACCACCCAGTTTGCTGCGTACTAGTTCGCGTTGGCGATTAATCTCGCTATGCCCCACCTTGTAGCCACACGCTTGACCGGGCCATGAGCAATAGCGATCGACTTCGTTCGCTACTTCTAGCGGATTCGAGCCGTTCTTCTCGACAAAGAAACGCACACCCTGCTCGCGGGTCCAGCGTTTGGCGTGGATTCCTGTATCGACGACGAGCCGACAGGCGCGGAAAGAAATCGCCTGTAGATAACCCAACTTACCGACCGGATCGTTTTCATAAGCGCCGAGCTCATCGGCCAATTGCTGGGCATAGAGCGCCCATCCCTCGGAATAGGCATTGAATGCCAGCAACTGCCGAATACGCGGCATCTCGTGCGTGTACTCACCTTGCCAGATATGGCCAGGAATCGATTCATGAAACGCGAGATCAGCCAGAGCAAAACGGCTGTGTAAGCCCGAGGTGCGCAGGTTGATCCAAAATCGGCCGGGTATTCGCCCATCGATGGAGCCGGCACCACCATAAGCCGTTGGCGCCCCGGGCTCTTCTTCGGGCGGCAGACGCTTCACCTCCATGTTCGGATCGACGAGCGTGTGAAAGGCCCGCGGCATCTGCTTGCGGATCCAACGCAGACGCGCATCGATGAAAGCCATGATCTCCGCGCGACCCGCATCGCCCTCGGCAAATTGGTATCGCGGATCTTCGGCGATCGCCTGCATGCGCTGGCCCACGGACCCTGCGGTTAAACCGAGGTCGCGCATGATGCCATCCATCTGCGAGTGCAAACGCTCCAGTTCTTCGAAGCCCAAGGCATGAACTTGATCCGGCGTCATCGCCGTGGTCGTCGATGCTTTGAGTGCCCAGCGATAGAACTCTTCACCATGAGGTCTCGCACACATACCTGCTTCATCGGTCGCCGACTTGCGTGCGGTTTCCATCTCATTGATCTGACGATCGAGAGCTGCAACCACATCACGGCTCACGATCGCTCTGGCGTCACGCTCCCAATTACCACGCATCCCCCGCGTCCGACGCAGCAGCGAGTCGACCAAGGTGCCGCCCTCGCTTGCGCTCTTGGTGGACAGTTTGAGTTGCACGAGCGCCTTGTCGAGCAGAAAGGCCGGAGGAACGAGTCCGTTCTGACGCGCCATCCGGATACGTTCGAGTTCGCCATCGAGTTGGCGGGGATACTGCCGCAAACGCTCGAGGTAGGCCTCGGCATCGCTCCGCGTATCGATAGGATGATCGCTGTCGAGAAAACGCGGAACGTCGAGATAGGCGCCGACGTTCTGAATGACGACATAGGGCGTATTGCGCCAACCGCCTACGGTGATATCGCCATACGGAAGCGCGAACCCCTGAAGCGAAGTCGCGTAGGCGCTGCGCACGACCTCGACACTGGTTTTGACGGCATGAGACAGAGGCTTTGAATCGATGGCATCGACTTTTGCGAGATCGCGCCGCAGGCGTACCGCAATGGCGCTCTGACCTGCGGCAGAGCGATCCACCAGACGCGATCGCAGCTGCGCATCAGCGCCACGATCGACGCCGAGCGACGTCGCACTCTCCGGAAACAACTGCAACAGGTTGCTTGCTGCCTCATCGAGAACCTTTAGGGCAGCTGCATCAGCCGCCGCTTCGGTAGGCGTTGACGTGACGCTGTGAGTACTTGGGAGACATAACGGCACGGTCGCGGCGGCGACTATTCCCGTGACAGCTAATCGACGATCGATGAAGTTCGACATCGCGTTCCCCCGTCGGACGGCAAAAGTATATCCATTTCTACATTACGCTTCTGCAATGGCCGAGAGAAAGAACCCCAAGCAAGTGTTTCGAATACCAACCCCAAAAATCTCTTCGCCGATGAGGTAGCAAACGAGAGCCGTTCGCCGCTTCGGACTTCGCGAACTACGACTGTCCCAAGGGCAGTAACTAACGTGGTATCGACAGCGGGGATTTTAAAGCAGTCATCGACGCTCGTCGGCGCGTCATCACACTAAACCCGAGTGTTGTACTTACGATCTCCTCACTTTTGTTAAGCAAGCGTCGCAGCGGGTACTCATCGATTGAGGCGAGTGCCTCGGAAAATGTAAATCACCTGATCGCCAACGATTCATCGAAATTTCTCAGGACATACACCGACGCGATTTTCCGGTTACTCGATATCGACTCAAAGCGCATATGGACAAAACCCCCGCTTTCCCGCTTTACTTTAGGAAGGACAGACGCATATCAACAACGACTACACTGCTTTTTTCCTGCAGCTGCAGACGATAGAGTGGATGGGATCGAAGCTTTCTTCGGCAACTGCCGTGGTAATTATCCAAGCACTAACGCTAGCTCGGATCTTAGCCGATGTTTCCGCTGATCGGTTATTACCTATTGGATGGAATGCATCCTTCATGACGATCGTCAAAGACGTCATCTTCAGCGGCGCCCCGGAGCAATCCGCGGTCTGATCACGCCGCCGCGTGTCACAGCGCTGCGCGTTATCTCAAGGTGACGGTCGTCGCGAAGCTGGTCTTGTCGTAGTCGGTGAGATAGCCATCGATTGTCAACGCCCAGTCACCGGGAATTAAAGTTTCGCCGATCATGAGATGCCACATACCATTACCCACAGGTTCGGCTTTGAGTCTCACCTCGCTGATTCCAGCTGACTCCAAAGCGACAGTCACTTCGAGGGCAATCGCGCCGTCCACGATAACGCCGCCGGGGTCCTTCAAGGTCACCATCAACATATTCTCACCAACCTTGGCGGGCGAGAGTTCGATCTCGGCACTGTAGGCCGCAGCATTTTTCAAAGTTCTTTTCACCAGACCACCGGGAATCATCACCATCTTCGCTTCCGCGGCGCCCGCTTCACCGATCGCAACCAGCGCACGCGGCGGAGTGGTCACGGTCAACGCTGATGCGGCAGCCAGCACGATGAAGTACAGCATGAGTTCGAGCGTGATGGTTCGTCTGATCTTTACAGCGCCCGCCGCATCATTTGCGATAAGTTTCGGTGTCAAATTGATTTTGTTGTACGCCGCAATGACAATAATCACAAATACCAAGATGATTTTTGCGAGTAGGACACTTCCGTAATCGTTATCGAACAATTTGGTGGGCGACCCCAGTTGTTTGAGCGAAATTGCAGTTCCGCTTATCAGAACGACGATGACCGCAGGCACCGCGAGGGTCGAGAAACGCTGCAGCAACGCACCCGAGTTGGATGCAGTAAGCAGCCTGGTACTCAACAGCAACGGTCGAAACGCACCAATCCAGAATGCCGTGGCGAGGAGATGTGCCCCAACGATCGGTGCCATCAACCAAGCGGGAGGTGCGGTAGCAGCGTGTCCTGTCACCAGAAATGAACCGATCGCAAGCACCACTCCGGCGATCAAAAATCCGTTCCGGCGCCGCTCACCTGCTGCGAAACCCGCGTATAGCATTAGCATGGCGACGAGCCCAAACACCGCGCTTGAAGACAGCGTGCTGTCAAAGCCAGATCGCCAGGTCGCGGTCTGCCAAAGCGCATTGGCACCACCCAACTGCATATCCGCACCACCGAAGCCGACCGCGAGCACATACGACACTGCTGTCAAAACGCTTGCCCAGCGCGCTGTTTGTCGTGCTTCCTCTCGCAAAGCACCGTCTATCCCGAGGAGCAGCAGGAATATGGCCGTACCTGTAACCCACAGCATCCCGGCGTAAAGAATCCAGCGGTTGACCGCAACCGCGAACGACCAGATGGAACGGCTGCCCGCATCGGTCGTCGCATCGACGCGCTTCATCGGCTCGCCTATTGAAAAGCCGAAAGTGGCGCCTACCGGGTGCGTATCCGCAGAAATGACGCGATAGGTCAAAACGTAGGTTCCGTTCGGCAGCGAGGCGCGGAGCGGCAACGTCATTTTGGTTCCGTCGAGCCGGATTTTGCCGGGATCACCGACCGGCTGTCCCTGGACGTCGAGCACTCTGAAGAAAATCGGACCCACACCTTCGTTGAAGTTGGCAACGACCTCAGACGGCGACTGCATCAACATTTCGCCAGGTTTTGGCGATGAGTCGAGCAAGACGGCATGGGCGAGACCCTGCGGGGAACTCGTCGCAAGCGCGCCGACGAGCAGCAAACTGGACAGATAACGCGTCATTCGACTGAACATGAAAGCCCCCCGCAGGGTTTGTTATTTCTTCGGCCCCGGCGTGGCGAACGGGTACTGCGGACGCGTTGGTTTCTCGATAATTAGGAATGCAGACGGTGTAGCTGTTGCCGACATGAATTTAAGCAACTTTTCGGGCAAGCCCGGGGTTTTTGCTTCCAACAGTTCTCTCGGCAAATCGACATAGCGCTCCTCACCACTCTCGCAAACATTGACTGATCGGAAAAAGATGATTTTGCCGACGGCCTCGGGAATCATGCCGCGAAAGCGAAAGCCCTCGAACCGTCCTGAGCCGGGGAGGTTGCTCCGCGGATTCTTCCAAATGATCTCATCGACCGTCTCGGTGAGCATATTCCCGCCCTCGCCGGGCATGGGCTTGGGCAATTTTCGCATTTTCATTTCAACGACCCAGTCGCGGTTGTGCTCGGCCGAGACCCGCATCATGTCGTCCGGAATCTTCAGCCGAACTTCCTTGACTGGACTGCCCTTGCAGCCATGGGTCACACGCAGTTCCAAGTCCTGCATGAAGCCGGCTGGAGCGTAATACGCGGTCATGGTGTTGTGAGATTGCGCTACCGGAACCCCGGTAATGAGCGCCGTCCCAATGATCAACGATATGTATTTTTTCATGTCATCCCTCCTGCATCGTTTTCAGATATTCAAGCTCAAGATCACGGTGACCGATCTCACCTGCCGCGAATTCTTTGCATAACGAACCATCCCGCATTATGCCGATCCTAGATCCCGTCTCGCGAGCGCGAAACAAATCATGCGTAGCCATCAAGATTGCCGAGCCACGTTCGGCCATGGCAAGAATCAATTGCGAAAATTCGTTGCTGGCCTTGGGATCGAGACCCGAGGTCGGCTCATCGAGCAGCAAGACCTTGGCGTCTCGCGCGATAGCGATGGCAATGCCGACCTTCTGTCTCATACCTTTAGAATATCCTTGCAGAGGTCGGCGGTGTGCCTCGACGGCTAGCCCCGACTGCTCGAGAAACCCGTGCAAAGATTCTGCCGAATGTTTGATCCCCGAAAGCTTCGAAAAATAGTCAAGGTTCTCGAGTCCGGACAGCGCACCGTAAAGCGTTACGGTCTCGGGGATATACGCAATTCGCTTGCGCGTGGCGATTGGGTCGTGGCTGACATCGATGTTATCGATCCTTGCAATACCTGTAGTCGCCTGCACGAATCCGAGAAATATATTGAGCGTCGTCGTCTTGCCGGCGCCATTAGCTCCCAGCAGACAATAAATCTCGCCTGACTTCACTTGTAGATCGAGACTGCGCAGGGCTCGAACCTCACCGTAATTTTTGGTCAGTCCGATGGCTTCCAACACTATCGGCTCCCTGCCGGCGAGTATGCACCGAGGATCAAGTCAGTGCTTCGGAGCTTTCGCGATCCAAGCAGGCAAAGCAAGCAAGTCAACGCGAGCATCAACAGTAATGGTACCGATGAAGATAATATGAGCTGGTGTCCGTCGATCTGCGGCGCCACAAAAGTCGGCAGGCGGTCATAGTCTTCGGCCGTCAGCGGCGCATCGGTCTCGAGTCTCGTCACGAAAAAATCTCGCCAGTCGCGATGATTGGCGACGACCGCATCGCGAAAGTTTGCATGCTGACGACCGTCGCTACCGGAAAGAGAAGTAAGTAACCGAAAAGTCAGCGTACCAGGCGAGAGGTATTTCATTAACTCGATGACATCCTGCTGGTCACGCGCATTTTGTACAAACTCTTCCAACAAAGGTGCCATGATCTTTTCGATACCCGCCTCGGAGCGAGCGACGCTCAGATAGTATGCCCGACGATCCATATCGCCCTGCAGATCCGGATGATCGAAAAACCACCGGTCACGTTCAGCGGCGACGGCTTTGTCGGCTTGTTCGGTGGCCTCGCGCAAAGTCGCCGTCAATTCGACACGGGATGGCGACGGCATCACGTTCCCTGCGATGAGATTGATGACTGCCGGGGACAGAACGACAAAAACCAACCATGCGCCAGCGAGACGCGTTGCCGCTGCTTCTGAACTACCCGCACCGGTGCTGACCACGAGCGCAAGAGCACACCAAAGAGCCAAATAGATGACGCTTGTAAGTATCCACCCCGCGAGGACATACGCTGTCGTTGCTGTCCAAGCAGGTTCCTGTATCCACGCCGCAATCACAATGGAAACAGTCGTGACTGCTGCCAAGAGCAGAAATCTTACCCACCATTTATGCCAGATGAAACGCCCGGCACTCGCGCCGGCCACCATTGCCAACGATAGAACGCCTCGTTCCCGCTCCCCGACCACCACATCAAAAAGAAAACCTATCGCCAACAAGGGCAATACCCAGACGACGAGAAATGCGACATCAAAATTACCGGAAACGAGCCGCAAAGAGTTTTCCGGGTCGATTTGTTCGAGAAACGTATGCACCCCGCGCGCGCTGAGGCGGTAAGTGTCGGGCAGCAAGTCAGCTTGACCGATCGCCAATCCCTCAAGCGGCGTTGCCGCTTTGCTCACCGGCATCGACAAGACGCTGTAAGCGACCGCACCCGGGGAGCGGGCCGTTTCGCTACCAGCAGCTGCTTGCTGCTTCAGCGATTCGATCAGCACGCGCGCCTCATCACTGGCCCAAAGCGCTCCCGCACGTTTTTCTTTGATGATTATTCGACCGCTGAATCCCGCAAAGACCATGGCGACCAACAGACCCACGAGTACCCAGGGAATAATCTGCTCGCGATGCAGCAGCGTGAGTTCGCTGTAGAAAATGTCTACCGATCGCATCAGCCGATCTTTCCAAGACGGCGAGCTGCTACCCAAGCGAGTGCACCGATCAAAAAACTCCACAGCACCAGCACCGTCAGCGGCGCGCCGCAGCGTGCGATGCTTGCGCCGAGTCGCTCAGGAACAAACCGATATTCACCCGCTTCACGCCAAAGAGCAGCACCGGAACGATAAGCGTTATCCCCCGAACGCGAGTTGAGCGTGAGGTCGTGATTCAGCGTTTTCATGAGTTCGCGGCGAAAACCTTCAGCGCCATCTGCAAACTGGCGCTGATGCCCGATACTGGTTCCGGAAATTTCTTGGGATACGAGCATCACCGCCATACGCGGCGATAAGATGCTCGCCGTCTCGAATATATCCACCTGACGATCGATTGCAGCTTCGAGTGCAGAAAAGTGTCTGTCATAGACGACGTCCGAGATTTCATCCTGGATGCCGAAGATCACGCCCTGAATATTGATCGGTAATTCGGCATCAGACGAAACTTTGTACAGCGCGTGAAGTTGGCGCCGCCTTTTTTCGATCTTTGCAGCCGGCGTCTCACCATCAATGCCCGCCGCGAGATCATTTTCGATGGCGCGCGACAACGCATCTGCGGACGGGGTCGGAGAGGCAAGCCGACCCATATCGGCAGCGATCCTCGGCAACACGAAATTTCCGAGGGCCCAGATCACGAGTAAAACCAATAGCGCCGCACGGGCGGTCGAAGCAACCGCCGAAACAAGCAGCGCGAGGCCGAGCATCAGCGCCATGAACCAGAAATAGAGCGCAGTCAATAAAACGACGTGCGCCAGCCACGTGGCGCCCGATGTCGAGACAAGCACCAGGCAAGAAATTCCAATGATCGGCAGCATCAGCAACAGCACTGATGCCGAAAGACCGACAAACTTGCCTAAGAATAACTGCCCACCCGTGACCCCGCTTGCCATCGCTTGACGCAATGTTCCCGATTCGCGCTCTGCCGCAAACGATGGATATGCGATCAACAACAAAATCAGCGGCACTAGAACTTGTAAGATGTAGGCGAGCGAAATTTCACCAAAACGCGCAAGGGGTGACATATCGTCAGCAGGTCGCCCAGCCGCGTAGTTACGCTTGTGCGCCTCGAGCCAGATCGATACCCCTTCGAAGGCCTGCACGCCAGAATCAAAAAACGCGAGCGGCAAAGCCGGACGAAAAGCGTATTGCCCGTAGTGTGCTGCGGAGTGCGGATTTTTTTCGCCCTGCTCCATCCACTGCGACGCCACTTCCTTTTGTGCGCGCGCCCGCTCTAATGAGAGTGACTGATAGCGCAGCGCTGCAGTAATAAAGGCCATTGCAGTCAATATAATGAAAAGCACAGCTGCCAATCGAAATCGACCGTCGCGCATGGTTTGCCGAAATTCTTTGGTAGCGATCGCGATAATCACTGGTCAAGCTTCTCGAATAGTTCCACCAAAAATCCATTCGGTGCGAGCAGGCTCGCTGCCGTTACCCGGCCGAAACGCGGATCATTCACCACAATCGGCCCTGCCAAGATGGGCGTGCCATGGGCTTTCGCACGATGCAAAATCGCTGACAACGACCGTACCGGGAAGGCCCAACCGGCGAGCCCGCGATTCGGTGGCCGCGGTGGCACGCCGGTGCTCGCTTGTCTATCTTCAGCTGCATATTCAACGAGACCGAGATTCCCGGTGCGGGCACCACGCGCGTGCAATGTCACATACCGGAAGCGGGGTGAAAAGGTGCTCCACTCGCGACTGGTACGTCGCTCGTAGTCGAGAACCTCCGTAAAAAAAAACTCCATGGCGACTGAGTTTTCGACAATCAAACTGGAATACGCGGGGCCGCCCACGCCGGTAACAGGATCCAGAGTTCCGTTTTGTGGTAATCCATTACCACGTGAGAGCACCACAAGGCGGGTGTTGTCTGCCACCTCGTAGCTGGCTTCCGTAATCGGATACGGTGTACCGTCCCGTAGCTGCAAGAAGTAGTGGTTCACGCTGGGCAGCGTCCGCCTGAATCCCTGATCAATCATTCTTCGATCGATCACCTCTACGTTGCTGGTCGGAAAGCCCAGGGCATAAGGACCCGTCTCCTCACGAGCAAAACTACGCCGTATTACCGGCGTGTCGCGCTCGGGAATCACGGCAATGATCTTTATGGCGTCGGTAACAACTTGACGCTCCAGCACATAGACCTCCCATGACATGCCCGGCGGCATTGCCCACAACTGCCCTTGTGCTGCCAAGGTTTCCTTGGACTGGTGCAACGGGCCGCGCATTGTAAGACCCAGACCCTCGACGTAGGTTTTTCTTAGGAGAGCTACGTCACGGGTGATGAGAATCGCGCCAGACAAAGGACCTGCAATGGCATCCCGCGCATCGGCGATAGGCTCCATAGGGTCATTGGGCAGTAGCGTCTGCGCGGCGGCGCCTATCGGCACGATCGCCATGAGCAGCGAGGACCAGCTGAATCGTCCGTGAAAGATTTTTAGTGACACGAACCCCCCGTCGGGATGACGATAAACATCCGTTGAGATTCATACGGACTTTTTGGATCCGGGAGAACCACGTGGCGGACAACTCCAAACGACGAATGATCGCAGCGCTGATCATCGCGCTGGTTTCTTTGCACAGCATGAGCGCTCTAGCCACCGGGATCAACGCAGGAGACACGCGCCCAGAAAAACCGAAAAAAATCCTCGTGCTCGGCGGTACAGGCCAGCTAGGACGCGCAATTATCGGCGAGCTGAGAAATACTCCAGCACGAATCACCATATTTTCGCGAGTTGGGTCCGATCGCACTGGTTTTGAACCGAGTGCGCCGACGAGCCCAGCCGTAGAATGGGTGACGGGAGACCTGTTGAACTCGGCGGATATAGATCGAACATTTACCGCCGCCAATTTCGACATCGTGATCAATGCGGTTCGAGTCGAGGATGGTGATAACCATTTTTACGAAAAGATCATGACCTCGTTGACACGCAACGCGAAAAGGACTGGAACTCGACTGCTCATTCATCACGGAGCAGTCGGCGCGGGAGGTAATGTCGAAAAATTTAGGAATCTCGGCTGGGAGCGCGTTCCTGGGATATTTGACCGCCTCAAAGATCAAGGCGTCGGTGAGGAACTCTTACGCTCTAGCGGCGTACCTTACGTGATTATTCGTAACGCCCGGCTCTATCCATCAACTCATCCCTCGACTGGCAAAGCAGTGCTTACCGAGGATGATGGTGTATTGACGCCCATGACCCGGGCCGATCTTGCGCGCCTCACGGCAGAGTGTATCGACAACCCAAAATGTATCAACAAGACTTTCCATGTCAGCGACCCTTCCCTACCCTGGCCCCCCACCAAATAAACGCCGCTCATCATAAGGAAAGGGATACTCAATGAAATACCCGGCGATTTTGCCCTGACGACGCTAGACGGCGTACGGTCAGCTTGGAAGCATTTCAAAACTGAAGTGGGCGGGTAAAGGCTTCTCGGTCATGGTGTAAAAAGCGTCAATTGAAAGCGGCCAATTTTGTGTTACCCGGCCGCTGTCGTTTTTGTACCAGCTACTCACGGTTGATACCCCCCACGCCATCAATGTATTCTCGTGATCAATCATTTCATTGAAAGCCTGAAATGCCTGGTCTGTTACGGTCATCGACTGCTGCTTTTTCTCAAGCAGCATCTTGAGGCACTCCATGATGAAGTTGGCCGACGATTCGGCAAATAAAATCAAACTGCCATGTACGACTAGGTTGGTGTTAGGCCCATACATACAAAAGAAATTGGGGAAGCCCGGGACGCACATACCGAGGTACGCTCTCGCCTCTCCATGCCACCATTCGTGCAGATTCCTGCCCCGCGACCCCGTGATTTCCATGGGCAGCAAAAACTCCGACGCTCGGAACCCGGTCGCATAGATGAGAATATCCAATGGATACTGATTATCGGCATCGCTGCCATCGGCTGTGACACTTACTCCCGAGTGTGAGATGCCCGAGATCGGGCGAGTTTCTACAAATACTTTCGGATCTTTAAGCGCCGCCGGCCACACACCGTTGTCACGCAGCATGCGCTTTGCGCCGGGGGGATAGTTCGGTAGTTGGGATCGCAACAGATCGGGACGATCCGCGTAATGTCGCTGTATTTGCTGCTCCAGCGCTTGGCGTAAGGCTTCGTTTGCGGCGGACACCGAGACAGGATGGCGATACGTCTCATCGACGCGGACCAAGTCCCAACGACCACGGATCGTCGCCCAGACCTGAAAAAAGCGCACCCATCGGGCGTAGTGCGGTAGTGCACTTAGCAAGCGCCGATGCGCAACGGTTATAGCCTCGTGATAGCGCGGCGTGGGTAACATCCACGGCGGGTTTCGCTGGAACACAACGACCGCAGCCACCTCGGACAGAATTGCGGGCACTACTTGATATGCGCTGGCCCCTGTTCCGATCACGCCGACACGCCTGCCTCGGAGACTCACCTCATGATTCCAGCGAGCGGTGTGCCATGCCTTACCTGCGAATTCCTCGGCTCCAGCGATTTCGGGGATCTTTGGTTGTCCCAACTGACCCACCGCGCTGATCACGACATCGTAGACGTACTCCTCGAGCGCTTTCCCGGCAGGATGAATACGCAGCTGCCACTGCCCCGTTTCATCTTGATAGTGAGCAGCGACCACCTCGGTATTGAGTCGTACTCGATCATTAATCGAGAATTTTTCTGCGATCTGATCAAAAAACTTGAGGATGTCGCGTTGTTCGGAAAATTCGCTTGGCCAATGGGGGTTTTGTGCAAACGCATAGCTGTACGCAAAGTTTGGGGTATCGAGTCGGCATCCAGGGTAGGTGTTCTGGCTCCAGGTACCTCCGACATTGTCGCTTTTTTCAAATACCGTATAGTCGATGCCCGCTTGCTGCAAGCGATGAGCGACGAGAATACCAGACATACCCGCACCGACGATCGCAACTCGAAACTGCCGTCCCGGTGCGATGTCCCCTGCACACCAAGATGGCGCCCCTGGATCATGTGGTAGATCTAGCTCGCGGCGAATTAGTCCGGCAGAAACTCCGTGATCGCGGCCGATTGCAAATGCGAGCGTTTTCTCCAGCATCGAAGCAGATGGATCGCGCTCCAGATGATTAATATGATCTCGGATATTTCCGATGTGCTCAAACGCCAGGCAGCGCGCCTCTTCGACCAAAGAATCACTCAGCCCCCAGTGAGGCGGCGGACCAGCGGCCGGCAGTTCAACAAGAGGCGCAAAACGCGGATCGATCAGAGCATGATCGTTGGTCAATAACGCGAGCGAACAGAGCAGCGGGTGAATTTCGGCAGCCAGGATAGATTCCCGGAGCGCCTCGTCGGATTGTCCGCTCAAACCCTCGGGCTGAATCGGAAACCACTCCGGGGATTTCTGTGGACTATCCGTCACTCCGACACCACCACCTTACGGACTGAAACGAGAGAGACCGTCGCGTACCATAATTGGCCAAAGTAAGACTGTGATCGCCCCGCAGACACTCACCGCCGACAGACGGACAGGGACAAGTGCGGGCCCGGCGGGTTTCTATGCAAATTGACTTTCACTGATCATTAGGCGGAGGTGTCCGAATGTCGCTCACACTCACCCTCAAACTCAACGGTCTCAAAACCCAATTGTACATCTGGGGTCAAAGCGATCGTCCGCCACTGCTGTTGCTGCACGATGGGATGTATGGCGCAGACGCACTGACGGCGTGGGATCAGGTGGTGCCCATTCTGGCGAAGGAATACTTTGTCATGGCCCCGGACCTGTTAGGCTTCGGTCGATCCGACAAAGTTGTGTTCGTTGACCGCTCTCCGTACTTGCCGCGGCTTGAGCAAATTGAAGCACTGCTGGAGACCTTTTCACTGACGCAGCCCTGCCATGTCGTCGGTACGTCTTTCGGCGGCTCGCTTGCGTTGCGAACCCTGGAGCGTAATCGCCTGTCACTGGCGTCGGTCGTCGCGATTTCGGGCACGGGCGGCCCGTGGCGAGTTCCTGCAGGAATCACTGCCCTGAACGACTACCCCCGGCCCGATCTCGAAAAAATGAAACTGTTGTTGAGTCAGGTGACGAATTGCTACGCAGGTTTCGACCAGCTGGCACTACGCAGGTACCAAAATACTTTGATTCCAGGGCACCTCGAGGCCATCTCCGCTATGGGACTACGGCATCCTGCGAGTACCCGCTCGAGCGGCAGCGCCGATCCTTACCCCTCAACGTTGACGCAAGTGACAACTCCAGTGATGCTGGTTGCAGGCACACAAGATGCTTTGTTGGATGCAGACTGGGCACAGAAGCTCGGTCGCTATTTGCCCTCGGCTGCGGTGACCATCAGGACGCTGCCAACGGGACACTCGCCCAATCTCGATCAGGCCGAACTTACTGCATCGGCCCTGCTATCGTTCCTGCGAGTCTATTAGCCTCGAGCCATCGCGGCCCGGATTCATTACCTGCATTTGAACAGTATCGGGCAACGAAATTCCGTCAGTGTCGGTATGCCGACCAGGGTGGCATCTGCTGGTTGAGCCGCTCAGGGAGTCGTTACCGCACAGATCATTACCAGCACCGTTCCGGCGCCAATACCTTTGATGAAAAGTACATGCTGACGCTACAACACGGGAAGCTCCCACAATACGCCCGACGGCATGGCAAATAGCTGCCCTTACGCTGCCAGGGTTTCCCTCGATAGGCACACGGCACTCCGCTCCCGCATCAAAAGGCCCAAGTCATCGGCTTAGAACAATTGTGCGAGTGCTACATCCCGGGTTAGCAGAATCGCATCTGACAAAGGACCTGCGATGGCGTCTCGCTCGCAATTGGCATGCTCCACAGGGCACGCAGTCGCTCGTAACCCAAAGCCCCTCCCCGAGGTCTATCCGTCTTAGTGTTGACCCGCTCACCCTCGAGTTACCCTAATAAAATCAAATTGACACTTCCCCAAAATACCAGTACTGGTGGTGTTGAATAGTTCGAGGTTCCAATTCAAATAACGGAGGTTGCCGTGAAAGCAATTAGAGGGGGTTTCGCAATTGGGTCGGCGATCCTCGTGTTGTCCGCAGGATCCAATCTCATCGGGTCAGGTGGTCTGGCCTTCGCAGGAGACCAAACTTCGCCGCCGACCGGAGGGCAACCGCCTCCCGGTGGTGGCATGGGTCCACCGCCTCCCGGTGGTGGCATGGGTCCACCGCCTCCCGGTGGTGGCATGGGTCCACCGCCTCCCGGTGGTGGCATGGGTCCACCGCCTCCCGGTGGTGGC
>VGTW01000027.1 GCA_016874555.1 Gammaproteobacteria bacterium | reverse complement strand
AGGGTGCAAAGTCTGCAGGATTGCCCGTCGTCAGCACGCTCTCCTTCGATACCAACGGCCGCACCATGATGTCGGTGACGCCGGCTGATCTCGCGCAGATTGCGCGTCGTCATCAGCTTGCAGCCTGTGGCAGCAATTGCGGCGTAGGCCCGTCGGAGCTGGTCGCCTCTATTCTCAACCTGAGTGCCGCGGCCGATCCCGACATGGTGCTGGTCGCCAAGGCCAATTGCGGCATCCCGCAGTATGTTGATGGCGCCATTCGCTACGACGGCACACCCGAACTCATGGCGCGCTATGTACAACTCGCAGTAGATTCCGGCGCCCGCATCATCGGGGGCTGCTGCGGCACCTCGCCCGAACATCTGGCCGCCATGCGCAAGGCCCTCGATGCCTATGTGCCCGGCTCACGCCCGGACGCCGCCGTGCTCGAATCCTCTTTGGGTCAGATCAGTACCGGCGCGCGCGCGCAGCTCTCCGGAAATCTCGATCGCGCAGCCGGGTCGGCCTCGGGTGCAGCGCCGCGCGTGCGTCGTCGTCGGAGCTAGCCTTCTGCGGAGCTAGCCTTCTGCGGAGCTAGCCTTGATCGGCCGCTCCAACAGCCTTCGGCATGACAGCGATGGCCCGATCCCAAACCTCTGCGGCCGAGGCGCCTTGACGGCCATCTCGCGGCGGCAGCACGCCGATCACCGCGTAGCTTGCCGAACTCGTATCGCGGATCTCTGGTTCGCGCGGAATACCCCAATCCTCATCGAGCACGGCAACCAGCGGCGCCGTGGTGGTTGCACCACGCTGTATCACCACGCCGAACTCGCCGCTGCTGAGCCTTACCACCGACCCCGGTGGATATACACCTAATTCTTTGATGAGCGCCGCGACGAATATGCTCTTGGGTGCTTCGAGATACATCTGCCGCAGCAAGCCGGTCGCAGTCACCGCAGAGTGCCCGGCCGCCCTGCCCAGCCCCTCGACAAAAAACTCCACACACTGCACGAGCTGACTGGTTTCGGTCACCTCGGTAACACCCCGCGGATAGCCGGAGCCATCGGGACGCTCATGGTGCTGCTCCACGGCTTCGAGCCAATCGGGATCGTTGATACCCGCATTCTGCAAAATATCGCGACTGAGCTCCGGGTGATTTTTTTGATCGCTCTGCACGAACAGAGGCGACATCGACTCCAGGATCGAGAGATTCATGGTCAGCGCACATTTGGCAGCGAGGTCGATCATCCCCCCCATCCAGCCCAATCGATTGGCAAGCATCATGGCGAGCGCGGAGGTCTGCATCGCTTGCCGCGCGCCATACCCGCCACCCTCGGCCGCCCCCTGCCGAATCACCTGGAAAATGGCGAGATCGGGATCGCGCTCGACCAAGTTTTGTACCAAGGGCAGCGCAGCCTGCATGCGGTCTTCGAGCTGCGGCTCGGCGGCGCTCGCAAGCACCTCGGTCACGCGCTGTCGAGTTGCGCTCCACACTTCCGGCAACTGCGACCGCGGTGCATGCAGCACCATCTGATACGGGTCGGTGATCTCGCGGAGCAGGACCAGGCCGCCGCGCTCGACGAGCCGCTGCAATTGCCGCGCGGACTCGACCACGTTGCCATGCGCGAGCAGCAATACCTGCTCCTCGTCGTAGATATCAAGCGGCAGCGGCTCGCCAACGATCACGCGGTTGAGCGCCGCCCCGAGCGGCGCAAAGGCATCGCGACCAGCCGCCTTGGGGGCGGGCGATAGGTTCGGGAATCCGCGCTGTCTTTTTTCCTGACTCCATCACGGACTTGCTCCGGAAGGGGGGCGGGGACGGGGCTGCCCATCAATTTTCCTAATGATGCTCGCCGACCGCTTGTGTCGGAGGGTTGTGGAAGCGCAAAAAGGGACGGCGACTCGCAGGGGGTGAACATCATGGACCGACGAGAGTTTCTCCGCGCCTCGGCATCCAGCACGGCGGCGCTCACTTTGGGGCATTCGGCCGCAGGTTCGGTGGGTGCCGCTCCTGCCGCTGCGAGCGTCGGGGGTGCGCCCTCCCGGATGACCGTCAGCGAGGGCTCCTCCACCCGCAGCGAGGTCGCCGGTACGAGAGGCGTCGTCGTGGGCGGGCACATCGACGAGGCGACGGCGGGCATCGCGACGATCGAGGCCGGCGGCAACGCGATCGACGCCTTGGTCGCCGCGGCCTTCGTCGGTTTCGTGGTCGAACCAGCCAGCTGCGGTATCGGCGGATACGGACGGCTCGCGATACGACTCGGTCGTGACGGGCGATTCGTCACCTTCGATCACTATGTCCGGGCGCCCGGTGCGGCGCGGCCCGACATGTTCGAGCTCGATCGCCAGCGGCCGATGAAGTACTACGGCTTCCCCTACACCGTCGGCCTGCGTGCCGAGGAGGGTGCCCTCGCCCCGGCGGTGCCGGGTGCGGTGGCGGGGCTTTGTGATGCCCATGCGATGTTCGGGCGGCTCAAGCTGGCGCAGGTGCTCGAGCCGGCGATCGCCGCGGCTGAGGCGGGCATCCCGGTCGATTGGGGCCTGCGGCTGACCATCCTCGACCGGATCGCGACCATCCGTCGCTTGCCGGCCACGGCACAGTGGTTGCTGCGTGACGGGCTGCCGCCGTCTTCAAGCGATCGCCTGGACGGTACCGACCTCGCACGCACGCTGCGTCGCATCGCTGCCGAGGGCAAGCGCGGATTCTACGAAGGCCCGGTCGCCGAAGCGATCGAGCGGACCGTCGTCGGCGCCGGCGGCATCCTCACCGCCAAGGATCTCGCCGGCTACCGTACGCGCATCCTTGAGGAGCGTCCGGGCCGCTACCGCGATGTGAACTACATCACGGCCTACGACCAGGTGACCTACGAGGCCTTGAACATCCTCGACAACTTCGACCTGAAACGCTTCGGGCGCGACAGCCTCGCTTTCCGGCATCTGGTCGCCGAGGCCTTGGCCTGCGGCTTCGCAGATAGCATGACCCACTACGGTGACCCCGACTTCGAGAAGAGCCCGGTGGAGGGCTTGGCTAGCGCGGCGTTCGGCCGCGCCCGCGCCGCCGGGTTGTCGCTCGAGCGGACATTGCCGCGGCCGGTGCGCGCCGCCGACCCGTGGCCTTTCGATTTCGCCGCCGAGCGCCCCAATCGCATCTCGGACCAACGCGGGATCGCCCGCCTCGAGGGCACGAGCCAGATGGCGGCCGCCGACGGCGAGGGCAATGTCTGTGCGCTGTGCACCAGCCTCACCAGCGGCTTCGGCTCGCTCATGTACGTGCCCGGTGCGGGCGTGATGCTGAACAACTCGATGCAGAACTTCGATCCGCGACCGGACCAGCTGAACCGCATCAAGCCCGGCAAGATGCCGATCTTCGGCGTCCCCGCGATGGTCGCGAGCCGGGATGGGCGGCCGCTGTTCGCCGGCTGCGGCTCCGGCGGCTATCGCATCACGACCGGCGTCATGCACGCCTTCCTGCACGCGGTGGACTTCGGCCTTGGTGCCCAAGCGGCCGTCGATGCGCCGCGAGTGCACTGCCAAGGTCAGGAGACCGCCGTGGATCCGCGCATCCCGCTCGAGGTGCGTGAGGGTCTGGCCCGACTGGGCCACAAGGTGGTGGTGGAGGGCGAGTCGCCGCGGGCAAACCCATACGGTCGTGTGAACGCTATCGTGATCGACAAGGACGGCGTCATGCGTTCGGGTTCGGGGCCCGCTTGGGGCACAGGCGCCGCAGCGTGCTGACGGCGCTCGGCATCACACGGGCTTATCCGCAGGATTAATCTCGTTAATGCGCATCCCGTCGGGTTGACGCGACCGGAGCCGGTGGATTTAGTATCAAGCGATGAACTTGTGACGAGAGCCATGCCGGTCCATTCCCAGCAGGCGTCAAAATAATCACAGCACGCGGAACGCCGCAGAAGCAGAAGAGGTGACGACATGAACCGCAAGAATCTCGTAGGCCGGGCAGTGGCGGTGGCATTGGCGTCCAACGCGCCGAACGTCGTCTGGGCACAGTCCTCGACCGACCAGTTGCAGGAGGTGGTGGTCACCGCGACGCGTCGTGAGACGAGCCTGCAGGACGCCCCGATCACGCTGCAGGTCATCGACTCGCAGATGCTCGAGACGATGAACATCGACAGCTTCGCCGATTATCTGCGGTATTCCCCCAACATGCAGGCGGGCGGCGCGCAACCCGGCACGCAGTTCACCGAGATGCGCGGCATCGGCGCGTACGGCGGCAACCTCGCGCAGGCCGGTACCATCGGCGCGAAGGCGTCGGTCGCGACCTACCTGGACGACATCCCGCTGTCAGCCGGTGGTTCGGGCACCCGCAACACCGATCTCTATGTCATGGACATCAACCGGATCGAGGTGCTCGCCGGGCCGCAGGGCACGCTGTTCGGATCCGCCTCGATGTCGGGCGCCATCCGCATGATCACCAACAAGCCGCGGGCGGACGCCTTCGATGCTAGGGTCTCGGTGACGGCAGGGGAGACCCAGGGGTCGGCCGACCTCGACCATACCGTCGAGGTCATGCTCAATGTGCCGCTGATCGACGACCGGCTCGCGGTGCGGTTTGCGGCCTACAACGCCTACCAGGCGGGCTACCTCGACAACACGCCGGCGTCCGAGACGCTGCGCACCAACACCCGGGTCATCGCCAACCCGACCCGCTTCGCCAACACGACCTTCCAGGTCAAGAGCAACGCCGGTTTCCAGCCGAAGGACATGAACGACGTCCGGTACCGCGGCGGCAGGCTGATGCTCGGATGGCAGATCTCCGATGACTGGACGGCGAACCTGCAGTACACGCAGCAGAGTTTGGAGACCCACGGTCCGTTCTTCTACCGCGCCGATGTCGGCGACCTGAAGGTCGCGCGTTACGAGGAAGAGTTCCTCAAGGACGACACCAAGATGGCCGCCTTGTCCCTCGAGGGCCGGCTCGCTGCGCTCGATGTGGTCTACGCGGGTTCCTTCCTCGAGCGCGAGATCGCCCAGGTCTCCGATTACTCGCAGTATACGCAGTCAGGTCCTTTCTTCCCGTACTACGCCTGCAACTTCCCGTCCTACACCTCGTGCCAATCGCCCAAGACCGATTGGTCGGTGGATGGCGACTACCGCATCCAGCACCATGAACTGCGCTTCTCCTCCGACCCGGATCGCGACCTGAGCTTCATCGCCGGCGTCTACTACCACAAGAACGGCTGCACGCCGAAGTGCGGCACCTCGATCGAGTTCGCCTACTACGGTGCGATCGCCACCGGCTTCGCGCCGAACGCGCCGATGGCGGGCGCCATCTCCTACAACCCGAACCCGCGTCGACCGGGCGTGATGTTCTTCACGGACATGTCTCCGGTCGTCGAGGAGCTGTCCTTCTTCGGTGATGTCACCTACCGATTCTCCGACCGTTGGAGCGCCTCGGTCGGAGCGCGCAAATACAAGATCGACCAGTCGGCCACCGGGTCGGTCAACTTCGGCTCCCGCACCAACCCGAATGCAGGCGTGAACTTCAGCGGCAACCTTAAGCCGGTGCAGGAGTCGGATACGATCAAGCGCCTGAACATCGACTTCGACCTGACGGACGACACCAAGCTCTACGCCACCCTCTCGGAGGGCTTCTCCACCGGCGGCTACAACCGCAACGGCGGCACGCTCGGCTTCGACGGCAAGACGAAGGTCCCGCTGTCGTACGACACCGAGACCACCGAGAACATCGAGTTCGGCTTCAAATCCACCTTCGCCGACCGTCGCGGGCGCATCAACGGCGCGTTCTACCAGATCGACTGGAACGACATCGTGGTGGGCGTCCTCGACCAGACCATCACCAATGCGCTTTTCTTCATCAACGCGGGCAAGGCGAGGGTCAAGGGCTTCGAGGCCGACCTCGCCTACCGCCTCGGAGGGGCGTGGACCGTCTCCGGCGCCGTCGCCTTCACCGACTCGGAGCTGACCGCGCTCGCCCCGGGCGCCCGCAACATCGTCCCGGTGGGCTCACGCCTCGCCCGTCAACCCAAGTTTGGCGGCAACGTCCGGTTGCGCTACGATTTCAAAGTGTTCGGCTCGGCCGATGCCTACGCGATGTTCGGTGCCGTCCATCAGGGCAGCCGCTTCAACGGCGTCAATCCCACACGCACCGAGTCGCCGGCCTACACGACCTATGACCTGAACCTCGGCGCCGACTTCGGCGACAACTGGACCGCGCAATTGTCCATCAAGAACCTGACCAACGAGCGCTACGAGCTCGCCCGATCCGAGGTGCCGAACGTGGGCTTCATCAACAAGACCATCGGACGGCCGAGGGCGATCGGTCTCACCGTCACATATAAGGTGAAGTAGCCTGCAGGACGCCGCCCCGGATCAATCGCCGGTCGGTTCGGCCGGATGGGAGGCGCGCGGCGGGGTCTGTCGCAGGCGGGGGGATGAGCAGGGGGCGGTGGACGCGTACCGGCGCGCCACGGCGCTCAACCCCGCCCGCCTCGGCAGTTGGCGCGCGCTCGCCGAGTTGCATCGCAAGCGGGGCGCGCTGTCTGCGGCGGCCCAGGCCGACCGAGCCGTACAGGGTCTGTCGAGGTTGCCGCCCCCGCTGCTCCAAGCAGGCATCGATCTCCACGACGGGAAGTTGGCGCGCGCCGAGCAGGCCTGCCGCGAGCATCTGCGCCGGCATCCCCGCGACGTGGAGGGGATGCGCCTGCTGGCCGAGATCGGTCTGAAGCTGGGTGTGCTGGACGATGCCGAGTTCCTGCTGGAGAGCTGTCTTTTCTTCGAGCCGGGGCATCGCGCCGCGAGATACGAATACATCCGCGTGCTCCACAAGCGGCAACGTTTCGCGGAGGCGCTCGAGCAGGCGAAGAAACTGCTCGGCAGCGATCCCGGTAACCTTCTGTACCGTTCGGTCCATGCCGCCGAGCTGCTCGCGGTCGGCGACTATCAAGCGGCGCTGGAAATCTATGACGCGCTGATCGCAGAGGATCCGCACGATCCGATGAAGTTCCTGCATCGCGGCCACGCGCTGAAGACGGTCGGCAGGGCGGAGGAAGCGGTCACGAACTATCGCGGAGCGGCCGCGATCCGGCCCGACCTCGGCGACGCGTATTGGAGCCTCGCGAACCTCAAGACCTATCGCTTCGAGGCATCCGAGCTCGACCGCATGCTCGCGGCCGAAGCCACCACCACCACCTCGGCCGAGGACCGCTATCACCTCTGCTTCGCGCTGGGCAAGGCCTTCGAACAGAGCGGCGACTACGACCGCTCCTTCACGTTCTACGAGCGCGGCAACCGCCTCAAGAAGTCCGAACTGCGTTACCGCAACGATCGCTTGCTGCAGGAGATGCGCTTGCAGCAGGAGGTGTTCACCCAAGAGTTCCTCGAGCGCCGTGCAGGTATCGGCTGTCCAGCGCCGGATCCGATCTTCATCGTCGGATTGCCGCGTGCGGGCTCCACGCTCCTCGAGCAGATCCTGGCCTCGCATCCGCAGGTGGACGGGACGCTGGAGCTGCCGAACGTGCTGGCGATCGCCAATCGCCTGAACGGTCGCGGTACGGTGCAGGCCGCGCCGCGCTATCCGGCGGTCCTGCGCGACATGCCCGACGAGGCGTTCGCGAAGCTCGGCCGGGAGTACATCGAAGGGACCCGCCTGCATCGCCGCGACGCGCCCCACTTCACCGACAAGATGCCCAATAATTTCCGGCACATCGGCTTGATCAGCATGATGTTGCCGCAGGCCAGGATCATCGACGCGCGCCGCGACCCGATGGCCTGCTGCTTCAGCGCCTTCCAGCAGCTGTTCGCGGAGGGGCAGGAGTTCAGCTACGACCTCGCGGATCTCGGCCAGTATTACCGCGCCTATGTCGAGCTGATGGACCACTGGGACCGGGTGCTGCCCGGCCGCATCCTGCGCGTGAACCATGAGGACGTGGTCGCCAACCTCGACCGCGAGGTCCGCAGGCTGCTCGATTTCTGCGGGCTGCCGTTCGACGAGCGCTGCCTGCGGTTCCACGAGACCGACCGGCCCGTGCGCACCGCCAGTTCCGAACAGGTACGCCAACCGCTGAACAAGCTCGGCGTGGAGCAGTGGCGACGCTACGCGCCGCACCTCGGACCGCTGCGCGAGGCGCTCGGCGATCTCGCGTCGGCGGACGATGCGATACCGACAACGGCGCTGGGCGCCGCATCCTGACACACCAGAGGCTATCGACACGTGGGATCGACGACGGACATTGCCGGATTCATCCACACCACATCTTTCGAGGATCTCCCCCCCGATGTGGTGTCAACCATTCAGCGCTGCTGTCTCGATCTGCTGGGGGTCGCGGTGGCGGGACGCACGACCGACCTGTCGCGCATCACCACCGCGCATGCGCGGCGGTACTTCGGCGCGACGGAGGACCCGGCGGACATCATGTTCACCGGGACCACCGCCAGCGCGGTGGGCGCTGCACTGGCCGGTGGCATGACGGTGGACGCCTTCGATGCCCATGACGGCCATCGGCTGACCAAGGGCCATGCGGGCGCAGCCGTCGTGCCGGCGGTGTTGGCCGTGCTGTCCAGTCTCGAGCGGGCCGGTCGTCGGTCCTCGGGTCGCGATCTGCTCGCTGCGCTCGCGGTCGGATACGAGGTCGCACTGCGGGCCGGTATCGCGCTGCATTCCTCCGTGTCCGACTACCACACCTCGGGTGCCTGGAACGCGCTGGGTGTCGCGGCGGCTGTCGCACGATTGCTGCGGCTCGACGTCGAGACCACCCGGCACGCGCTCGGCATCGCCGAGTACCACGGCCCGCGCAGCCAGATGATGCGCTGCATCGACCATCCGACCATGGTCAAGGACGGCTCGGGCTGGGGAGCGATGGTCGGCGTGAGCAGCGCGTTGTTGGCCGAGTCCGGCTTCACCGGCGCGCCGGCCGTCACCGTGGAATCGGAGCGGACGGCGACGCACTGGCGAGGCTTGGGCGCCGGATGGCAGCTGCTGCAGCAGTACTTCAAGCCTTACCCTGTATGCCGCTGGGCGCAGCCTGCCGTGCAGGCGGTGAGCGATCTCATTGCGGCTCACCGTATCGCGGGCGAGCGGGTCGCGGGCGTGGAGGTGCTGACCTTCCACGAAGCGACGCGTCTCGCCGGCCACACCCCCCGGACCACCGAGGAGGCCCAGTATGCGATCGCATTCCCGGTGGCGGCGATGTTGGTCCGCGGCAGACTGGGGGCAGAGGAGATCGCACCGGCCGCGCTGCAGGATCCCGCGATCCTCGCGCTCAGCCGACGTGTCGTACTGCGCGAGTCGGAGCGATACAGCCGGGCTTTCCCGGCCGAGCGCTGGGCCGAGGTGACGTTGACGCTGACCGATGGCAGCGTGCTGCGGTCCGTTCCGACCACGGCGATCGGCGACCCCGAGAACCCTTTGTCCGATCTGGCGGTCCGTCAGAAGTTCGCTCGCCTGTGTGCCGGTCTGCTGCCGCTGCAGGATGTGGTCGCCCTCGAGGACGCCGTCGATGCATTGGCCGACGCCGGCGAGCCGGCCGCCCGCCTGCTCGGTCTGCTGCGACTCCCGGTGGCGATCGGTTAGAGCGCGGAGACCCCGCGGGTCAGACGAAGGCCTCGGGTGCCGGCGATGATCCGCCGGTGCGCTGCTCCGGCAGGATGCTGAACTGCTTGGCGAGCCATGGCGCGATGTCCTGCAGCACCGGTGAAAGCTCCTGTTCGCAGATGCCTCGGCAGATCTGAGCGAGCCGCCCCGGCAGGTCGCCGCACTCGTTGCGATGGCTCAGCAGAGTGATCAGGCGTGTGTTCCCGCCTGCAGCGAGCGGCAGCACGCTGGTGCCGCGGAGCAGCTGCGGATGGTGGGCGAGGCAGAGCGCCGTGACGATCGACCACCCGTGGCCGGCCTGGACGAACCGGAGGATGGTCTCGGTGTTGTCGAATTCGTAGTGCGTCGCGAGCCTGATCTCAAGCCGCCGAGCCACGAGGTCGGCGGTCCTGCCGATCAGGGTCTCGCGGGAGAAGCGCACGAACGGCACGTTCTGCGCCAGCCACTTCGGCGGGTCTGCATCGGCAGGGATCCTGCCTGACGGCGCGATCACCACGAAAGGGTCGCGCAGTATCGGGAAACGCTCCAGGTCGGGCTGCTCACGCATCGGGTCGCTGGTGATCAGGATGTCGAGGTCGCGGTGGAGGAACGCGTCGGACAGCGGCGCCGCGACGCCTGTCCGCAGCATGACCTTGGCGGTGAGGGGCTTGATGCGCTTGACGAGCGACTGGCTGATCACGCCGCCCAAAGAATCGATGATGCCGATCGACAGTTCGCTGAGGCGCTGGTTGGCCGCCATCTGCACCTCGGCCATCATCCTTTGGCCGTCAGCGAGCAGTCTGGAGGCGTATTCGTAGAGTATCTGGCCCGCCGCCGTCAGCCGGACGGGACGGCTGCGCCGCAGGAGGAGCGTGGCGCCCGTCTGGTCCTCGAGATGTTTGATCGTCTGGGATACCGCCGACTGGGTGACGCCCAAGACCTCTGCCGCCTTCGTCAGGCTCTCGGATTCAGCGACGACCGAGAGCACGGTCAACATCCGGAACTCGATGTTGCTCTTCCGGAATCTCATCTCAGGCGTCGCAGGGACCGGTGTCCGGCATCGAGGGGTGTCCGATGGTCGCCCCGGCGGGGCGTTGGCCCCGATTCTCATACGACTGCAGCCTCGACGTTGTTCTGGCGCGACGTCAGGTTGTCGATACGCGTCACCCGGATCAGAGAGCTGCGGTCCCACCCCTGATCGGATCGGACGCAGCGGACCAGGAACCGTCGCGGTTCCGCCAGACCGCGGTCGGGAGCGCGATATGCGGTTCCACGGCCCGCACCGTGTGGCCAAAAGCGACCAAACGGTCTTTGACGCCGTCGTCGATGCGCTCGTCGACATACAGCGTCTCGCCCTGGGTGTGGATGCGCGGATGCTCGAGTGCGGCCTGTACGCCCATATGATGGTCCACGCAGTTCAAGAACGTGTGGAACAGCGCGGTGGCGATGCGATAGCCGCCGGAGGCGGCCACACCGCCCACGGGGCGCCCTTCCCGGTAAGTGGTCATCAGCGGAGCGAAGTAGGGCGGCATGCGTCCGGGCGCCACGGAGTTCGCGCGTCCCGGCCGGGGATCGAACCACTGCATGGCGTTGCCGAGGTACATACCCGTCCCCGGTACCAGAACGAGGGAGCCGAAGCTCGATCCCAGGCTGGTGATGAAGCTGACGAGGTTGCCGTCCTTGTCGCCGACGTTGATGGATGTGGTGCCGGGCAGGCCGGTGGGGGCGGATGACAGACCGGTGTCGCTGCGTCGGGCGCGGGTCTCGAACGGCCAGGGGTCTCCCGACGGGTATCGCCCGGAGCCGATGGCGCGTTTCATGTCGATCAACCGTGCGCGCACCTCGGCATATCTCTTCGAGGCGAGACCCTCGCGCGGTGCGCCCGGGTCGGCAGGGTCCGCGGGATGTGCCATGACGTCCACGAACGCCAGCGCGAGCGCTTCGGTGACGAGATGCCGGTACTCGACGCCGTTCGGGTCGAGAGCGCCGACATCGAAGCGCTCGAGGACGTTCAGGAACTGCGGCCCGTAGATGTCCGAGCAGGTGCTGTAGCTGTGGTCACGGTAGGTCCACAACGTCTCGTCGAAGATCGACGGCTTGTAAGCGGCGAGGTCCGCTTCCGAAAGGACCCCATCGTTCGCGCGCATCTCGGCGTCGATGGCACGGGCGATCGAGCCCTGATAGATCGCGGCCGCGCCCTCTTTGGAGATGCGCTTGAGCGTGCGGGCGAGGTCCGAGGTGTCGAGCCTCGCCCCGCTGCGTTCCCATCCATCTTTGCCGCGCACCGACTCGTTGGCCACCTGCGGCACCCGGTCTCCCTGCAACAGATGATCGCGTGCCCTAGGGAATGCGGCGAGATCGCCGAGCCTGCCCGCGATCGCCCGTGCGGTGTCGTAGTCGATCGGCGGCCCCATCTCGGCCATCGCGATGGCTTCCTCCATCAGCACCGGCAGCGGCAAGGTCGCGAAGCGCTCATGCGCGGCGCAGACCCCGGCGACGGTGCCGATCACGCCGACGGCGAGATGCCCGGTGTGCACTATGCGGGAGGTGTCCTGCCCGGATCTTGCCAGCGCGGCCTGGATGGCCTGCGAAGTGGCACCGCGCGGGGCACGGATATAGTGGTCGATACCGACCGTCCGACCGGTCTTGGCCATGTGGACCGTGAGCCGCCCATGTCCACCGATGCCCGCAGAGGCGGGCTCGACGACGTACGCCATGAACGCGGCGGCGATGGCCGCATCCACCGCGTTGCCGCCCTTGGCGAGGATGCGCGCACCGGTGGCGGCTGTGATCGGATTGCCCGCGCCGATCGCACCGATCATCCCCGCGACCGGAGCGCGGGTGATGCTGCTCGATCCCGATCGGATGACAGGTTGCGGTGAGGCCGATGGTGGTGAGGGCGTGCTGGCCGCCGAAGCCGCTGAGGCGGTCGCCGGGACCAGCATGCCCGCCGCAGCGGTCGCAGAGACGCCGAGGAAATCCCGTCGGTCCATCGTGATGGCCCCCATGATGATGTCGAGCCGATGAAGACATAGATCGACGGGACCCTTCAATGGGGTACCGGGTGTCATCAGCGAAACTAATCTTTGCGGATAGTACTTTCAAAGGCCCTACTGCCGGCGGCTGCCGGCGACCAACCGCGACCAACCGCGCTCGTCCACTGCGCCACGGCTCGACGGTATCGATGCCCGCCTCCCGACGCGGCCCGATCAGCCCGCGAGGCCGGTTGATCCGGCCTGCAGCACTCCGGATACCCCCTCTTTCCCGGCCTGTCCTCAACCGAGCGCGATCGGGCCCGCCCCGCTGCCGCTTCGGTGGCGCAGGGTTACCTCCGGATCCGAGACCGACGCCCGCTCGCGTCAGCGTCACAGCAGCAGACGCTGCCGCGGCGGCGCACGCGCCGCCATCGGCAAGTGCTCGGGCTCGGCCATGTCCATGGATGGTTCCCGATGCGCCAGGATGCGCGCGATGAGTTCCGGCTCCTCGATGCTCGCGATCATCCGCAGCCTTCCCTGGCAGCGGCCACAGGTCTCGATCTCGATCGCGAACACCCCGTGATACCTCGTCAGGTGCATCCGCGGCGGCGGCACCGGATGGAACACCGGCGGCGCGCTGCCGTCGCGCGCTGCCGTCGCTCCCACTGTATTCGGGCAGAAATATCTCTGCGGTCCGGCGTGTTCGGGCGTACAAGCTGCCCCGTGGCCCGAATTGCAGTGGGCTTCGGCAGTTGTGTAGATTAATGTGTAACGGGTGACACATGGCGACCAACTTGTCCCTGGATCCGAAGCTGCTCGAACTGGCGGTCAAAGTCGGTGGCGAGCGTACGAAGAAGGCAGCCGTGACACGTGCCCTGGAGGAGTACGTGGCTCGACGCAGGCAGAAGAATCTGGCCGAGCTCATGGGCAAGCTCGAATGGGATGAAGCCTACGACTACAAGGCCGAGCGTTCCCGTCGGTGACCTTGATGGTCGACACCAGCGTCTGGTTGCTGGCGTTCCGGCGCGACAGCGAACAGCGGGCGCCTCAGATTGCAGCCCTGCGCGCCGCCCTCGACGGTGCTGACTCGATCGTTATCACCGGGATCATCCTGCAGGAGTTGCTGCAGGGCTTCACGGGGCCCAAGGCACGAAAAGAGCTTCTGGGAAAGTTCGCCGCGCTGCCGATGCTGGTACCCGATCGGCCGGACTACGTGGACGCGGCCGACCTTCGCAATCGCTGCAGGCGCGCGGGCATCCAGTTGGGAACGGTCGACGCCCTGATCGCGCAGCTGTGCATTCGCCACGATCTCATCCTGCTCACCATGGACGGGGATTTTGCAGCGGCGGCGAAGCACTCGGATCTCAAGGTGTGGAAGTCGACGATCACGCCGGAATAGTTTTCACGCGCGGATGGTCGCCGACCGGCGGCGACCAGACCTGCTAAAAAAAACCCCGGGAGTCTCCTCCCGGGGCTTCTCGTTCGACGAACGGTCGGGCCGGTGACGCGCGAGCGCCACCCGCCCGCAGGGCTTACATGCCCATGTCGCCCATGCCGCCCATGCCGCCCGGAGCCGGGTGCACGTGGTCATGGTCGTCCTTCGGCGCTTCGGCGATCATCACCTCGGTGGTCAGCAGCAGGCCCGCGACCGACGCTGCGTTCTGCAGCGCGAGGCGCGTGACCTTCGCGGGATCGAGGATGCCGAAGTCGAGCATGTCGCCATACTCGCCCGTGGCAGCGTTGTAGCCGTAGGCGCCCTTGCCAGCCTTGACCTGATTGAGGATCACCGCAGCGTCCTCACCGGCGTTCTCGACGATCTGCCGCAATGGCTCTTCGATCGAGCGAGCGAGGATGCGAATGCCGACCGTCTGGTCTTCGTTCGCAGCTTCGAGCTTCTCGAGCGCCTTGGTCGCGCGGATCAGCGCCACGCCACCGCCCGGCACCACGCCTTCTTCGACGGCCGCACGCGTGGCGTGCAGAGCGTCTTCGACGCGCGCCTTCTTTTCTTTCATCTCGATCTCGGTGGCAGCACCCACCTTGATGACCGCGACACCACCGGAGAGCTTGGCAACACGCTCTTGTAGCTTTTCTTTGTCGTAGTCGCTGGTGGCTTCTTCGACCTGCTGGCGGATCGACTCGATGCGCGCCTTGATGTCGCCTGCCTTGCCGGCGCCGTCGATGATGGTGCTGTTTTCCTTCTCGACGACGATCTTCTTGGCTTCGCCCAAATCATTGAGCGTGGCCTTCTCGAGCTGCAGACCGACTTCGTCGGAGATGACCGTGCCACCCGTCAGGATCGCGATGTCCTGCAGCATGGCCTTGCGGCGATCACCGAAGCCCGGCGCCTTGACGGCAGCCACCTTGAGGATGCCGCGGATATTGTTGACCACGAGGGTGGCGAGCGCCTCGCCCTCGACGTCCTCGGCGATCACGAGCAGCGGACGACCCGACTTGGCGACGCCCTCGAGCACCGGCAGCATCTCGCGGATGTTCGAGATCTTCTTATCGACGAGCAGGATGAACGGCTTGTCGAGCTCGACCGTCTGGTTGGCCTGCTGGTTGATGAAATACGGCGACAGGTAGCCGCGGTCGAACTGCATGCCCTCGACGACGTCGAGTTCATTCTGCAGGCCCGAGCCCTCTTCCACCGTGATCACGCCTTCCTTGCCGACCTTTTCCATCGCCTGCGCGATGGTCTTGCCGATCGACTCGTCGCTGTTGGCACTGATCGTGCCGACCTGAGCGATCGCCTTGTTGTCCTTGCAGGGCTTGGCGAGCTTCCTGATTTCTTCGGTGGCCGTGATGACGGCCTTGTCGATGCCGCGCTTGATGTCCATCGGGTTGCGACCCGAGGCCACAGCCTTGAGACCCTCGCGGATGATCGCCTGAGCGAGCACGGTCGCGGTGGTGGTGCCGTCACCGGCCTCGTCGGACGTATTGGAGGCGACTTCCTTCACCATCTGCGCGCCCATGTTCTCGAACTTGTCCTTCAGCTCGATTTCCTTGGCGACGGAGACGCCGTCCTTGGTCACCGTCGGGGCGCCGAAGCTCTTCTCGAGCACAGCATTGCGGCCCTTCGGACCGAGCGTCGCCTTGACCGCATTGGCCAAGATGTTGACACCGCGCACCATACGGTGGCGTGCGTCATCGCTGAAACGTACTTCTTTAGCAGCCATGTGATTGTTCCTTCAGTGAAATAATTTGGCTTACTTGCCTTCGATGATGGCCATGATGTCTTCCTCGCGCATCACGAGGAGATCTTCGCCATCGACCTTCACTTCGGTACCGCTGTACTTGCCGAAGAGGATCTTGTCGCCGACCTTGACGTCGAGCGCACGGACCGAGCCGTCTTCGAGAATCTTGCCTTTGCCGATGGCAACGACTTTGCCCTGCGAGGGCTTTTCGGTGGCCGAGTCGGGGATGACGATACCGCCTGGGGAGGTACGTTCCTCCTCCAAGCGCTTCACGATCACGCGGTCATGAAGCGGACGAATTTTCATGTTTCGCTCCTGAAAACTAACGGTTGACTGGAAGGTGACAGGAAGGGTGTTAGCACTCTCCCTGCGTGGCTGCTAATGATAGCGACGGAAAGTTCCATTTCAAGGGCAGGCCCGGCTATGCTGCTCGGCCAAATCACCCCCTAAGCCCCTAAGCACATGAAATTGAAGCAGTTCCTGCTGACCTGCCTCGGCCTCAGTTTTGTGCTGGCCGCCCTGCCCGGCCGCGCCCAGTTCGGTGAATCCGAGTTCCTGCCACCCGATCAGGCCTTCAAGGTCGCAGTTTTTGCCGAAGCCGCCGATCGAGTACGGGTCGATTTTCTGGTGACTCCGGGCTATTACCTGTATCGACATCGCCTGAGCTTCAAGATCGATGACGCCGCAGGCGCACCGGCGGCCACGCTCGGCACCGCGGATATTCCCGCAGGCGAATGGAAAGAAGACGAGTTCTTCGGTCGCCAGCAGGTGTATCACGAGTCGGTGAGCGTCACGCTCCCGGTGTCGCGCGCACCCGGTGCCGCACTCGAGCTGCCGCTCGTCGTGGGACTGCAGGGCTGCGCCGACAAGGGCCTCTGCTATCCGCCGGAAAAGCGGCGGTTGAAGATCATGCTGCCGGCAACGAGCGGCGCAGATTTTTCAGGCGCTGCGCCAGAAGACGGCCGCAGCGCAGCACGCAGCAGCAGTTCACGCAGCAGCAGTTCAAGCAGCAGCAATTCAACACCCAATTCTTTGACCCCGTTCGTCTCGGAGCAGGATCGGCTCGCGGGGCTCATCAAGTCAGGCAGCTTGCCCTGGGTACTCGTCACATTCTTTGGACTCGGCTTGTTGCTCGCCTTCACGCCCTGCGTGCTGCCGATGGTGCCGATTCTCTCCGGCATCATCGCGGGTCAAGGCAGCAATGTGACGACCGGTCGCGCCTTTGCGCTCTCACTGACCTATGTCATGGGCATGGCCGTCATGAACACTCTTGCGGGTGTCGCCGCTGCGGCGGCGGGTCAACAAATTCAGGCCTTGTTCCAGCAACCGTGGATCATCATCCTGTTTGCGTTGCTGTTCGTGGTGCTCGCGCTGTCGATGTTCGGTCTGTTCAACATTCAGCTACCGGCTGCGTTGCAGACACGTCTGGCGGATGCCAGCAACCGTCAGCAGGCCGGCACTTTCGGCGGCGTTGCCGTGATGGGCGCGCTCTCGGCGCTGATCGTCACCGCCTGCGTCGCACCGCCGCTGTTTGCGGCACTTGCCGTGATTGCGCAAACCGGCGATGTGGTCCGCGGCGGCAGCGCGCTCTTTGCCATGTCTCTCGGCATGGGTGCGCCGCTGCTCGTCATCGGCACCTCGGCCGGTCGCCTGCTGCCGAAGGCCGGCGCCTGGATGGACACGGTCAAGAAATTCTTTGGCGTACTGATGCTCGCGGTTGCGGCGTGGATGCTGGCGCGTATCGTTGCCGAGCGTTGGGCGCTGCTGCTCTGGGCCGTGCCGGCGCTCATCGGTGCCGTGCTGTTGTGGCGCGAAGTCAAAGCGAAATCTTTGGCGGGCTTGCTTGCGCGCGCGGTCGGCTTGGTGCTTGGCGCCTATGGCCTTGCGCTGCTCGCGGGCGCCGCGCTCGGCGGCAAAGATGCGCTGTCACCGATCCCGCAATTTGCAGCTGAGAGCAAGAAACTCGATTTTCGTCTGATCAAGACCGTCGATGATCTCGATCGAGAGATCGCTGCAGCCGCGGCGGCGGGCAGGCCTGCGATGCTCGATTTCTATGCCGACTGGTGCGTCTCCTGCAAAGAAATGGAGCGCTACACCTTTACCGACCCCGAAGTTCAACGGGTGCTGGCCAACGCGGTGCTGCTGAAGGCCGACGTCACCGCGAACGACGAGTCCGATCAAGCGCTGCTGCGACGTTTCGAAATCTTTGGTCCACCCACCATCGCCTTCTGGGGCCGCGACGGCCTCGAAAACAAGGCCACGCGCGTGGTCGGATTCATGAAAGCCGAAGAATTTGCCGGCGTCGCCGCGCTTGGAACCAGCGGAAACTCCCCCGTCGCCCCCGCCCCCGCCCCCGCCCCCGCACCATGAAAAAATCCACTCAACTCGTCATTGTCGTCGCCGCCCTCGCCGGCGGCATCGCCTTCGTTGCGATCCGCAGCTTCCTCGGACCCAAGACACCAGCGGCGGCGACCGCCCCCACCGCCCCCGACAGTAGCGGCGCTGCGGAATCAACCCCGTCAAAGACCATCCCCGAAGTACTGCCGGATTTTTCGCTCGCCACACTCGAGGGCCCGCCGCGCGCGCTGTCGAGCTTTGATCACCCCTCACTGATCGTGAATTTCTGGGCCACGTGGTGTGCGCCCTGCCGACGTGAGATCCCGCTGCTACGCCAGTTGCGCACCGAACGGGGCGCTCGCGGCGTCGAGGTAGTAGGCGTTGCCGTCGACTTCCGGGAAGATGTCGTGAAGTACGCCAAGGACATCGGCCTCGACTACCCATTGCTCATCGGCGAAGAAGATGGCGTCGCTGCAGCGGACCTCTTTGGCGTGAGCACGGCGTTTCCGTTCACCATCTTCGCCGATGCGAAGCGTCGCATTGTCGCCGTCAAAATTGGCGAACTTCATGCCGATGAGGCCGCCTTCATCCTCGATCATGTCGAGAAGCTGAATTCGGGCAGCCTAACTATCGAGGCCGCCCGACCACTCATCCGCGATGAGATCAAGCGGCTCGACGCGCTACGCTCAGCTGCCGGAAAATTCTGATTTTTCAGTAAGTTGGGTCGATCCTGCGCGAAATTCACCGATTTCGTTGCAAATAAGGTACAGTTTTCGGCCCTTTGGCCCTGCAGGGAGGGCTTATGGATATTCGCAAAGTCAAAAAACTCATCGAACTGCTCGAAGAATCGGGAATTGCCGAGCTCGAGATCAAAGAGGGCGAAGAGTCAGTGCGCATCAGCCGCATGCCTAGCGGCGCCGCCGCCACCCAGACCCTTTACGCCGCGCCGCCGATGCCGCCAGCAGTCGCCGCCGCCGTAGCCGCAGCGCCAGCCGCAGCAGCCCAGCCCGCCACGCCGCCGCCCTCAGTCGATCACCTCGTGCAGGCGCCGATGGTCGGCACGTATTACTCAGCCCCCGCACCGGGCGCGAAAGCCTTCGTGCAGATTGGTGACGAAGTGAAGGTCGGCCAAGTGCTCTGCATCATCGAGGCGATGAAGATGATGAATCAGATCGAAAGCGATCGCGCCGGCAAAGTCACCTCCGTGTTGGTGCAGAACGGCGACCCGGTCGAGTTCGGCCAACCGCTGTTCGCGATCCAGTGAGCGTCCACCGCGGCGCCGGCTGTCACAGCGTGATACACGCATGATCGACAAGGTCATCATTGCCAATCGCGGCGAGATCGCGCTGCGCGTGCTGCGCGCCTGTCGTGAACTCGGCATCAAGACAGTGGCCGTGCACTCCACGGCCGATGCCAACCTGAAGCATGTGCTGCTGGCCGACGAGTCGGTGTGTATCGGGCCGCCCGCCTCGGCCAAAAGTTATCTCAACATGCCCTCGATCATTGCTGCCGCCGAACTCACGGATGCAGCCGCGATCCATCCGGGCTACGGCTTTCTTTCGGAGAACGCCGACTTCGCCGATCGCGTGGAACAGAGCGGGTTCGTTTTCATAGGCCCCAAGGCCGAGACCATTCGCATGATGGGCGACAAGGTGTCGGCCATCAAAGTCATGAAGCAGTACGGCGTGCCCTGCGTGCCGGGCTCCGGCGAACCGCTCGGCGCCGACGCTGACGAAAACCTGCGCATCGCCAAAGAAATTGGCTATCCGGTGATCAT
>VGTW01000026.1 GCA_016874555.1 Gammaproteobacteria bacterium | reverse complement strand
TGTGTTTGACATTACGCTCGACGAGCGTTGGCACGCGTGCACGACCCACATCATCCATGTAGGGCACGACGCTGGTCTCGGTGTAAGTAAAGCGCGCAAAAGTCGGGACGACGTTTGAATTACCCGTACAGGCATAGCTCGGCGCAAAGGTCGGCGGCAACGGCGGTGCCGTGAACGGCGGGCCGCTAGCCAGCGGACAGGCTACACCCGCACCGAATACCGTGTTGTTGTTGTCGATCTGCGCAGCCTCTTCTTTCCAGTACTGCAGACCGGTGATGAACTGCACCGGACCCTCGAAGTCCGACGTAAAGCGCAGTTCCTGGCTGTACTGCGAGGTCTCGCTATCAGTCTTGATGGTCTGCATGGCCGTCAGCAAGTCGGACTTGTCGAAATCGACATCCGTCAAGACATCAGCCTTCGTGTAACCCGACAGCAATGAAAACGTGCCGTACCCTGATTGATACTCTTGGACTACCGATAAGCGCGATACTTTTCGCGTTGTGCCCGGGAACGCGGGCGCCGTCAGACCATTGTCAAGCGATTGGGTGAAATCCTTGTTGTAGCGGACCGCCAGCGCGCCTGCGCGGACCATCTGTCCGCGGAACGCCGGCACCGCCATGTCGTTGTAATAACCCTTGCTACCGGTCGCGGTCTCGAATATTCGCACCAGATTGACCGTATTTGCCGGGATTGCAGGGTTCGCATCCATCAGGGTGCAGGAGGCGTCGAGCACGGGACCCGGGGCTACGAGATTCGCGCCCCCCGCCGGATTCGCCACCGAATAGGTGCGGCAGCTCGATGCCTCCGCCGGCACGATGCCCAAAGTATTGAACGCGACGCTCGCCTGCGCGGGCTGATCAAAGTGATCGTCGGCGTACTCCTGCCGTAGCTTGACGGAGTAGTTTTCGGTCGGCGCCCACTTCAGGGTGAGCGAACCGCCCATGCCGTCGCCGCCACCAACGTACTCGCCGCCTGCGACGTTCTTGTAATAGCCGCGCTCGTCAAAAGAATAGCCGTTCAAGCGCATGCCAAAGGTGTCGCTCATCGGCAGCGACAGGCTCGCCTTGATGTCGTACTGACTGTACTGGCCGTACTCGGCCGACACGTTGCCCGAGACTTCGTCATCAGGGTCCGCCGTGATGTAGGAGATCGCCCCCGCAAACGCACTGCGGCCATAGAGTGCGCTTTGCGGACCTTTCACTACCTCGACTCGTGCAATGTCGACGAGCCGCGGATTGATGAGCAGCGAACCGCCGGCCACACCGATCGACTCGCTCGACACGTCGATGCCGTCGACCAGCGTTGCGACATTGGGGCGGCCGCGCGTCGGCGAGAGACCACGAATCACGAGCCGCGTGTCGTAGGCCGCGATGCCTTTGTCGAAACCCAAACTCGGATCGCCCGCAGCGATGTCCTGCACATCTTTGATGCCTTCGCGCTGCAAGGTTTCGGCGCTGATGGCCGTGACGGCGATGGGCACGTCCTGAAGGTTTTCCTCGCGCTTGCGCGCGGTCACCACGATTTCATCGAGTACCGCGCCCTCATCCTGAGCCTGCGCGTATACGGGCATGCCCAGACACGCGGTAAGCGGCGCAAACCAAAGACCACACAGCCGTTTGGCATTTTTAGACATGGCGACCCCCCTGATCGTGATCACTGACCAAGTCACGCGTATTGCCCAAAGGCAACTTGCGAGTCCCGGACTTCCGCAGCTGTGCCCGCTGCTTGACGGCGATTCTTATCACCGCACGGAGCCCCGACCCGAGCGCGGCGACCCGCTCGTCCGCCAAGTGGACAGGTACGATCCGCGCCGAATCCGAGGTTAGCGCAAAGAAACGGTCACCTTGTTGTCGGGGCCGATATCGGACACCTCGATCTCGACCCCCAGCACCGCCGCGTAGCCCAATAGACGTGCCTTCAGCCAATGCTCATGCATTTCTTCGTTGGTGAGATCGAACTGACCGATACGCCGTGAAATATCGAGCACGTGACTGAACGGAAAGCTGAACGTGCGCCGCCCTGGGGTCACCCTCAGATCGAGACAAAGCTGATAGAAACAGGCCGTGCGCTCGAACATCCCCGTGAGCGCGATCTCGCGATCGCCGGTGCGCTCGATTTCGGTGCGCATACGCTTGAGCATCGACTCCATGGCCTTCACGTCATGCGCGACGTATTCCTTGAGCAAGCCCTTATTTTTGGCGAACTGCACCGAGTTCAGATGCATTTTGACCAGTGCATCGTTCATCTCATGCTGGTACGGCATCGAATCCTTGAGTGTGCGGATCGCAAGCCCCACGGCCTGTCCGAGCATCTCTTCCCTGCCCTCGAAGCCACTGTTGGCGGCCGAGATAGGATTTGTTTCCA
Organism: Gammaproteobacteria bacterium; assembly: GCA_016874555.1. Classification (GTDB taxonomy): domain Bacteria; phylum Pseudomonadota; class Gammaproteobacteria; order Steroidobacterales; family Steroidobacteraceae; genus UBA964. Next base: position 17,976 of record VGTW01000026.1, on the reverse strand, counting down.
TGGTGGACTCCTTCCGGTTTAAGCGCATGGCAAGGCTGGCGCCTCAACATTATTCTCTGCCTCGGCCCGACGCACCCCCACCCGAGGAAGCACACTGCCGCCTTCCCGCACGTTCGCCAACGCGCGCGAGCCGGCCGTCCATGCGGTGGACGCGCCCGCCCCAGCGCGCTAGGCTCAGCAGCGAAGAGTGGCATGCGGCGCCGGTTTTGTCGGGTGGGTCGCGCCGCAGCCCCAGCGCAGTTTGGTAAGGAGTTAAAACCTTTATGTACATGAACTTTTGGTATCCGGTGATCAGGGCCGAGGACTTGGGCCAAACACCGCAAAAGGCGCGCATCCTGGCGCACGACTTCGTGGTGTTTCGCGATGAACAGGGCAAGCCGGCGGTGCTCGCCGACACCTGCGTCCATCGCGGCGCCGCCCTCTCGTCAGGCAAGTGCAAGGACGACGGCACGGTGCAGTGCCCCTACCATGGTTGGCGCTATAATCGCGAAGGCGTCTGCACGCGCATTCCCTCCATCGGCAAAACCCTCAAACCGCCGCCGCGCGCGCGCGTCGACGCCTACCCGGTCGAAGAAAAGTACGGCATCGTATTCGCGTTCCTGGGCGATCTACCTGCAGAACAACGCCCGCCAATCATGCCGGTCGACGAGCACGGCACCGACGAGTGGCGTTCGACCCTCGTCACTTTCGACGTCGAGTATCACTATGAGCGCTCGATCGAAAACGGGCTCGATCCCGCACATAACGAATACGTACATCCAACCCACGGCTATCAGGGCGAGCGCGAAGACACCTACCTGATGACGGAGCTGCGCCCGCACCAGAACAACCCCTGGGGCTACGGCTTTCTCTCCACCTTCGATGCGCCGCCGCTCAAAAATCCCATCATGCGTCTGTTCCGTAACGAAGAAGGCAAGATGGAGGCGGGCTCGGGCACGTATGGTCCCAACCATATGTGGACCTACATCAATTTCTCGCCCAAGACGGCAATGCATCAGTACATGTTCGAGGCACCGATTGACGAGAATCGCACCCGCGTGTTCCTGCTCAATCAGCGTAACATCGGCTTTTTCAAGGCCAGCAAGATGGGCGCGATCGGTAAGCGGATCAAGCCGCGCATCAACGTCTGGCTCGATACAAAAATCAACGAACGCAACATGTTCATCGCCTCGCAAGACATCAAGGTTATGAACAACGTGCGGCCGATACTCACGCCGCCGACGCGTGCGAAAGAATTGATGATGCCTGCTGATAAAGTCATCCTGCAGTACCGTGACAAACTCGACGAGTTCGAGGCACGCGGCTGGAAGCTCGATATGCAGAGGATCAAACAAGCCCGCGAAAATGGCGATGTGGTGTTCGCGATCCCGTGCCCCGCGCGTCGCGAAGCGATCGCCTGGGTGCTGGACGAAGCCCCGCGCATGCCGTCGCGCGCAGTCACTGCCCAAGCGCCGCTGCAAGCGGCAGGCGGCGGCTAAGCGTTACCCGAAGACGGTTTTTAACAGGCACCAGTCCTAGGTCTACAAGTCCGCAGGGTGATCGCTCAAAACGGCATCGGGTGGATAACCCGGCTGCCCCCTTTCTTTTTGCTCGCCAGAGCTCAGGCAACTCTAGGACGCTGACCGCATCAGTATCACCGCCACCACCAGTGCCGGATCAACCTCCCCCCCCCGCGGCCGCTCAAAATCGTCCCTTGGAAACTCGTGGGTCCTTTGGAAACTCGTGCCGGGGGTGAAGCGTACCCACTTGAACGCTTTGCTGGGCGCGTCTTTCTTCACGATTGGGCTAATGACTCTGATCGGTAATCTTGAGCCGTATCTCTTCAATGCGGTGCTCACCGCACCGATCGGCGAACAAGGCAAACTCAGCGGCAGTATCGCCTCAGTAAATGAAATCCTGTTTCTGGTGGCGGCCAGCTTTATCGGCGCAGCATCCGACAAGGTGGGTCGCAGACCCATCGACGCGCTCAGTTTCGTGATCATGGCGACGGCTTACGTCCGCCACCCTCTCGCCGCCAGAGCGTCGCAGCTGTTTTTTTTCCGCGGTATTTTTGCCATCGGTACAGCCTGCGTTTCCTCGATGCTCGTCGCGATCATCGCCGACTACGCGGTGGCATCCTCGCGCGGACGCTCGTCGTCATCGCATTCATCGACAAGCTCGACCGAACGCTCGCCCTGGCGCTCGACATGGTGCTCGCTTCGGCGTCGCATCTCATCATCGTTTCAATCGATGATCGACTCGGCGGCGGCATATACATCGCGGTAGCCCTCATGGACATCGGCGAAATGAGCGCCATCCTCACCTCTCAGTTACTGATTGGCCAGGTGACGGTTGATCGCGGTTGCGATGCCACTATTGGCGTGTTCAGCATGCTCGGTACCGCCAGCATCCTTATGGCGAGCTTGGTCGGCGGTATCCTTCGATGTCTGGAAGCCATCGGCACCGTACCTGCTGGTCTGTTCGGCAGACAGCGTGCTCGCCGTATTCGCGCTGCTCGTGTACTTTAAACTATGGTTCAGTTGAGCCGATGCGCAATAAATCCAAGTCGATGAGCAAGGGATCGTTGTACGCCCTGATCCTCGCGGCGGGCGCAGCCCGACGCTATGGCTCCCCTAAAGCACTCGCCAAGCTTGGCGATCACCGACTACTCGAGATCGCAATCGCGCGCGCGTCATCGCTGGTCGACGATCGCTACCTCGTCGTCCTCGGTGCACACGCCACCTCGATCACCGCGGCGGTCGATCTCGCGCCTAGGCAGCTGGCGACTCACGACAACTGGATCTTGGGTCTTGCCGAGAGCCTGAAGTATGGCTTGACCTCGCTACCCGCCAGCGCGAGCGCCACGCTTGTCATGCTCGTCGATCAGCCCGCCATCACCAATGAAGACTTGCGAAATCTTATCGACGCGTGGCTTACCAATCCGACCGAAGCCGCGGCTGCAGAGTACGCCGGCGACATCGGCGCTCCCTGCATTCTGCCGCGAACTTTGTTTTCTGCTGCGATGCTGCTGACTGGCGATCGCGGTGCAAAGTCTCTGCTGCGCGGTGTCGAAGGCCTGACTCGTGTACCCATGGCCAGCGCTACTTACGATGTCGATACTCCCGAGGATCTTGCGCAGCTCGACCGCCTCGTCTGCAACCTACAACTCCACACTACATCAAGGAAATCTTGAGCGACTCATCGGTGCCGCCGCAGCAACCACTTGGCGCCGGAGTGCATCCAGAAGTACGGCGATTATGCTTTAATTCTCCGGTCATCGCCCGAATTGGAGTTGCCTAGATGAAAAGCCGTCTTACGGTTGCGCTTGCCGCGGTGCTTGCCACCTCGTCCGCACGAGCCGATGAGGGTATGTGGACCTACGACAATTTCCCGAGCGCAGCGGTCGAAAATAAATACGGCGTGCGAATCGACGGCGCGTGGTTAGACCGCGTTCGCCAATCGACAGTCCGCCTCGCCGGCTGTTCCGCCTCGTTCGTCTCTGGCGAGGGATTGATCCTCACCAACCACCACTGTATCGCAGCCTGTCTCGCTGAAAATTCCACAAATGAGAAAAGCCTGCTCGACGACGGCTTCGTCGCCCGCGGTCGCGACGCCGAAATCAAATGCCCAACGCAAGTCGCCGATATTCTGGTGGCCATGGAGAACATCACACCGAGGGTCGAAGCTGCAACCCACGGTCTCGATGATCGCGCGGCCAATGAGGCACGTAAGAAGGCGCTCACCGAGCTCGAACAAAACTGTGAAAAAACCGCGGAAAATAAGTGCCAGAGCGTCGCGCTCTACAACGGCGGACAATATTTTTTGTACCAGTACAAGCGCTACACCGATATCCGGCTGGTGTTTGCCCCGGAAGTCGGCATTGCCGCGTTCGGTGGCGATCCGGATAATTTTCAGTTCCCTCGCTGGTGTCTCGATATGGGGCTGTTGCGCGCCTATGAGAACGGTAAGCCAGTACAGCCAGTACAACACTTAAAAATGAACTTTTCCGGTCCGCAGGCCGGTGAATTCGTGCTCGTCTCCGGACATCCCGGCTCGACCGATCGCCTGCTGACCGTGGCACAGCTGCAGCAGCTGCGCGAGAGCGATCTGCCGCCCGCCCTGCTGCGTAGCAATGAATTGCGCGGACGCTATATTCAATTTGCCAAGACCAGCGATGCGGCACGCCGTATCGTCGACGATCCGCTCACAGGACTCGAAAACAACATCAAAGTTCGCCGTAAGCAACTCGATGCGCTGCTCGATGAAAACATGATGGCGCAGAAGCGTCGCGAAGAGGCCGATTTGCGTGCTCGGATGCGCGCTGACAACGAACTCGCCAAGATGGGCGATCCCTGGGCCGAAATCGAGAAAGCCAATGCGCTCGCGCGCAACCTCGATCTCGAGCTCGGTTATCTCGAGGGCGGCGCCGGCTTCAACAGTCGATACTTTCGCTACGCGCGCACCCTGCTACGCGGCACCACAGAGCGCGAAAAGGCAAATACCGATCGCCTACGAGAGTATACGGATTCCGCCCTGTCGCGTATTCGTCAACAGCTTGCAGCACCGACGCCGATTTACCCTGAGCTCGAGAGACTGACGCTGTCGTTCGGCTTCGAGCGTATGCGGGAGTGGCTGGGCCCGGATCACCCGACCGTTCGGCAACTACTCTCGAAAGATTCACCGGATACTTTGGCCGAATCTTTGGTTGCGAAGACCAAGCTCAACGATCCGGCAGTACGCCTTGCACTGTGGAGTGGTGGCGCGACGGTAGTGGCCGCCTCGGACGACCCCTTCATTCAGTTGGCGCGCAGCATCGATGTCGAGGCGCGGGCACTACGCAAGCGTTACGAGGACGAGGTGGAAGCAACAATCAGCGCCGCCGAAGAAAAGATCGCCCGTGCACGTTTCAAGCTTTATGGCACAGCGGTCTATCCAGACGCCACCTTCACGCTGCGCCTAAACTACGGCAGCGTTCAAGGCTGGGTCGAAAAGGGCCGTCCTGTAGAGCCCTTCACGCGCCTCGAAACCGCGTTCGTGCGAGCGACCGGTCAACCACCATTCCGTTTTCCGGAGAGCTGGCAACGCGTGCGCGACAAACTGAACATGCAGATTCCGGTGAATCTCTCAACAACTAGCGACATCGTGGGGGGAAACTCCGGCAGTCCCCTACTTAATGCCCGTGGTGACGTCGTCGGCCTCATGTTCGACGGCAACATCCACTCGATTTCCGGCGCGTATTGGTTCGACACCGAAAAGAATCGCGCGATCGCCGTGCATCCAGCGATCATACGCGAGGCGCTAGACAAGGTTTATGGGGCCCAGGACTTGCTTCGCGAACTCAGCGGCACCTGAGCGGCGAGTCTGTTTAAAAGGTGTACAGCCCCGCTTCCGGGGCTGTTAGAACGACCCACGCAAGCGCGCCCGCTACGAGCGCGGCAATAAACACCGCGAGCCACCAGCTACCCATGGCGGTCGATGCCTGCGGCGGTAGGTTCGTAGCGCTATCTGCCATCGAGGCTCCATCGATGCGCTTGCGACCTGTGATCATCGGTAAAATCAGATTCTCGCGCTTTATCCAAAGATAAAAGAGCGCCGCAGCAACATGCACTCCGATAGCCGCCATGATCCAGTCAAAGATTTGCTTGTGGAGGGTCGTGAGGCGATCGCTGGTTTCGATGGCGATATAGCCGAATAGTGGACCGGTTTCGAAGACCTGATCGTTGGCGAAGAGACCTGTCAGCGCTTGCACGAGCAACAAAACAAGAAAAGCGATTATCATGAGTGCGCCTAACGGATTATGACCCAACGGATTCTGGCAAAGCAGTTTGTGCCCAGACGGACGTTCGCACGATACGGCCTTGATGTAAGCAATGATGGCGCGTGGCCCACGAATGAAATCTGCGAAGCGCGCGTGCTTGCTGCCGACAAACCCCCAAAGAATTCGTGTAACGACAAGTACTAGCACGGCGTAACCGAGGCGTGTGTGCCAGACAAACCAGTCACCCTCAAGTTCGCGTGTTAGCCAGGCGCCAGCGACTAACATCGCCAGACCCCAGTGCGTGAGTCGCACCCACGGATCCCACACGAGGACCTCGCGACTCGAACCGGCAGCAGCGTCATCGGCACCGCCGCTCACGGCGTTCGCTCGTGACGTTCGTTGTACTCGATGAAGAAGTCATCGGGATCCCAGAGACTGAGCGAGGTCATGGAAATCATATTACCCGCGGCATCGCGAGCCGCGAAATGATGCGGCGCTGCATGAATACGCGCGCCAAACGCCACGGCACGTCGATGCACCGCCTCGACATCGCGGCCTTGCATCACGAAAACAATGTCGCCGACCCCGAGACGCGAGCGCGTTGCGCTCCCCGGTAATCGCGGGCTCGTGAACTCGAGTAGCCCGATCATACCGATGAGGGGATCTTCCGCTCTCAAAATCACGAGATGGGTGCGATCGCCCTTCGCACCGGCCGCAAGCCCGACGCCAGAGAGCACGACTTCATCGTCGTACCACACCGAGAGTCCGAGCACGTCACGATAAAACACGACCGAGCGCTCGATCGAGCGAACGATCAAGGTGGTGCGTTTAACAAGCGGCGGAAAGATTGCGTTGACCTCAGCGTTCATGGTGCACTCCGCTCACCGCGTTCGCGACAGTAGCGTCAGTGCGGCCGTCGCCATCAGCAGGGTTGGCAACCAGGCAAGCAGTACGGGATCACCATCGAACACGACGGTGCTGCTTTCCAGCATCCGTTGAAAAAGAAAGAAAACCATGCCGAGCAAGAGCCCCAATCCGATACGTGCCCCTGCCCCACTCGAGCGTAACGAGCCGAACATGAACGGCAGGGCCAGCAGCACAGCAAACAGCGGTGCCAGCGTACGGGCAATCCGTGACCATAAGGCAAAAGCGGCCTCGCGGCTATCGAGTCCATTGGTATCTAAATGGCGTACCATTCGCCACAGAGCAGCTGTGGGCAACTGCGCAGGAGCCGTTGCCGCAACTCCGAGGAATTCAGCAGTGACATTTGATTCGAGGATACGCCGCGATATTTGTTTACTGGTTACGCGATCTGCAGCGAAACGCGTCTCGGCATATTGCTCGAGCGCCCAGGAACCTCCATCCGCTGAAGTGGCACTGACTGCACGACCGATCGCTACGAGTCGACCATCGACTCCGATTTCATAGACGATCATGCCGCCGAAACGCGCCTCGCCGGTCTGTCGCTCGACGTTGACGAGTAGATTACCGTCTCGTACCCACGCATCTCCAGACTCCGAAAAACTGACGTTAGCAACTTTAGCAAAGGCTTTTTGTTGACGCGCCAACTGCTGCAGCGGCGGCCCCCACGCCTCGCCAAGCAGCGACCCGATAACTGCGAGCAACACGCCAGCGATCGCGACCGGCCTCGCGATCTGCCATACCGACAAACCGGAGGTACGCATGACAATCAGTTCGCTGCCGCGCGCCACATCACCAAGGCCCAGTAGTGAGCCAATCAATGCGCTAATCGGCAGTAACTCCCAACCCTGCTGGGGCAAGTTCAGCAGCACGAACAGCAGCGCATCGCCCGTGGAATAGCTGCCGACACCGATGTCATCTTGCTGCTCTATAAAAAGAAACAGCGCCCCGAGCGAGAGCAGCACCAAGATAACCATCAACGCACCGCCGAGCACAGCGCGTATGACATGACGCTCGAGCACACCAAGCCAAGTCATGTCGCTGCCCCGACCTCGGGTGACGCGAGTGCCGAGGCATCTCTATGGCGCAGACGCGCGCGCAGATCGGGCAGCACAATGACTCCCAGCGTTAACAGAGCGACGAGCAGATGCACCCACCAAAGTCCCAGAGCGGCGGGTACTAAACCCTTGGCAAGCCACACCTTGGCGGCCGAGGCGAGGCTGAAATACACAAAGTAGACGACGCTGGCGAGCCAGATGCGCGCATAACGACCTTGGCGCGGCCGCAGTCTCGAAAGCGGCACGGCGAGCAAAGCCAGCACGCATACCATGATCGGCGCTGCCAAGCGCCAATGAAATTCGGCGCGCAGTTCGGGATCGTCGATAGACCAAAGTTTTACGGTCGGTATGGCCTCGAGCTTACCAACCTTGATGGCCATGGGCGATACGCGCACCGGAATGACATTGCTGGCAAAGTGCACGATTCGAAATTCGCGCGAGCCAGGCGTGCCTTCGTAGCGCTCGCCATCAAGAAGCGTCAGTGTGTGCAAACTGCCATCGGCCGAGACTTGGTGACGCCCGCGCTTGGCCACTGCAATTTCATAACGATCAGCACGCACCCGCTTGACGAAGATGCCTTCGAGCGTGCCGTCTGCAGCAGCCGACTGCGCGTAGAGCACAGCGGAGCCGCCCCCAAAACTGCGAAACTTGCCAGGGGCGATCGGCGCAAATTCACCGGCGCGCAGTGCGCTGGCGCGCAACTCCTCGACTCGCGCCGCCGCCGCGGGCGCCGACACCAACGTGAGCCAGGCAACGAGGGATGCCACCACGAGCGCAAGCAGGGTGACCGGAGCGTGAATACGCCAGCGATCGACGCCGCACGCGAGCACTGCGGTCATTTCGCTGTCGTGATAAAGGCGACCGAAGGCCAGCATGATGCCGAGTAGCAGCCCGACCGGAAGCAGCACGGAGAGATTGCTGATCGCCCCAAACCAAACGAGCCCGAGGACAACGTCCCGTGGAAAACCTTGCTCGGCGGCGCGCGCCAATACGGTCGCAACCTGGTTGGTGAGCAGGATCACGAGCAGCACGGTCGTCACCCCGAGCCAAGTGCCCAAGGTTTCGCGCAGAATGTATCGGGAGAGGATTTGCGCCACGTACTTCGCTACCGAGGGTCGCGACCCCTGAGGGAGCCCGGAAAACGATAGAATGTTACTTCAACTGGCCCGGCCCGTGGTGCAGGGAAGCACCCTCCTACCCGCGGGCCGTATCCTCGCGGAGGTTCGCATGCAGTTCGAGATTTTCACGGGTAGCACGGCCCAGGTTCAGGCCGATTGCGTCGTTATCGGCGTTCACGAAGGCAGCACACTCTCACCGCTCGCCGCGGCACTCGACCGGCAGTGTGCCGGCAAACTCGCGCGGTTTTTGCAATCCGGCGATTTCACTGGCCGCTTGGGCGAGACCCTGCTGCTGCCCGCTTTCCCGCGCATGAAAGCCAAGCGAATTCTACTGGTGGGCCAAGGCCGCGCCGAGGTCAATCGGAAGGCCTGGCGCAAAGCGCTGCATGCGGCGGTGGGCGCGCTTTCACTCACGCGCTGCGAAACCGCAGCGGTCGCCCTCACCCGCCCCGCGCCGCGCGAGCTCGACGATTATCTTTTCGCGCGCTCGGCCACCGAGATCGCTCATAGCGCACTTTATCGCGTTAATGATTTGAAGTCGGGAAAAAAACCCACTCCTCCGGTGTTGTCGCGCCTCAAGTTCGGCCCGGTACGTCGATCCGCGGTCGCGAGCGCACGGCGCGGGTTGACGCACGGTAATGCGTCCGGCAACGGCGCCTTCATCATGCGCAACCTCGCGAATCTCCCGGGCAATGTCTGCACACCAAGCTACCTCGCCGAGCACGCTCTGCGCCTTGGCGAGCAGCACGCAAACCTCTCGGTGCGTGTGCTCGAGGAAGCCGAAATCCGCGCCGAAAAAATGGGCTGCTTTCTGGCAGTGACTGCCGGCAGCGAGCAGCCGCCGCGCTTCATCATCATGGAATACAAGGGACCTCGCGCAAGGCGTGCGCCGGTCGTGTTGGTCGGTAAGGGTATTACCTTCGACAGCGGCGGCATCTCGCTCAAAGATCCGGGCGCGATGGATGAAATGAAGTTCGACATGTCGGGTGCCGCCGCTGTCATTGGCGCCACGGCGACGGTGGCTGAACTGCAGTTGCCGCTCAATGTGGTCGCACTGGTGCCCACCTGCGAGAACATGCCTAGCGGTCGCGCTATCAAACCCGGTGACATCGTGACCAGCGCTGCCGGCCTGACGGTCGAGATTCTCAACACCGACGCCGAGGGTCGGCTAATTCTTTGTGACGCGCTACATTACGCGCGGCGCTATAGGCCGCAGGCTGTCGTCGACCTCGCCACCCTGACCGGAGCTTGCGTGATCGCACTCGGCCATCATCACACGGGTGTCATGGCAAACGACGATGCGCTCGCTCAGGAATTGGTGGAGTCTGGCGTGCGTGCCGACGATCGGGCATGGCAACTTCCCTGCACCGAAGAATACGGTGAACAGCTAAAGAGCAACTTTGCCGATCTTGCCAACGTTGCAGGTCGTGACGGCGGCGCACTGACCGCGGCGGCTTTCCTTGCCAAGTTCACCACGGGCATGAGCTGGGCACACATGGATATTGCGGGCTCAACCTACGCGAGCGGTGCCATCAAAGGCAGCACCGGCCGCCCGATGGCGCTACTTACCGACTTTCTGGTGCGTCGCGCAGGACGCTGAACACCCGCCGTGCACAAGGTCTACTCGCCCGGCGACATCGAGCAGCGACTCTACGCGCGGTGGGGAGCTTCAGGCTTGTTCGCACCGCAAGGCGCTTCTTCGGGCTATTGCATCGTCATTCCACCGCCCAATGTCACGGGCACGCTGCACATGGGTCACGCGTTTCAGGACACGATCATGGACGCTCTCACTCGCTATCACCGCATGCGCGGCGAGGCGACGCTGTGGCAGCCAGGGACCGACCATGCGGGCATCGCCACGCAGATGGTCGTCGAGCGGCAACTCGAGGGTGAAGGTACGACCCGGGCCGCACTCGGGCGCGAGCGATTCATTGAGCGAGTCTGGAAATGGAAAGGCGAATCAGGTGACACGATCGCCAGACAAATGCGCCGACTCGGCGCCTCGGTGGACTGGTCGCGAGATCGCTTCACCATGGACGAGGGTTTGTCGCACGCCGTCACTGAAGTGTTCGTGCGTCTGTACGAAGAAGGTCTGATTTATCGCGGCAAGCGGCTTGTCAACTGGGATCCGGTTCTGCAGACGGCGGTGTCGGATCTCGAAGTTTTGAACACTGAAGAAGAGGGCTCGCTCTGGCATCTGCGCTATCCACTCGAAGATGGCAGCGGATATGTGGTGGTCGCGACCACTCGACCCGAGACATTGCTCGGCGATGCGGCCGTCGCGGTAAATCCCAAAGATGAGCGTTATGCCGCACTCATCGGCAAATCGCTGCGCCTGCCCATCGTCGGCCGGCTGATTCCTCTGATTGCCGACGACTACGTCGACCCGAAGTTTGGCTCCGGCTGCGTCAAAATCACGCCTGCTCACGACTTTAATGATTACGATGTGGGTGTTCGGCATGGCCTTACGCAGATCAACGTTTTTACACCTGATGCGCGAATGAGCGATACCGTCCCCGAACACCTGCGGGGACTTGATCGCTTCGCGGCTCGTGAGCGGGTGCTCGCAGAGCTCGACGCGGCGGGCCTCCTCGATCGAATCGACAAGCACAATCTGATGGTACCGCGGGGCGATCGTTCGGGCGCTGTAATCGAGCCCTATCTCACCGATCAGTGGTACGTGAGGGTCGCGCCGCTTGCCGAGCCTGCCATTGAAGCCGTGCGTAATGGCTCAATCCGCTTTGTTCCTGAAAATTGGTCCCGTACCTATTTCGAGTGGATGCGTAATATCAAAGATTGGTGTATCAGTCGTCAGTTGTGGTGGGGCCATAGAATTCCCGCGTGGTATGACGACACCGGTAACGTGTATGTCGGTCGATCGGAAAGCGAAGTGCGCGCTCTCCACGGACTTGCGGCTAATATCACGCTACGTCAGGACGACGACGTTCTCGACACCTGGTTCTCCTCGGCACTCTGGCCGTTCTCGACGTTGGGCTGGCCGGAGCAGACCGCAGAGCTCAAACGTTTTTATCCGACTTCGGTGCTCGTTACCGGTTTCGACATCATCTTCTTTTGGGTTGCCCGGATGATCATGATGGGCATTAAATTCATGGGTGATGTACCTTTCCGCGAAGTCTATGTACACGGTCTGGTACGCGACTCCGAGGGGCAGAAGATGTCGAAGTCGAAGGGTAATGTCATCGACCCACTCGATATCGTCGATGGCATTTCGCTCGAAGATCTCGTGCATAAGCGCACTACTGGGCTCATGCAACCGCGCCTCGCCCCGGCCATCGAAAAAGCTACGCGCAAATCGTTTCCGGAGGGCATTTCTGCATTCGGTACCGACGCACTGCGCTTTACGTTTGTCTCACTCGCCACGCAGAGCGCTGACCTGCGCTTCGATCTCGCACGCGTCGGCGGTTATCGAAACTTTTGCAACAAGCTCTGGAATGCGTCGCGCTATGTGCTGATGGGTCTTGAGGATTCCGACGGAAAAGCGTTAGACCCGCAGCTATTTGACGGCGAATGCGCGAACGGCTTCGCCGACCGGTGGATCGTTTCACGTCTGGGCGAGACGCTGCACCTAGTCGATCAGGCCTTCGCCGAGTACCGCTTCGATTTCGCAGCCTCTGCGCTCTATGAATTCACTTGGTACGAGTTCTGCGACTGGTATCTCGAACTCACCAAGCCCCTACTGCAATCCGAGCACAGTTCAACCGAGGCCAAGCGTGCCGCGCGGCGCACCCTGGTAACAGTGCTCGAAGCACTCTTACGCGCTCTGCATCCGCTGATGCCGTTCATCACCGAAGAAATCTGGCAGCGCGTTGCGCCGCTCGCCCGCGTCAAGCTGACTGCGCAACCAACCATTATGACCGCCGTTTGGCCCAAGGCCAGCGACTGGGCACGCGACACGGTCGCAGAAACCGATGTCGAGTGGATCAAGGCTTTCGTACTCGGCGTGCGCCAGATTCGCGGCGAGATGGATATCAGTCCCTCGCGTCGATTACCCCTACTGCTCGAGAACGCCGACGCCAGCGACCGCAGCCGTCTCACCACCCACGAAAGTTATCTGCAGCGACTCGCTGGGCTCGAGAGCGTGCGTGTGCTTGAAGCGAGCGAGACCGCCCCGCCCTCCGCGACCGCGGTCATGGGGGCGATGCGCGTGTTGGTGCCCATGGCGGGCGTGATCGACCCGCAAGCCGAGGTGGCGCGACTCGATAAACGTATCGTCAAAACTCGTGACGAGATCAAGCGTGCGAACGCCAAGCTCGCGAACGAGAACTTCGTACGTTATGCGCCACCGGAAGTGGTCACGCAAGAGCGAATTCGGATCGCGGACTTCGAACGCACACTCGCGAGTCTTGAGGGCCAACTCGTACGGGTGCGCGAGTTGCTCTAACGATGGCGCGTATCCTGCTCGTCATCGCGCTGATCGGTATCGTCGTCGTTTATCTTTGGCGCCGCCGCCGCGCAGCTGCGGTTGCAACCTACCCATCCACTGCGCGGACCAACGCCGCCGATTTGCTACGGTTGCCGGGCGCGAGAACAAGTATTCTCGAACAGCACGTTCGGCTTTGGCATCGACTGCCTGCGCCTTTGCAGGAGCGCCTGTTGCTACGTCTCGATGAGTTTCTCGAGCGAATCCCCTTCACTGGTGCCCATGATTTTATAGTCACAGAAACTATGCGCACCGTGATCGCTGCCCAGGCCTGTATCGTCACGCTCGGTCATGAGCATTATCCATTCGATGATCTGCGCGGCATCACGGTGTATCCCGACGAATTCGTGGTGGAAGAGTCGGCAGAGGATGAGGACACGGGCGTCGTCACCGAGGGCTCACGCACGCTCTCTGGGCAGGCAAACGGCAGCGATCGGCTCGTACTGTCGTGGCGCGATGTCGAAGAGGCGCAATTACACGATGACGGCTATAACGTCGTCATCCATGAGGTGACGCATTTTCTGGAGCGCAGTTATCCGGGCGGCGATCCAGCGGCACACGCGGCGCTCACCGCGGCGTATGAGTCGCTGTGCGCGGCCGTCGATCGCGGCGACGAAACCCTGCTCGACCCCTATGGCGCCGAAGATCCCAGTGAGTTTCTCGCCGTCGCTGCCGAGTTTTTTTTTGAACGCCCCGCTGATCTCGCCGTGCGTCACCCGATGCTTTACGTGCTGCTGCGCGACTCGTTCCGGCTGGACCCGGCAGGTTGGGCACCGCCACCCACCGCTGTCGGTAACGCCTCATCGTAGTTTTCCGGGTGTTTCGCCATCTCGGCGCGGAAAAACGGCTTGAAACGCGCCATATCGGCGACGTAGTCATCAGTCGGCATTTGTGGCGAACCGAAAATGATGCGCTTTCGCGAGAAATCAAGCGCCACCGGCACCATGGGTACCCCCGCACCGCGAGCAACGCGATGAAACCCGTGCTTCCAGTCGGGTACTCGACTGCGCGTGCCCTCGGGCGCCAGCGTCAGAATCATGGACTCGCGCTTGTTGAATTCTTCGATGTAGGCCTGCACCACGTGCGCAGCGCGACTACGATCAATGGCGACTGCGCCAAAGTGTCGACCAAGCGGCCCCAAAGGCCCAATCAGCGCCGTGTGTTTGGCGAACCAACGAGTCTCGATCTGCAGTGCGAGATAGACGAAAAAGCCCACAACAAAATCCCAGTTCGACGTGTGTGGCGCAACCACCAGTACGAACTTCCGCAAGTTGGGCAGGTTACCCTCGACGCGCCAACCCGCGAGCCACAGCGCCGCGGTACCGACCGCTCGGCGCCAGGGGCTCCGAGTCCTTGGGGTGTCGGGCGGCAGCTGCGGCACTCGGCTCATCGGCCTGGAACCCGCAGTAATACGAGCCCACCAAAAATAAACAAGACGATGATCGATGAGATCGATAGCCGCGAGTCACCGGTGAGCAATGCTACCGTACCGATGAGCATCGGCCCGAGAAAGCTTGCAAACTTGCCCATCATGTTGAAGAAGCCGAAAAACTCGCCGCTTTTTCGCGGTGGTACGAGGCGACCGAACATCGATCGCGAGAGACTTTGGATGCCGCCCTGCACTAACCCCACCACCACTGCGAGGGCAAAGAATTCGGTCACCGTATCGAGAAAATAGGCGTAAATGGTGGCCGACAGATAAACGACGATGCACATCAAAATACAGCGCTTGGGACCCCAACGGTTGCCGAGCCAGCCGATCGCGAGCGCCGACGGAAAGGCCACGAATTGCGTTAGCAACAAGGCCGCAAGCAGGCTCGATGAGGGCAGCCCAAGTGCCACACCGTAATCGACCGCCATGGTGTAGATGGTATGGACGCCATCGATGTACAACCAATACGCCAATAAAAAGAGCGTGATATCCCGATACTTACCCACATTGCGCAAGGTGTCACGCAGTTCACACAGGCCCTCGCGGGCCGCGTTGAGCATACCGCTCGCCTGGCTGATTGCTGCGCGCTCCCGCACATTGATCGCGGTCGGCAGCATGAACAAAAACCACCACCCAGCGGCCATGACGAATGAGATCTGCACTGCGGCAGCCGCATCGGAAAGACCAAAAAATTGCGGCTTCAGGGTCATCAAAACATTAATGGCGAAGAGCAGTCCGCCCCCCAAGTACCCGAGCGCATACCCGAGCGCCGAAACCTGATCGAGCTCATGCTCGGCAGCCACATCGAGCAGCAAAGAATCGTTGAAGATGTTACCGACATTGAAACCGATGCAGCCCATCATGAAACAGGCTGCCGCCCACCACCACTCGCCCTGTCCAATGAAACCGAGTAACGCCGTGCCGATGACACCCACGGTGGTCCAGACTACAAGCTGCCGCTTCCGGCTCGCGGTACGATCGGCAATGGCGCCGAGGATGGGTGCGAGCACGGCGATTAGCAGCCCCGCGAATCCATTGGCAAAGCCGAGCCGCGAGGTGCTGACCGTGGGATCGACCCCCGTACTCCAGAATTTTTGAAAGAACACCGGAAAAAAACCGGCAAGCACGGTCGTTGCAAAGGCCGAGTTAGCCCAGTCGTAAAGCGCCCAGGAAATCGTTTCGCGACGTTTGTATGGGCTCTGGGTTTCGATGGGCGGGTCCCCGCTCAGTTAGCTTGTTCTCGGGTTTCCCGGAACGTGATCTCTGGCCAGCGCTCGATCGTCAGACCAAGATTGACCCTCGAGGGAGCCAGATATACGAGCGCTCCGCCGTGATCTACCGCGAGGTTGTCAAAGGCCTTGCTGTGGAACTCGGCAAGCTTGCGCTCGTCGCTGCAATACACCCAGCGCGCCGTATGCACACTCATGGGCTCGAAGCTGCACTGCACGGCGTATTCGTCGGCCAAACGGAACGCGACCACCTCGAACTGCAGCTGCCCGACCGCGCCCAGAATCATGTCGTTGTTACGTAGTGGCCGAAACAGCTGCGTGGCGCCCTCTTCGCAGAGCTGTCCCAGCCCCTTGCCGAGGGCTTTCATCTTGAGCGGATCGCGCAGCATGGCACGCCGGAAAAGTTCTGGCGCGAAATTGGGGATCCCAGTAAAGCCGAGCTCTTCACCCTCTGAGAAGGTGTCGCCGATGTTGATCGTGCCGTGATTATGCAGACCGATGATGTCCCCAGCGTAGGCGTTTTCAGCAGCCGAGCGATCGGAGGCCAGAAAGGTCAGCGCATCGGCAATGCGTGTATCTTTGTCGAGTCGTACATGATACAGCTTCATGCCGCGACTGTACTTACCTGAGCACAGACGCAAAAAAGCGATGCGATCACGATGCGCCGGGTCCATATTCGCCTGAATCTTGAACACGAATCCGGTCAGCTTTTCCTCGGTGGGCGCCACCTCACGCTGGCGAGTCGGCCGCGGCAAGGGCCCCGGCGCGTGCTGTGCGAACGCCTTTAAAAGTTCTTCGACACCAAAATTGGCAGTCGCCGAGCCAAAGAATACCGGTGTCTGTTTGCCTGCTCGGTAGCGCTCGAGACTAAATCCCTGCGTGGCGCCGCGCACGAGCTCGATCTCCTCATCGAAAGCCACAGTCTGATCAACGAGTAGTTCCCGGCCCGCCGCGCTATGCAAGCCCTCGATCACCACATTCTCGCCAACGCGTCCACGCTCGCCGGCCTCGTAGACATAAATGCGATCTTCAACGAGATGATAAATGCCCTTAAGCTCACGCCCCATGCCGATCGGCCAAGTGACGGGCGCAGTCGCGATCCCCAACACTTTCTCGATCTCGTCGAGCAATTCAATCGGTGCTCTACCGTCGCGATCGAGCTTGTTGATGAACGTCATGATCGGCGTATTACGCAGCCGGCAGACCTCCATGAGCTTGATCGTTCGCTCTTCGACGCCTTTCGCGCAGTCGATCACCATCAGCGCCGAATCCACGGCCGTCAGCGTGCGGTAGGTATCTTCGGAGAAATCTTCGTGGCCCGGGGTGTCGAGCAAGTTGATGATACATTCGTTATACGGAAACTGCATCACCGACGAGGTGACAGAAATGCCGCGCTGCTGCTCGAGACGCATCCAGTCGGAGGTGGCGTGTCGCGCGGCTTTCCGGCCCTTGACCGTGCCTGCGAGCTGGATCGCACCGCCGAACAGCAGCAGCTTTTCGGTGAGCGTAGTCTTGCCCGCGTCGGGGTGGGAAATGATTGCGAATGTACGCCGTCGCGCGACTTCGTCGCCGAGTTTCATGAAAAGCCCGTTAATTTCAGCAGTTGAGGGTGAGGCGCATCACGACCGCATCTTCGCGGCCATGCTCTGCTTGGTAATAGCCGCGACGTATACCCACCTGCTGTAACCCCATCGCCTGATAGAGACGAATGGCCGCGAGATTACTCGGACGTACTTCGAGGAACAGATCCTGCGCGTCAGCAACTCGCGACAAATCGATGAGATGCTGCAGCAGGCGGCGTCCCAAGCCGCGGCAGCGGTATTCGGGACGCATACAAAGATTGAGCACATGGGCTTCGCCCGCGCCAACACTCAGAACGCCGTAGCCAACCAGTAAGTGATCGAGTTCAGCGACCCGACATACATATCCCGCGCGCAGACAGTCACGGAAAATCCCTTCGCTCCACGGAAAGGCGTAGCCCGCGCGTTCGGCGGCAATCACGGCCGGCACATCGTCGTTGGCCATGCGCCGAAAAGCGAG
>VGTW01000025.1 GCA_016874555.1 Gammaproteobacteria bacterium | reverse complement strand
AATGTGCCATCGAAGTCGTTCTCACGGATCGAGAGACTGCCGGACATCCAGTCTGTCAGCGGTCCGCTGATACGAGCCGACAGCGCAGTTTCGTCGGGATCGACCGAGCCGCTCACGCTGCTCCTCACCACATCGTCGGGACGGCGAGTGATAAAATTAATTGCTCCTGAGTACGTATTGCGTCCGTAGAGCGCGCTCTGCGGGCCGCGGATCACCTCGACCCGCTGAACTTCGCCCATGTCCAAGGTCTGGATGTCGCCGGGGTAATAAACTCCGTCTACGAAATACGCCACACCGGTTTCAACGGTCGCGTTCGTCCCCGCAAGCACGCTGGCAAGGCCGCGCACCACGGGGCGCTCGTTAGAGCGACCGAAGGACTTGGAAAACACGAGGCCGGGCGCAAACTTGGCGATGTCATCGAGGGAGTTAACCTGACGATTGCTAATGTCCTCGGCCGAGAACGCCGTGACTGCAATTGGGACGTCTTGTAGTGATTCCTCGCGCTTGCGCGCCGTGACGACAATTTCTTCAAGGGAAAGACCGCCCTCACTGGCCCCACTGCCTGACTGCGCTAAAGCGCCTTGACCGGCGAGCGCGGCAATACTCATGGAAACGAAAAATGCGACGGGCGAGTACCTTTTGGACATAACGATTAGCCTCCGCTGACTGAACAGACACCGGCTTTTTGTCGTGATCTGCACGAGCGCCTTCCGCTCGCGGGTAGGCCGGCTTAGGGTCAAGCTTAGTGCAGCACAGCAAAGTTTTGAAGCCTTAAAAGGTCAAGACTGTTGCTCTCGCGCTACACTCGCCACCTGTGCCGCACGCTGCAACGCAATTGTACAGGTGTGCGTCCGCTTAAAGTCAGTGTCCACGCAGTTGCTCGATGATGGCCGGGTTCTCGAGCGTACTGACGTCTTGCGTGATGGTTTCGCCCCGAGCGATGGCTCGCAGCAACCGCCGCATAATTTTTCCGGAGCGGGTTTTGGGCAGGTTATCCGCAAAGCGAATATCGTCGGGTTTGGCGATGGCACCGAGTTGTTCGGCTACCCAGTCACGCAGTTCTTTCTCAAATTCTTTGGTGTCACCGGTCGGCCGTGCGCCACGACAGACCACGAACGCAAACACCGACTCGCCCTTGATCTCGTGTTGACGACTAACCACCGCCGCCTCAGCAATGCGCGGATGCGCAACCAGCGCCGATTCGATTTCCATGGTGCCGAGGCGATGCCCAGCAACGTTTAACACATCGTCGATACGCCCCATGATCCAGAAACACCCATCGGCATCGCGGTGAGCGCTGTCGCCCGCGACATAGAGTCGATGCTGGAACTTTTTCCAGTAGGTTTCCAGATAGCGATCATTATCGCCCCAAATGGTGCGTAACATCGACGGCCACGGCTTGCGGATAACGAGATATCCGCCGGCGTCTGGCATAGTTACGCTACGCCCCTCGTCATCGACGATATCCGCAAAAATTCCGGGCAATGGTTGCGTGCACGAACCCGGCTTGGTCGAGGTCACGCCTGGGATCGGTGAAATCATGATCGCACCGGTTTCGGTCTGCCACCACGTATCGACGATGGGACAACGACCGCCCCCGATCACTCGGTGATACCACATCCACGCTTCGGGATTGATCGGCTCGCCCACGCTGCCGAGCAGTCTGATCTTTGAGAGATCATATTTGGCAGGCAGCTCATCGCCGAGCTTCATCAGAGCGCGAATCGCCGTCGGTGCCGTATAGAATACCGTCACACCATGTTGCCCACAGATGCGCCAGAATCGACCGCCGTCGGGATACGTGGGCGCGCCCTCGTACATGACGAGAGTTGCCCCCGCCGCGAGCGGACCATACGCCACATAGCTGTGACCGGTGATCCAGCCAACATCGGCTGTGCACCACAACACGTCGTCACTGCGCAGATCGAACACCCAGCGGCTGGTGAGCTTGGCGCCCAGCAAATAGCCAGCACTCGAATGTTGAATGCCTTTTGGGCGACCTGTCGAACCAGAAGTGTAGAGCAGAAACAGCGGATGCTCGGCATCGACCCACTCAGGTTCGCACACCTCCGCCTGGCCCTCGATGGCTTCATGCCACCAAAGATCACGTCCTAATTGCATCGGCACAGTCGCACCGGTCCGACGCAGTACGTACACGGTATCGACACTCGCGCAACCCTCGGTCAAAGCTTTGTCAGTGGCTGCCTTAAGTTCGACGATATTGCCGCCACGATGCCCACCATCAGCGGTGATCACGCAGCGCGCACCCGCATCCTCGATACGCTCCTTCAGCGACAGCGCCGAGAACCCACCGAAGACCACCGAGTGAATGGCGCCGATTCGCGCACACGCCTGCATTGCAACCACCGCTTCAGGTACGAGCGGCATGTAGATCACGACACGATCGCCACGGCGAATACCGCGCGCCTTCAGTGCATTGGCAAAACGGCAAACGTCCGCGTGTAATTCACGATAAGTGAGTGTACGCACATCACCGGGCTCACCCTCGAAAATGATCGCAAGCTGATCGGCGTTTTGGGCGAGCTGAAGATCGAGACAGTTATACGAGACGTTAAGCTCGCCGTCGGTGAACCAACGGAAGTTTGGCGCTGCCCTATCGTCGAGCGTCACCGTAAACGGCGTATGCCACGCTATCTCGGTGCGCGCGAGCTCCGCCCAAAAATTTTGCGGGTCCGCTGCAGCGCGTTGATGCAGCGCCGTAAGGTCGTGAGCTTTGAGACGCGCCTCGGCTACGAACGCGGGCGGCGGCGCGAAAACCCGCGATTCCGTCAGCACCGATTCAATGTTTTTTTTCATGACCCGTACCCCGTAGCCCAACTTCGACGTACCGTCGCGAGTAGTAGTCCGGATAATCTGGCCCCAAGCCTTTGAAGCGCTTGTGGAGCCAAAGATATTGCGCCGGCAAACGGCGTACTTCATTTTCGATGAGTGCGTGATGACGCAGCGTATCTGTGACGCTGTCGACCCCCGGAAAATCCTCCAGCGGCTCGCCAATGCGCACCACATAACCTGCCGTACCCGGCAATCTCTCGACGAAATACGGCAACACGGCAGCCCCTGTAAGTCGCGCGAGGCGCGAGGTCGCAGTGTTAGTGGCTACCGGGATACCGAAAAAAGGCACCATCTCTGCCCCCTTGGCACGGAAGGCCTGATCCGGTGCGTACCATACCGCGCCACCTGCTTTGAGCACGCGCACCATCGCACGGATGTCGTCGCTCGCAATTACGCTCGCGGCTATAGCCCCGCGGTACTTCCGAAAAAACCAGTTTAGTAGCGGATCTTTGGAGGGCTTGTATACCGCATGCACCTCACGCGCTGCCGTAATGAAGCGCACGCCGATCTCGAGCGTGGTGAAATGAGCAGCGAGCAAAATGGCACCTCGGCCGGATGCCGTCAGTCGATCGAAGATATCGAGTCCCTCGAAACGTACCAACTCCAGCAGTTTTTTCGGTGGTGAAAACCAGGCGAGTGCCGTCTCTGGTAGCGTGATGCCTGATTCGCGAAAGTGCTGCTGTAACAACCTCTGGCGCGCTGACCGAGTCATCTGTGGAAAGCACAACGACAGATTGCGAGTCACGACGCGTCGTTGCGGTAACGGCAACCATCTAGCGAAATTACCAAGACGGATACCAAAGGCGAGCAAGGACAGATAATCACGCGTCGCCAAGCGACGCATCAGCCAGAGTGCTAACCACAACGGCCAGCGCTGCGGCAACAACCAGCGCAAAGCGAAGCGTCCGGACGCCTCAAACACTGCCGTCCCTCGCGATATCTGCAAGGCGCTCGCTTTGCTTGCGCAGCATCTGCCCGAAGTTGTGACGATCAAAAAAATCGTTCAGTGCCGCAATATCTGGCGCGCGTGGCCGCAGCGCCTCATCGCTCACCTCAAGCGGCATATCACGAACGATTTCGGTAAGTCGGCGGCTAAGAAATACATCGTCACGGTGCTTGGCGAGCTTCTCCGGAAGTTTTGCTGCTCCACGGATCGGGAGGCGCGCCACAGCCTCGAGGTTGTCGTACACCTCCTCGAGCGAGACGAAGTCTTTGAGCAACGCCGCTGCGGTTTTCGGCCCGACCCCAGGCACGCCACGGATGTTGTCGACGGCATCCCCCGTCAGTGCCAGATAATCGGCATAGCGTTCAGGCACGACGCCGAAGTATTCCTCGATTTGGTGATAAGCAAGCCGCTGATTCGCGGTGTAATCCCAATAGATATCGCCTTCGCGAACGAGCTGGGCGAGATCCTTGTCGCGGGTAACCAAGGTTGCGGGCAAACCCGCAGCCCGCGTGCGCGCATGTAGGGTGCCGATGATGTCGTCGGCCTCGTACTCGCCACTGCCAAAATCGGCGACACCGGCGTGTCGGCAGAATTCGCGGCAGCGTTCGAACTGTAACTTTAGATCAGCCGGTGCGGGTTCGCGATTCGCCTTGTAAGCCGGATCGATACGAGTACGAAAAGAGCTCGCAAGGCTCTCGTCGAAAGCCACAGCCAGGTAGCGTGGTCGGGCGCGCTCGATCAGATCCCCCAGAAAGCGGGCGAATCCGAAGACAGCATGGGCGGGGTTGCCATCGCGGTCGAGCATGTCGGGCGGCATGGAGTAATAGGCCCGGAACACGTAAACGGAGGCGTCGATGAGGTAAATCACGGCGCATTGTAGCGGCCGAGAACTTCGGGGTACCGTCCGGGGACGGGGTCTCTCAAGTCAAGGGAACAAAAATGTCCAAAGCGAAAATTGCCCGTCCACTGCTCTCCGTCGTCGCGCTGCAGCTGTCATCACTGTACGCCCAAGACCATTCCATGGACGGCACCTTGGTCAGCGGCCCGGAACACAGGGCGCAAAGTCCCGAAATCACGCTCGGTGCCGACGGCAGCGTGCAGTTTGCGTGGCATCAAGGCAGTGCAGTGCGTACCGCACGTTGGGTGAACCCGTAGCAAGGCGCGCTGACCGCATAGACTGCGCGCTGATCACGCCGCGCGAGCGCGCTGCCGGGCGCATCCGAACAATAAATGCTTTAGGACATCAAGTGCTTGATGCGTCCGTGCAACGGACTGCTGCGCGGGAAATGGGCGAGCAGATATTCCATCTGGTCGAACAGCACCCGCCTGCCCTTCAGGAAAATGTACTCGGCATAGGTGGGCGTAAACGGGACCGCGAGTAGCTGCATCTTGGCCTGCTCCGGGGTCCGCCAAGCCTTATAATTGTTACAACGGCGGCACGCCGTCACAACGTTGGTCCAGGCATCGCGCCCACCTTGGCTGAACGGCCGCACGTGGTCACGTGACAAATCACGATTGGCGAAGCGCTGACCGCAGTAAAGACACAGAAACGCATCGCGCCGAAACAGGGTCTGGTTATTGAGCGGCGGAATGTAGTCCTTGCGCAAGTGCCCGGGATTACCGCTCTGACCGGCGGTGGCGATGATCGAGTTGACCTCGAGCACGGTGCGCCGACCGGTCAGCGCGTTGGTACCGCCATAAAGACGAAAAAGTGGCGTCCCGCAGGTGTAGGCGATCTGTTGCTGGTGATAGAGCCGCGCCGCCTCGCGATAGTCGATCCATTCGAGCGGCATGCCGGCAACGTCGGTGCGCAACACGTGCTGGTGCAGGGAGACCCCTTCGGCAGGACGAGCCACGATCGCAAAGTCGTCATGATCAGATGTCAGCATCGGGGGCGTAATCTACGGGAACTTTGTTACAAGATTCAACGTCTTCGCAACGGGCGCTTGGCATAGCCCTCACCTGCCTGGAGATATGCGTGTTGCTTCGATCGCAAACGGATCGGCTAAATAACCGCCGCGGGGATAAGGTCGGGGTGTTTCGACTCGCAGTGCAGATCATCGCCCCTCTGGCCGCGGTCGGCGCGTTGGGGGCCGCCTGCTTGTCGATCGCTTCGAGTCCCGCTTGGGCGCAGTCCGAAGCCACCAGTGTCGGCTCCCCCACTGAGCCCGAAATCGAGTCTGAAATCGAGGAAGTCACCATCGTCGGCGAGGCGGCGGGACCCGGTCTCTGGAAGGTTCGCAACGGCGACAACACGCTCTACATCCTCGGCACGCTGAGCCCGTTGCCAAAGAAAATGGAATGGCGTTCACGTGAAGTCGAAAGCGTGCTGTCACGCGCGAAGCAGGTGATTCCGGCGCGCAGCTCCGTCAACGCCGACATCGGACCGATCAAGGCCGTGCAGCTGTACATGCAGTACCGCAAGCTGCGCGGCAACGAGGACAAACAAACGCTAGAGCAGGTTCTGCCCGCCGATCTTTATCAGCGCTTCGAGGGTCTGCGCCAAAAATATGCGCCCCGCGATCGCGACATGCTGCAGCGTCGCCCCTTACTCGCCGCCGGCGAATTGTGGAGCGAAGCGCTATCGCGCAGCGGTCTCACCGGCCGCAACGATGTCAGCCGCAAAGTCGAAAAGCTCGCCAAGTCGAGCAAGGTGCCAATCGTACTGCCGAAGATCTTCATCGACGACCCCAAAGGAGCCCTCGCCGAGTTTGGCCTGATCTCGCGTGATTCCGAAGTGCCGTGCATGCGCTCCACGCTGGGCCGCATGGAAAGCGATCTCGACGGTGCGCGGCGCCGCGCCGAAGCCTGGGCGGTAGGCGACATCGAGGCCTTGCGTTCGCGCGCCAGCAGCGACCAGCAAGAGGCCTGCTGGTCGGCGCTGCAACAAAGCCCGAAAGTCGCCGCGATCCGTCAGCAGTTCGAGGACGAGTGGTTCAAGCTCGCAGTCAAGGCGGTCGAGACGCACGACGTCGCGTTGGCGGTCGTACCGATCAGCGAGCTCTTCGGACGCAATGGCGTGATCGCCCGGATGCAGGCGCGGGGTTATTCAGTCGACGACCCCTGAGCTGAGAACCGCAAAGCCCCGAGGTGGTCGTGAACCGACACCGACACCGCGTGCGACTGAGCGGTGAGGCAAACTGATTTTTCGCGGCGGTCGTCGCGCGAGCCGGAGTCGATTTGCAGCAACTTCAGGCGCTCCAGCCGATGTATCAGCTTGCCGCCGGCTCGCTCGCCGCCGCGACCGCTTTGGCGATGGCCCATGATGAGTTCGGTGATGGCGGCCGATCCATGCGTCGCCGCCAGGATCAAAGCCGGTATAAAAGCCAAATTGGCAATTATTTCAAGGGTTTTGGACTGCACTGGTAATGAGGGTTCGACGTCGTGAATTTCGTTTTGTGTTCATTTCGATTGCTAGTCTTATGATTTCGAGGGGCTACCGACCCCATAACCGCAACTTATGATGCGATAGTGGTTGTATAAACACTGAATGATTGGTCAGATTTATGGATTCCTCTCACCCCGATAAATTTGATCAATTTTTTGCTAATTAGCAGGGGTATGGTTTTTAAAGATTGCCAGTAACAAAGTAATGGAAAACAACGCAATCTGCCGCCGAATTTGCCACGACACCTGCACACACCCGACGATGTTTTTGATGATCGCCGCGACGCTGGGTCTCCTCTGTGTAGCCGCTACACCCCTGAGCGCACAGATCGTAGGTGCAGAACCCACGACCTGCACCATCGCCATCAAGGCTGGGCGGCTGATCGATCCGGACCGCGGCGCGGTACTTCGCCAACAGATGGTGCGGATCGCCGGCGAGCGAATTCTTGGTGTCAGCGCCTACAACGACTCGACAACCCGCGACTGCGTGCGCGTGATCGATCTTTCGGCGGCAACGGTGATGCCGGGGATGATCGACACCCACACCCATCTCACCTCGGACCCGACAATCCTGAGCTACGAACAGCTCGGACTGTCGATTCCGCGGCTGGCACTGATCGGCGCCGCCAATGCGCGACGTACGCTCGAGGCAGGCTTCACCACGGTGCGTAATCTTGGGGCTGATGGCTACGCCGATGTCGCGCTGCGTGATGCCATCAATGCAGGCGATATGCCTGGCCCGCGTCTGGTGGTATCAGGCCCGGGCATTGGCATCACCGGCGGACATTGCGGCAGCAACCTACTGGCACCGGAGTTTCGCCAAACCTCGCTGGGCACCGCAGATGGGCCGGACGAAGTACGTAAGGCGGTGCGGCAAAACGTCCGCTACGGGGCCGATGTCATCAAATATTGCGGGACGGGCGGCGTATTTTCGAAGGGTACGCAGCCCGGGATGCAGCAGTTCACGCCCGAGGAAGTAGCCGCGCTCGTCGACGAAGCGCACATGCACGGCCGCAAGGTTGCGGTGCATGCGCACGGTGCAAGTGGCATCAAGGTGGCACTGCGCGCAGGGGTCGACACCATCGAGCATGCGAGCCTGATCGATGACGAAGGCATCGAACTCGCAAAGAAATACAAAGTTTATTTCTCGATGGATATCTACAATACCGATTACACGCAAACCGAATCTAAGCGGCGCGGCGAGCTGCCGGAGTTCATCCGTAAAGACGCAATGATCGGCGAGATCCAGCGCCGCAACTTCGAGCGGGCGCTCAAGGCCGGCATCCGCATGACTTTCGGTACGGACGCAGGCATTTATCCGCACGGTGACAACGCGCGCCAACTCGCAGTCATGGTTCGCTATGGTATGACACCCATGCAGGCCATACAGGTAGCAACCGTCAATGGCGCTGATGCAATCGGCTTGGACGAGCAGATCGGCACGCTCAAAACCGGTGCCTATGCCGACCTCATCGCGACTAGCGATGATCCACTCAATGATATTCGCGCCCTCGAGCGCGTGAACTTCGTCATGAAGGGCGGTACAGTCGTTCGCGATGACCGAATCCGCTAGAGGGGTTACGGCGATGTTCGTCGCCGTCGCAGCCTTTTCATTCATGGACGCGCTGCTGAAATTATTTGCCGCGCACTATCCACCCTTCCAGGTGACGGCGATCCGCGCTCTCGCCTCGTTGCCTTTTCTGTTGGTACCTTTCTGGTACCAGGGCAGGCTCGCCGAGTTGCGACCGCAGCGCATCGGACTGCATTTGGTCCGCGGCGCGCTTGGTGTCCTGATGCTCGTGACGTTCATCATGGCATTACGTGACGCCTCACTATCCTCCGTCTATTCGCTCTATATGTCGGCCCCACTGCTGATCGCTGCTCTCGCAGCACTGCTGCTTAAAGAAAAAATAGATCTTGGTCGCTGGCTGGCGATCGTGGTGGGCTTGATCGGAACGCTGATCATCCTGCAGCCGCGGCCCGGTGGCCTACCGCTGCTCGCCGGGTTGACGGCTGGTTTATCCGCGTTGTGCTATGCATTCGCAGCGATCACGGCACGAATCCTGACGCACAGCGAAAAATCGCCCGCGATCGTGCTCTCGTTTTTATTGATCATCGCCGTAGTCGCCGGTGCCATTGCCCTGCCGAACTGGATGCCGATCCGCGACAGTGACTGGTGGCTGATCGTGGCCGCCGGCGGTTTCGGTGCAGCAGGGCAGCACTACATCACCGAGGCGTTTCGTCACGCCCCAGCTGCCGTAGTGGCTCCGGTTGAATACACGGCCTTGCTCTGGGGTATCGGCATCGACTGGATAGCGTGGTCGCTGTGGCCGAACAGGACTGTGCTCGGCGGTGCCTCGCTGGTCATCGCGGCCGGTATCTACGTAGCCTGGCGCGAGCAGCGCACATGACTTACGCATCGTGACCCGCACATCGTGACTGCCGCGCCCATCAGCCTATACCTGCGTTTGACCGGGGTCGCCGCGCTTTGGGGCGGCACTTTCATCGCCGGGCGCATCACCGCTCCCGAGCTGCCGCACCTCACGATTTCGGCACTGCGATTCTGGACCGCGTTCGTCATCTTGCTGCCGCTGCTGCTATTGAGCGAAAGCGGTCTGCCACGGCTGCGTCGCCGTGATCTGATCTACTCTGCGCTACTCGCACTGAGCGGACTTGTGACCTACAACCTGCTGTTTTTGGGTGCGCTGGAATTGATTCCCGCGGGACGCACCGCGCTCGTTGTCGCCCTCAACCCCATTTTGACCGCCGTCACCACGGCGCTGATATTCGGTGAACGTCTATCGGCGTTTCGCTGGCTCGGAATCGTCACGGCGCTCAGCGGTGTGGTGATCGTGCTCGCCAAAGGTAGCCCGACCTTGCTGTTGCAACGGGTGGGACGCGGCGAATTGTTAATGCTAGGTGGCGCCGCCTGCTGGGCGCTCTACTCGGTGCTCGGTCGGTTCGCGCTCGAGGGTGAAGCGCCGGTCTCGCCGCTCGCGCTGACCACCGTGACCACGTTCTGGGGCGCCTCGATGCTCTCGTTGGGTCTGCCCTTCGAGTGGTCGCAATGGCAGGCGAGCGAGGTCTCGGTCGCAGCCTGGGCCTCGATCGTCTATCTTGGCGCCGGCGGCACGGCCTTGGGCTTTGTCTGGTACGCGCAGGGCCTGCAGCAGCTTGGGGCTGCGCGCACCGCGGTGTTCAACAACCTGGTGCCGGTGTTCGGCGTGCTGCTCGGCACCTTGCTGCTGGACGAAGTGTTGCTGGCGTCGATGGTCGTTGGGGGGCTGGTGGCGCTGGCCGGGGTATCGCTGACCAACTGGAGCCGCGCTCGCTGAGGGTACCGCCGTCTTGGGGTTTGCAGGTCATGGCGAATCAGACACTTGCAGTGCGCGGCGGAGAAACGGTGTCACGAAAGCGCCGTAAGAAGCGTCCATTGCAGGCTTCAAAAATTTCAAGTTATTGATTTCGTGAATCATTCCGAGAATTGGTTAATTATTGATCAGCGGAACGAAAAACCGCTAAAAATGCTGAGATTTTGCGCTTGAAAAGCAGGCTGTCCACAACGTTATCCACACCCTCTGTGGAAAATCCGGCAGGGATCCGGACGGCGTTTTGCCGGGTCGCGATCGACACCCCGTTGCGCCGTTGCTTCGATTATTTGCCCCCTGCCAGCGGTCCGCTGCCGACGATAGGCATGCGAGTCGAAGTACCCTTCGGACGCCAGCGACTCATTGGAATTATTATTTCATTAGAGAGTCAATCAGATGTCGATCCCAGTAAATTAAAACGTATTTCAGGGGTTATCGACCCCGGGCCCACCTTCGACGCGCCGTTACTCGAACTGCTGCGGTGGGCGACGGATTATTACCATCACCCCATCGGCGAAGTGCTTGCCGCCGCCCTGCCCAAGCTCGCCCGCGAGGGCGCAACGCTCACCGCGATTACCGAATACTGGACGGTCGATGAGCAGGGTGTGACCGCGCACCAAGGCGGCGAGCCGCGACGTGCACCGAAGCAACACGCCCTGCTGGAGCAGCTTGTCATTGCGGGGCCTGAGGGCCTCGCGAGTTCAACGCTGCATGAATGGCAAGCAGGTTGGCGCGAGGCCGCGCGTGCGTTACTGGCTCGCGGTTGGATCCGCTGCGAGCAACGCGCAGCGAGCTCGGCTGCAAGCGCGCCGGTAGCCAGGCCGCCCGCAAAACCCGAACTGACGACGGCGCAAAGTGCCGTGCTGACCACGGTGTTGACGGCCGGCGATCGCGGCTACCGTGGCTGGCTGTTGCACGGGGTGACAGGCAGCGGCAAAACCGAAGTCTATCTGCGTCTTGCCGAGCGGCAACTCGAACTCGGCCACCGAGTGCTCGCGCTCGTCCCCGAGATCGGTCTCACGCCGCAACTTGTTGGCCGCTTCGCACAACGCTTTCCGCAGGCAGTGCTCGCCATCCTGCATTCCGGGCTGACTGACGGCGAACGGCTCGCCGCCTGGCGACTCGTGCACTCGGGCCGCGCACAGCTCGTCATCGGCACGCGCTCGGCGGTGTTCGCGCCGGTGCCTGAACTCGGCTTGATCATCGTCGATGAGGAGCACGATGCCTCCTTTAAACAGCAGGAAGGCGGGTTTCGCTATTCGGCACGCGACCTCGCGATGGTGCGCGCACGCATGCTCGATATTCCGGTGATGCTCGGCTCGGCGACACCCTCCTTCGAATCGCTGCACAACGCGAGCGCGGGTCGACTGACGCGGCTCGCCTTGCCCGAGCGTGCGGCCGCAGCCGCACCGCCGACCTTGCGCCTGCTTGATCTGCGCGGCGAACGTGTTCACGCAGGTCTGTCGACCACCGCGGTAAGCATTATCCAACGTCACCTCGCTGCCGACGGGCAGGTGCTCGTGTACATCAATCGCCGCGGCTACGCGCCGACGCTCGCCTGTACAAGCTGCGGCTGGATCGCGCCGTGTCTCTCCTGTGATGCTCGACTAACGGTCTATCGGCAGGCGGGACGCCTGCGCTGTCATCACTGCGGCGCTGATCGTGAACTGCCACGGCAGTGCCCTGTGTGTGGTTACGCAGTCAAAACCGTGGGTCAGGGTACGGAGCGGGTCGAAGAAAATCTCGCTGCACTATTTCCGGGTGTCGGCATCGCAAGACTCGATCGCAACGTGGTGCGTCATAGCGATGAACTCGAAGCGGTCACGCGCCGCGTGTCCAGCGGTGAGGCGCGAATTTTGGTCGGCACGCAGATGGTCGCCAAGGGCCATGATTTTCCGGCTCTCACGTTAGTCGTGGTGCTGAATGCCGATCAAGGACTTTTCAGCACCGACTTTCGTGCGGCCGAACGGTTGGCACAAACCATCATTCAGGTTGCCGGTCGCGCGGGTCGCGCCGAACGTGCGGGTGAAGTGTTGATCCAGACCGAGTATCCCGAACATCCGCTGCTCTCGGGTCTGCTCACCGGGGGTTACGACGCCTTCGCGAACGCCGCACTCGAGGAGCGTCGCAGCACGGGCTGGCCGCCTTTCGCAAGACTTGCGGCGCTGCGCGCCTCAG
Organism: Gammaproteobacteria bacterium; assembly: GCA_016874555.1. GTDB lineage: Bacteria > Pseudomonadota > Gammaproteobacteria > Steroidobacterales > Steroidobacteraceae > UBA964. Next base: position 8,964 of record VGTW01000025.1, on the reverse strand, counting down.
CGACCCGCCCGGAAATGGCGATCGAGTTTCTCGGTGCCGCACGCCGCCTCGCCGAGCGCATCACAGGACGAAGTGCCATGGTGCGTCTGCTCGGCCCAGCGCCCGCGGCCATGGCACGACGCGCTGATCGCCATCACGCGCAGTTGCTGCTAGAAAGTCTCGACCGCCCGGCACTGCACCGGCTGCTCGAGCGTTGGCTGCCCGAGATCGAAACTCTGCACGAGGCCCGACGCGTTCGCTGGGCACTCGACGTCGATCCGCTAGAACTCTTCTAACCCGGTGGAATTGACCCGGTAGAATCGCGGCCGTGAAAGAAGACCTGCAACTCCTGCTGCAGCGCGCGCTGCAATCACTCGAAAGCTCGCTGCTTGGGCAACCCGTAGATCCGCACTGGATCACGCTCGAGCGTACTCGCGATCCCGCCCACGGCGATTTCGCCTCGAATATCGCCATGCGCCTCGCCAAGGCCGCCGGCGAACCGCCGCGTGTGCTCGCCGAGGCGATCGTCGCCGCGCTGCCCGCCTCGCCTTTGATCACTCGTGCCGAAGTTGCTGGTGCCGGGTTCATCAATTTCTTCCTGGCCAAAGATTTGTATGCCCGTGAGGTGACCCGCGTGCATGACGAAGGTGCGGGCTATGGACGCTGGCGGCTGCCGCAGCCGCGTAAAGTATTGTTGGAGTTTGTCTCCGCGAATCCCACTGGCCCGATGCACGTGGGTCATGGCCGACAAGCCGCTTTCGGTGATGCGCTCGGCAATCTGCTCGCTGCCGCCGGTTATCAAGTCATTCGCGAGTACTACGTCAACGATGCCGGCCGACAGACCGAGATTCTTACTGCCTCGGTGTGGTTGCGCTACCTCGAGATTTGCGGCGAAACTTTGCAGTTTCCGGAGAATGGCTATCGCGGCGATTACCTTCGCCCGATCGCCCAAGCCTTGCACGTACGCGAAGGCACTACCCTGCGCCATGCGGCGACTATCGTCTTTGCCGATTTGCCGGCTGATGCCCCTGCGGGCGACAAAGACAAATACATTGATGCCGTGATCGCACGCTGTCGTATGCTCCTCGGCGAGATCGCATGGCAACGCCTGCTGCAGACCAGCATCGCGGCGATGCTCGATGAAATCCGTAACGATCTCGATGGCTATGGGGTACACTTCGATAACTGGGTTTCGGAGCGTGTCTTCACGGACAGCGGCGCCATCGATCGCGCGTTGCAACGTCTACGCGAGGACGATCTACTGTACGTCAAAAATGGCGCCACCTGGTTCAAGGCCACTCTGTTCGGCGATGACGAAGATCGTGTCGTGGTACGCGATAACGGTGTCAAAACCTATTTTGCATCGGATATCGCTTATCACCTCGACAAGCGCGAGCGCGGTTTCGACGTTCTCATCAATGTACTCGGCGCAGATCATCACGGCTATGTGACGCGCGTGCGTGGCGGGCTGCAGGCTTTCGGACATCCGGGCAATTGTCTCGAGGCGCCCCTCATTCAGCTGGTGGCACTGTTCCGAAATGGCGCGAAGATGTCGATGGGCAAGCGTGAGGCCAACTTCGTCACGCTGCGACAGCTACGGGAAGAAGTGGGCAACGACGCCTGCCGAATCTTCTATTTGATGCGTAGCAATGATCAGTCGCTGGACTTCGATCTTGAGCTGGCGAAGTCGAAGACAAATGAAAATCCAGTGTTTTACATTCAGTACGCCCACGCTCGCGTGGCCAGCGTCATAAAAGAACTCGCCGAACGAGGCTTTGCCTATGATGACGCGCAGGCACGGCAAATCATGCTCTTGCAGGGCGCAACACTGCTTGCCGGCGTACAGGCCGAGGCAATGCTCGCGGCGCTTTCGCGCTATCCCGAAGTTATTCTTCGGGCGGCGGCGCAGCGCGCGCCACACGCGCTCGTACACTATCTGCGCGAACTCGCCACCACGCTGCACGCGTTCTACAACGCCGAACGTATTCTAGTTGCCGACGATGCACTGCGTAGCGCGCGGCTCTACGCACTGCTGGCCGTTCAGCAAGTGCTGCGTAATGGTCTCGCCATCCTAGGGGTAGCAGCGCCGGAGTCGATGTGAGCATTACACCGATTGGTCGCGACTTCAAGCGCGCGGGAAAGCGTGATCGTGCTGAATTCCATTTCAGTCGCGAATTCTTTGTAGGCCTGGGGCTAGGGCTCCTCGTGGCTGCCGGAGTTTTTGTTTGGCAGCAGCAAGTTATACGCCAGGCAACCGATGCCGCTGAACCCTCGCAGCCGACACCCCAGGTGGTCCGTCGCGACTCCGTCGGCACTGAAGCCGAAGAGCCGCTGCCGAAATATGGCTTCTACGACATGCTGCCGCGCAGCGAAGTGGTAGTCCCCGAAACGGACCCGAATGCACCAGTACCCAATCTGCCGAGCTCGCCTATCGAGCGACCCGGTGTGTACGTGTTGCAGCCCGGAGTCTTCAAAAATCCACAGGAGGCGGAACAACTGCAGGCCAAACTGATTCGTCTCGGCATCCGCTCCATCATTCAGCGCGTTGCGATCGACAACGATGTGTTTCATCGGCTGCGCGTTGGTCCGATCAATGACTTGAGCGAACTCAATCGTTATCGAGCGACGTTGCAGCGCGCCGATATCGACGTGGTGGTGATCCGCGTCGGCGACTAAGCATCCCCGTTATCGGTGACGCTGCGAAAATCCACACCCAACGCGCGCAACTTTCGATAGAGGTGGGTGCGTTCCATCCCGACGCGCTTGGCGAGTTGCCCCACCTTACCGTGACATAATAGTAACTGCTGCTGCAGATACGCGCGCTCGAAGTGCTCGCGTGCTTCGCGCAAGCCTAGCGCCAGCAGATCTTGCTTGACCGACGTTTCGCCGGGTGGTGCAGCCAGCGCAAGCTCGTGTTCGATTTCTTCGAGCGTGATTTCTTCGCTGCCGGTTTGCGTCAGCAGACGCCGCACCACGGAGCGCAATTCCTGGACGTTTCCGGGCCAGGGGTAATTACGCAGACGATTCTGGGCGGCCACGCCAAAGCGCCGAAACGTCAGACCCTCGGCATCGACCAAGCGATCAACATAGTGGCGCAGCAGATCTGGAACATCCTCAGCGTGTTCGCGCAGCGGTGGCACCCGAACCACCACGACATTCAGGTGCGCCAGCAGATCGCGCCGGACTCCGTTGCCCGTACCGAACTCGATGCCCGGTTGCGCCGAGGAGATGAGCCGTGCGCGTAGGAACCGTGTCTTGGTGTCGCCGAGCCGCATGAAACTGCCGCTCTCGAGCACGCCTTGCAGACAACGCTGTGCAGCGGCGGGCAGGTCGTCCAATCCATTAATGAACAGCGTACCGTCGCCGGCCTGCTCGAGAAGCCCGGCGGCAGCGTCATCACCGGCGCGACCGAAGAGTGTCGCTTCGGCGTCCGACTCGCGCAGTGCACTCGCGATCATCACCACAAAAGGCTTGGCAGCACGCGTGCTGTGATCGTGCAGAAACCGAGCAAAGGTCTCACGTCTCGAGCCGTGCTCGCCCTGCAGCAACACGGCACTGTTGCCGGCTGCGATACGGGTGAGCTCGCTACGTAGCTGCTGCATCGACCGACTTTTGCCGACGGGCTCGACCGCGCAGGCAGCGCGCAGTCGACCTGCAGCGCGGCGGCTACGTGCGCCCTCGAGACCTAGCTCGACCGTACGCAGTAGTTTGGCGATCGATAGCGGTTTCTCGACGAAATCAGCTGCGCCGAGACGCGTCGCCTCGACAGCGGTTTCGACTGAACCGTGCCCGGACATCATCACCACCGGACATACGTCGTCGGTCGTCGTCGACCATTCGCGCAGCAAGGTGATGCCATCGACATCCGGCATCCAGATGTCGAGCAGAATCAGGTCAGGCTTCTGCCGTTGGCGCAAGCTGCGCGCCTCGGCGCCATTACTCGCGACCTCGACCTCGTAGCCTTCTTCGCTAAGGATTTCTTTGACGAGTCCGCGGATGTCAGCCTCGTCGTCCACCACCAGAATGCTTGCGGCACTCATGCCCGCTCCCTCCTCGACTCCGGTCGTACGGCTCGCGCCACCACCGACCTAGACTGATCCCGTATTGGCAACATAACACGGACGAGGGCTCCGCCCTCGCGCCGATTCTCGGCCTCGATCCGACCGCCGTGGTCGTCGACGATCTTCTTGACGATGGCAAGGCCCAAGCCCGTGCCACGCGGCTTCGTGGTCACATAAGGGTCGAAAAAACGCTCGATCAGCTCGCTCCGGAACCCCGGGCCGGTATCGGTCACGGTCAATTCGACAGCAGACTGCCCCTCGAGCTCGCACGACGCCGTTTGCAACTCGATTCTGGCCGGGCGCAGACCCTCCAGCGCCTCGAAGGCATTGGTCAATAAATTGTTCAATACCTGCCGCACTCGCGAGCGATCAGCCTCGACAGCACCGAGTACGGGGTCGAGGCGGGTGACGATCTCGATACCCGCCTCCTGCACACGATAGAGATCAGTCACCTCGACGACCAAGCGGTTGAAATCGAAGGCGCCTAACTGTAACGATGGCGCCCGTGCGTACTCGCTGAAATCATTGACCATCTGCTTCATGGATTCGACCTGCTGCACGATGGTGTGCGTTGAGCGATCGACCATATCGGCATCCTGACCGGTCAATCCCGGCAGCAGCTTGCGCCGCATGCGCTCAGCCGACAGCTGGATCGGCGTCAATGGATTTTTAATTTCGTGCGCGAGTCGACGCGCAACCTCGCCCCAGGCGGCGTCGCGCTGGGCCTGCAGTAAGTGCGTGACATCATCGAAAACGATAACGAATTTCTCCGGATCATTTGTGGCTTGCGGCAATGGTACACAGGCGCAAACAAGCACCCTCGAGCCAGTCTTGCCCTGAGCACCGCGCAACTCGATCTGCTCGCGCCAATCGTCACGACCAGTCGCAAAGCGCGTCTGTAATTCATTGACGAAGGCGGTCAGCACGCTACCCTCTACGGCAGCCGCTACCGCCGCGAGCGAGCGTCCCACCGAATCGGCGAGATTCATACCGAGAATGCTGCTGGCAGATTCATTCACGCGTTGGACGATGAGCTCGCGGTTGACGGTGATGACGCCGGCGGACAGGCGCGCAAGGATGATCTCAAGTTGCTCACGCTCGCGATCTACCTCAAGCCGGCTACGTTCCGTTTCTTCGCGAGCCCGTCGTAAGCGCTTGGTCATATCATTAAACGACTGCACGAGAAAGCCCATCTCGTCGTGCGAAGTGAGCGGCACGCGTGTGCCAAAATCTCCCTTGGCCACGGCGCGTGTGCCCGCCATCAGATCTTGCACGGGCTTGAACAATACCTCAGCCGAAAAGATCGCGCCGTAAATTGCGCCGAGCAAGGTGACGAGAAGCACCATGGTGAGCGTTAGCCGGAAGCTGTATTTAAGTGGTTCGCGTAGCTCCGCAAGATCGCCGTACTGCGAATACGAATGCTGCACGGCATCAGTTAGCTCGGCGAGCTGTCGCGGCAGCTCGTAGATCGCGACCACATAGCGCGCATCCCCCTTGGCGAACGGCACGCCCGGCAGCGGCGCAGCAGTTCGAATTAAATATTTGGAATCGCCCATGGGTTCGAGACTGACATAAGATGCACCACCGGTGACCCGACGCACCAGGTCGGCAGGCGGACGGGTGGGTAAAGAATCGGATACTCCCCGAGTTACAGCGCCGATGACGCGCGCGTGATCGCCGTACAGCACGATCTCCCTGGCGCCGGAATTGCGCAGCTCTTCTTCAAGTACAAAGAAAATATCGGTCGAGCCCTGTGCGGCAAGCGTTGCCGCGAAGCGCTGCGTGCGTTGGTCGTGCTCACGCATGCGAAGTTCCAGCACCGAGCGCGACAGCACCACGGCATCGTTCAGACCCTGCTTGATCTCAACTCGAAACCAGCTGTCGATACCGCGGTTCAAAAATTCGAGCGAGAACACATAGACCGCGAGCAGGGGCAGCACAACTAGCGTACCAAACACCAGTACCGTTCGAGAGGTCAGCCGCGAGCCCGGGACGCCGCCGCGATACGCCTTGACGAGCTGTGCGATCTTGCGGGCGAGCAACACGATGATGACAGCGACTGCAATCGCACTCGCCAACAATATCCAAGGTTGCAAGCGACCGAACTGCGCAGAGTTTTGCGAGGAGATGAAGAGCGCAAACAGCGCGCCGAGAACGACCGCGACCCAAATCGCGGCCAGGATGGTGGTACGCCGGTTTTTCAGCGTGGCAGCGACCATGAATACCACTTGCTCTCGCGCTGCCAGTCATCGGACCAGAACATGAGAGCGCGCAGCGCATCGGTGAGTCGGCCGCGGCGCACGCTCGCTCGCACGCTGACCACATAGTCGCCGGGTTCGGCGAGCTGCAACGCGACGAGTATCGGCCAACTATCGACGCTGCCGAGATCAGCCAGGGCCTCTTTGAGTGTCGCGTAGGATCTCTGTTCGCCTTCGACCAGCGGATCGCGCACCACATAGCGCTCGCTCACCGAGTGGTAGCTGAGCTCACGTTCGAGACGCAAGGTAACGATGGTCGCATCCGCCCAGAAACGCCGCTCGCGCGTTACCTCGACATCGACGTCAAAAGAAAGCGTGCCACCGTCGCGCAGCGCAGCGACGGTCTCTTCGTTCGCAGGATAACGGGTACGCACATGCAGCTGATACACACCGCCGACCACGTTGACGAACGCCGACTGGATTTCGAGGGTACCCTCGAGCGGATCGGCATGGGCAGGCATCGACTGCCAAGACAACGCGGCGACCAGCCACAGGCAGACCGCAGCCAGCAGGCCCATGCGCGGACGCCGGATCTGTAGATGATGGTTGCTCATGCGTCATCAACCCGACCTAGGCAAGCATAATAGAAGCCATCGGTCGACGCCGGCCCAGACCTGGGCAGCAACTGCACGCCAATGTTTTGCCGAATCGCGCTGGTCGGCAGGACCAACCCCGACGGCCAGGGCAGTACTCGGGCCGAGGGCGTTGCCTCAAGAAAATCGCCAAGCATCCGTTCGTTTTCGGCCGGCAAGATTGAGCAGGTCGAGTACACGAGCCGTCCGCCCGGGGCGAGTCTGGCAAAGCAGCGTTCGAGGATGCGCCGCTGCAGCCGTGCAAAGCCTGCGATGTCCTCGCTGCGGCGCAGCAATTTGATGTCGGGGTGACGGCGGATAACGCCTGTAGCCGAGCACGGTGCATCGACGAGAATACGGTCGAACAGTGCTTCGTCGGCGAGTGCGTCGCCCTGCGTCAGATCGACGAGCCGCGTGCGTGCCGACTGCGGTTTGGCACCAATCCGCGAAAAGGTCGCAGTCACGAGCGCGAGTCTGGCCGAATCATCATCGACGGCCAGAAGATCAACCTCGGGCTGACGTTGCAAAATATGGGCGCTTTTCCCACCCGGTGCGGCACACGCGTCGAGCACGCGATCGCCGGCACGCGCATCGAGCAGCAGCACAGCGAGCTGCGCGCCGGCATCTTGTACCGACACTCGACCCTCGGCGAAGCCGGGTAGTGCCGTAACCGGCGCCGAGTGTCGCAGCAGCACCGCCTCCGCGAAATCTTTGATGAGTTCACTTTCGCGACCTGCTGCCGCGAGTTCGGCGATATACTGCTCACGAGCGGCGGCTGCGGCTACGCGCAAAGTCATCGGCGGATGCTCGTTGCTGGCCTGCAAAATCGCCTCGTAACGCTCGGGCCACGCGGTCATAAGCTGCAGGGTCAGCCACCCAGGGTAGGCGTGGCGCGTCGCGAGATCGGCATCAACTGCTGCGAAAAGGTCCACTCGCTCGCGGACGAATCGACGCAGTACTGCGTTCACGAACCCAGTTGCGCGGGGCAGTCCGAGTGTGCGCGCCGCATCGACGGCCAGATGTACACAGCGCTCGGGAGCAGCGCGTGAGTACTGGACCTGATGTGCCGCGGCGATCAGCAAGCTGCGCAACAAGGGCGGCATGTCAACAGCTGGTCGATTGACGAGCTTGGCAAGCGCGGGCGCGAGACGCAGATACCAGCGCAGAGTGCCTAGTGCGATTGCTCGAACCGCCGCGCGATCGCCGCACTCGTCAGCGGACTGCAGCGCGATGTCTGCCGAACGTCCCTCGTGAGCCACCGCACTCACGGCGATCACCGCTGCCGCCAGAGTCGCGGCTCCCGGCGCGAGACCAGTGCCCTTCGTGATGGCAGTGCCCGGCGTAGAGTCCGTACCCTGTTGAAACTCGATCGCTGCTTCGTTCACTCGAGTACCTCGCCCGTGGCACGCAGGCCATTGGCAAATTCACGTGCAGTCATGCTGCGCCGACCAGCGCGTTGCAGTTCAGCAATACCCAGAAAATCTTTGCCGCAGATCACGATCAGGAGATCATCGCGCAGTCCGAGTATGGTACCGGGCGCTGCGCTATCGACCTGACGAGCCGATTCTCCCTTCGCGATCACACTGGCGCGATGGATCCGCACTTGCTCACCGTGATAGGTCGCCTCAGCGATCGGCCAAGGCCGAAACGCGCGGATACGTCGATCGATGGCAAGCGCCGACTCGCGCCAATCAATACGCGCCTCTGCCTTGTCGATCTTTGAGGCATAGTTCACGCCGAGGGCGGGCTGCAGCCGCGGTACGACCGTGCCGGCTTCGAGCCCATCGAGCACTTCGAGCAGGGCCGGCGCTCCGAGGGCGGCTAGTGCGGTCAGCAGACTTTTTGTGTCGTCTGTCAAAGAAATCGACAACTCGCGCTGCAGCAAAATCGGCCCGGTATCTAGCCCGGTATCCATTTGCATGAGGGTGACGCCGGTCAAGGTGTCGCCCGCCAAAATCGCGCGCTGTACCGGTGCAGCACCGCGCCACCGCGGCAGCAGCGATGCGTGAATGTTGATGCAACCCAGCCGCGGCACGGCAAGTGCCTCGGGTGGCAAAATCAATCCATAGGCGACCACCACCAGCACGTCGGGCT